>DATNFJ010000026.1:0-3184 GCA_035606455.1 Sphingomicrobium sp.
CGACGGCGACCATATCGCCGCGGTCGGCCCGAACCTCGCCGTACCCGCAGGCGCGAAGGTGATCGAGCTTCCCGGCGAGACGCTGACGCCCGGGCTGATCGAGGGCCATTCCCACATCTTCCTCCATCCCTACAACGAGACAAAGTGGGACGATCAGGTGCTCCACGAGCCGCTCGCGCTGAGGACGGCGCGCGCCGTCGTCCATGTCCGCAAGACGCTGATGGCCGGTTTCACCACCGAGCGCGACCTGGGCACCGAAGGCGCGGGCTATGCCGACGTCGGGATCAAGCAGGCGATCAACCAGGGAATCATCCCCGGTCCGAGGATGCTGGTCGCGACCAAGGCCAATGTCGCGCGCGGCGCCTACGGTCCCAAGGGTTTCGAACCCGGAGTCAAAATCCCGCAGGGCGCGGAGGAAGTGAACGGCGCCGACGAGATGCGGGCGGCCGCGCGCGACCAGATCGCGGCCGGCGCCGACGTCATCAAGATGTACGCCGATTACCACTACCTCCCCGGTGAGCCGTCGCGGCCAACGCTGACCGAGGATGAAATGGCGGCCGGCGTTCAGGTCGCCCACGACGCCGGGCGCGTCGCCGCCGCCCACGCGACCACCGCCGAGGGCATGCGCCGCGCGATCCTCGCCGGCGTCGACACGGTCGAGCACGGCTATGGCGGCACGCCCGAAATCTTCAAGATGATGCACGACCGGGGCACCGGCTATTGCCCGACGCTCGGCGCGTCGGAGGCCTACGCGCAATATTTCCAGGGCTGGAACGGGAAGGAGCCGGCGCCCGAGAGCGTTCAGGAGAACCGCCGCGCCTTCCAGATGGCGATGAAGGCGGGGGTCAGGATCTGCATGGGCGGCGACGTCGGCGTCTTCGCCCACGGCAAGAACTGGCTCGAGATGGAGGCGATGCAGCGCGGCGGAATGCCCGCCGCCGACGTCATGATCGCAGCCACCTCCGGTAATGCGTCGATCTTCCACCTCCCCGATCGCGGCCAGGTCAAGCCCGGCCTCCTCGCCGATCTTGTCGCCATGCCCGGAGACCCGACGACAGACGTGTCCGCGGTCGAGCACGTCAACTTCGTGATGAAGGGTGGGGAGGTGTTTCGGGACGACGTGCGCTAGCGGTTCACCGTCTCCATGCCGCGCGCGTGATAGCGTTCGCCGGCAGCGGCGCCGGGCGGGAGGATCGCGTCGAGGCGTTTCAGGTCCTCGCCGCTCAAATCCACCTCCAGCGCGCCGATATTGTCGTCGAGATATCTGACGTGCTTGGTGCCGGGGATGGGGACGATGTCCTTGCCCTGCGCGAGCACCCAGGCGAGCGCCAGCTGCGCGGTCGTGCAGCCTTTCTCCTGCGCCATCTTCTCGACCTCGCGGACCAGTGCGATGTTCTTCTCGAAATTCTCGCGCTGGAAGCGCGGGTGATTGCGGCGGAAATCGTCCTCGGGAAAGTCGTCGGGCGACTTGAACTGGCCGGTCAGGAACCCGCGGCCGAGCGGCGAATAAGCGACATAGCCGATGCCGAGCTCGCGCACGGTCGGGAGCACCTCGGCCTCCGCGTCGCGGCTCCATAGCGACAGCTCGGTCTGGACGGCGTTGATCGGGTGCACCTGGTGCGCGCGCCGGATCGTCTGGGGCGCCGCTTCGGAAAGGCCGAGGAAGCGGATCTTCCCCTCCTCTTTCAGGCGCGTCATTTCGCCCACCGTGTCCTCGATCGGCACCTCGATATCGACGCGGTGCTGGTAATAGAGGTCGATCGTCTCGACGTTCAGCCGCTTGAGGCTCGCCTCGCACGCCGAGCGCACATAGTCGGGGTCGCCGCGGACTCCGAGGAACTCGCCGTTGGGCCCGCGCACATTGCCGAACTTGGTCGCCAGGAAGACATCATCGCGTCGGTCGGCAATCGCTCGCCCGACCAGCTCCTCGTTCTTGCCCCAGCCGTACATGTCCGCGGTGTCGAGGAAGGTCACGCCGCGGTCGAGCGCGTGGTGGATCGTCGCGATCGACTCCGCTTCGCTCCCGCCGACGTAGAATTCGCTCATGCCCATGCAGCCGAGGCCGATCGCCGACACTTCAGGCCCGTCGCGGCCGAGCCGCCGCTTATCGATTCCGAACATGTCCTTCTCCCTTTTCTAACCGCCGATCCGGCGCCGCGCTTCTTCGAGGCCAAATGGGACTTCGACGCGCTTGTGGCGAGAGGCCGCGCCCGAGACAATCTTCACTTCTGCACGGCTGACCCCGAGCGCCTTGGCCAGCAGCTTCGCCACCGCCGCGTTCGCCGCTCCGTCGGCCGGCGCTTCGGCGACCCGGACCTCCAGCTCCTCGCGCCCCTCGGCGCCGGTCCGCCAGCCGCCGATCCCCGGCTTGGCCGAGCGCGGGGTCACCCTGATCGCCAGCCGCGCGGTCAATCCATGTGGACCATCGGCGTGTCGTCCGACTTGCTGCCGCGCTTCATGAAGAAGAGCAGCGGAAGGATGACGAACGTGACCATCATCATCAGCTTGAAATCGTCGAGATAGGCGATGAACAGGGCCTGCCGGGTGATCTCGGCATTGATGTAAGCGAGCACCGCATTGCCGTAGGGCGCCAGATTCTCGAGCAAGGTCGAATTGATCGCAGGGATCCTGTTCTGGGTGATGTTCGCGGCCATGTCGGCGTGGCTGACCTGGGTCAGCCGGACGAGCTCGGTGCTGACGACCGAGATCCCGATCGAACCGCCGATGTTCCGCGACAGGTTGAGCAGCGCTGCGCCGGTCGTGCGGAACTTGGTCGCCAGCGTTTCGAACGCGAGCGTCTGAAGCGGGACGAAGATGAGCCCCAGGCCGAGGCCCTGGACGATACCGCTGACGATCACCGGCCGCGATGATTGCTCGATCGCGAATCCCGTCATCATGTAGAGCGAAACGCCCATCAGGACGACGCCCGTGCCGACCAGCAGCCGCGCATCCATCTTGCCGGTCATTCGGCCGGCGATGAGCATGGAGAACAGTGTGCCGAGTCCGCGCGGGGCGGTGAGGAAGCCCGACTGAAGCACGGAATAGCCGTAGAGGTTCTGAAGCAGCGGCGGCAGCAACGCGAGACCGCCGAGCAGAAGCACGCCGGTGACCGCCATGAAGACCACGCTCACCGCGAAATTGCGGTCCATGAAGATCGCGCGGTCGAACAGCGGATGCTTGGCCG
>DATNFJ010000027.1:0-3334 GCA_035606455.1 Sphingomicrobium sp.
CTTCATCGTCCGCAAGGGCGAGCTGTGGACGTCGAGCGGCAAATATTGCCTCGGCGGGATCACGCGCGGCGTGGCGTTGGACGTCGCGCGCGAGGCGGGCATCCCGGCCATCGAGAAGGACTTCTCGCTGACCGACGTCTACGGCGCGGATGAAGCGTTCGTGACCGGCACGTTTGCGGGAATCGTGCCCGTGCGCGAGATCGACGCGCGCACGCTGACCTGCCGCGGCCCGATGGTCGAGCGTCTGCAGAAGCTCTACGCCGACCGCATCGAACGCGATGTCTCCCCTCCCTTTCAAGGGAGGGGGAAGGGGGTGGGTGGCGAATGAAGCGGCTCGATGCCGCTTCAGAAGCTTCCTCGCGAGCATCGAGCCCGCTCGGCAGCACCCCACCCCTGCGCCCCTCCCCTGAAGGGGAGGGGAAGTGACGCTGCGCATCGCGATATGGTCGGGTCCCAGGAACCTCTCCACCGCGATGATGCGCAGCTTCGGGCGTCGGGCTGACACCTTCGTGTCCGACGAGCCTTTCTACGGCTGCTTCCTCAAGGCGACCGGCGCCGGCCACCCGATGCGCGACGAAGTGATTGCGGCGATGGATTGCGACTGGGCGAGCGTGATGCGGACGCTTCGCGGCGATCCGCGCGACGGCTCGCCGGTCTGGTACCAGAAGCACATGTGGCACCATATGGCGGGGCCGATCGGTTATGACGATTTCGCCGGCTTCCGGCACGCGTTCCTGATCCGCGAGCCTGAGCGGATGATCGCCTCGTACCTTCGCAAACGCGAAGCTGCCCGCTTCGAGGATCTCGGCCTCGAGCGGCAGGCGGAATTCTTCGACCGCGAGTCGGACCGGCTCGGCCGAGCGCCGCCGGTCGTTGACGCCAACGACGTGCTCGCAAATCCCGAGCTCGTGCTGTCGAAGCTGTGTGAAGCGCTCGGCATTCCCTGGCACGACGCCATGCTGCATTGGGCCCCAGGGCGCCGCGACAGCGACGGCGTCTGGGCGGCGCACTGGTACAATGCGGTCGAGAGCAGCACCGGCTTCGGTCCTCCGGAAACGGAGCCGGTGGAGTTGCCCGCCGACGCGCGGCGTCTCGCCGACCGCTGCCGCCCTCATTACGAACGGCTGGCGTCACATCGGCTCAGCCCGTGACGGCGATGCGATCGATGACTTTTACGCCATTTTCAGCCCATTCCTGATCGACGTCGAGCCCCAGCATCGCCCATTCGTCGCGCGTCTTGCACTGGATCGTCTGGATATGGCTGCCGATCAGCGGATCGACGCGCAGGCAATAGAGAGCGTCCGGAGTGCCCGGCGGCGCGGTCGAGGCAGGCGGGTAGGGCGGCGGTTGTGACGTTGAGGCCAGGGCGCTGAGCGCCAAAGCCAGGGTGTGGAGTGCCATGTCATTCCTCCTTCACAGGCCAACGCTGGCGTGCCCCCGGCTTTGAAGATAAACCTGATCGAGGGCGAACGCGAGCGGCAGGGATGGGGGGAAGCATGCGGACATGGATTCTTGGGAGCGTTGCGCTTGTCGGGACACTCGCGGCGGCCGCACCTGCCGCGGCGCAGGTCTATGACGAGCGCCCCGCGCAGGTCATCCAGGCGACCACCGGATGGGACTATGAGCGGCGCGTCGCCGAAATCCCGATGCGCGACGGAGTCACGCTGCACACGGTCATCCTCGTGCCCAAGGGCGCGCATGACGCGGGCATCCTGCTGACCCGAACGCCCTACAATGCCGATGCGCTGACCAGCAACGTCAAGAGCGGCCGCATGATCGCTGCGCTCGACGGCTACGACAATGCCGCGGACATCATCGTCGACGGCGGCTACATCCGGGTCATCCAGGACATCCGCGGCAAGTACGGGTCGCAGGGCAGCTACGTGATGAACCGCCCGCTGGTCGGCAATCCGCTCAACCCGACCAAGGTCGACGATTCGACGGACGCCTACGACACCATCGACTGGCTGGTGAAGCATATCCCCGAAAGCAACGGCCGAGTCGGGATCATCGGCATCAGCTACGACGGCTACGAGCCCTTGGTCGCGCTGGTGAACCCGCACCCGGCGCTCAAGCTCTCGGTGCCGATGAATCCGATGGTCGACGGCTGGCGCGGCGACGACTGGTTCCACAACGGCGCCTTCCGCCAGATCAACATCCCTTATCCGTACGAACAGGAAGCGACGCGGGACAACAGCATCGCCTTCATGACCAACAGCTACGACATCTACGACGATTTCATGCGTGCGGGCTCGGCGGGCGAATATGGCCGCGAGCACGGCATGGACCAGATCGGATTCTGGCGCGAACTGACCAGCCACCCGGCCTACGACAGCTTCTGGCAGAGCCAGGCGATGGACAAGATCCTGGCCGCCCAGCCGCTCAAGGTGCCGGTGATGCTCGTCGACAGCTTGTGGGATGCCGAGGACATCTACGGCGCTCCGGCGGTCTATCGGGCGCTCGAGCCCAAGGACGTCAATCACGACATGGTCTATCTCTCGATCGGGCCGTGGTACCACGGCCAGGCGATCGACCAGGGCCGCCACACCGGCAATATCGAGTGGGACCAGGACGCGTCGAAATGGTGGCGCTATCACGTCCTCGCGCCGTTCCTCGCCCATTATCTCAAGGGCGCGCCGATGGACGTGGCGCCGGTCACCGCCTTCCAGTCCGGCACCAACCAGTGGCAGCGGCTTAATGCCTGGCCGCCGGCCGGGACGGCGGCCAGGCTCTACCTGAGACCGGGCATGGAGCTCGGCTTCACGCCCGCTCCCGGGCCGGTGCAGACGGCCGACTACACCTCGGATCCGGCGCATCCGGTCACCTATGTCCCACGCCCGAACCTGTGGGCGACTTACGAGGACGACCATTGGAAGGCGTGGCTCACGACCGACCAGCGCAACGTCTCGACGCGCCCCGACGTACTGAGCTTCGCCACGCCGGTGCTGACCGCCCCGGTGACCGTCGCCGGCGCGCCGGTCGTCCACCTCACCGCCTCGACGAGCGGCACGGACAGCGACTGGGTGGTGAAGCTGATCGACGTCTATCCCGACGAAGTGCCGATCGACCGGCAGATGGCGGCCTATCAATTCCCGATCGCGATGGACATTTTCCGCGGCCGCTACCGTGAATCGTTCGCCGATCCGAAGCCGCTGAAGCCCAACGTTCCGCTCGCCTACAGCTTCGCGCTGCCGACGACGAACCACGTGTTCCTTCCGGGCCACCGGATCATGGTCCAGGTCCAGTCGAGCTGGTTCCCGCTCTACGACCGCAACCCACAGACGTTCGTCCCCAATATCTTCTTCGCCAAGCCGGCGGATTACGTGATCGCGCG
>DATNFJ010000028.1:0-17251 GCA_035606455.1 Sphingomicrobium sp.
AGCTCCGCCTAGGCTCGTTACCGTCCCGTCACCAAGCGAGGTGCCTTCGTGCGCAAGCCCCTCTCCCGCCTGTTGCTCTCGACCGTCATCGCCTGCGGGGCCGCCGCCAGTGCGCAGCCGGTCGACCCCGCCCTCTATTCCGCGCTCCATTGGCGGCTGCTCGGACCGTTCCGCGCCGGCTGGGCGGAGATGATCGAGGGCGTGCCAAGCCAACCCAACACGTTCTATTTCGGCGCGTCGGGCGGCGGCGTGTGGAAAACGGATGACGCCGGCCGCACCTGGACATCGCTGTTCGACAAGGGCGGAAGCTCGGCCATCGGCGCCATCGCCGTCGCGCCGTCCAATCCGGACGTCATCTATGTCGGCGGCGGCCAGCCCGAGCCGCGCTACGACGTCCAGTCAGGACGCGGCGTGTACAAGTCGACCGACGGCGGGAGGACGTGGACCGACCTCGGCCTCGCCGACACCAAGTATATCGGCCGCATCTGGGTCAGCCCGACCAATCCGAATACGGTCGTCGTCGGCGCGGTCGGGCACTTCTTCGGCCCCAGCGACGCGCGCGGAATCTTTCGCTCGACCGACGGCGGTCGGACCTGGAGCCACCCGCTCGCGCCCGGCGGCTATACCGGCGTCAACGATATCGCGAGCGACCCGAAGAACGCGCGCACCTTGTTCGCCTCGACCTGGGAAGCGCGTCAGTATCCGTGGCAGAGCTATTTCACCGAAATCTCGGGTCCCGGCAGCGGCGTGTGGCGCTCGGACGACGAAGGAGCGCACTGGCATAAGCTCACCGGCGGCGGCTGGCCGACGGGACCGCTCGGCCGAATCAGTCTCGCGGTAACCCGCGCGGGCGGACACGTCCGGGTCTATGCCGACGTGGATTCGAAGACCAACGGCGGCCTGTGGCGCTCGGACGACGGCGGCGCCCACTGGAGGCGGGTCAATCCGGGAAGCGCCTTCTCCAACTATTACTTCAACCGCGTCACGGTCGATCCGCGCAACCCTGACGTCGTTTATTTGACCGGCCAGTCGATCCGCCGCTGCACCGGCGGCGGCGCGACCTGCGATATCTTTCGCGGAAGCCCCGGCGGCGACGATTATCACTCGGTCTGGGTCGACCCGAAGAATCCCGGCCATATCGCCGAGGGGTCCGACCAGGGCGCGTCGATCACCGTCAACGGCGGCCGCACGTGGAGCAGTTGGTACAACCAGCCGACCGGCCAGCTCTATCACCTCGCCGCCGACAACCGCTTCCCCTACTGGGTCTATGCGGGCCAGCAGGACAGCGGCACCGTCGCCATCGCCAGCCGAAGTGATTACGGCCAGATCACGTGGCGCGACTGGCACCCGGTGGGCGGCGACGAGCGCGACTACGACATTCCCGACCCAACCGACCCGAACATCGTCTACGGCTCCGGCCTCGGCGGCCGGGTCAGCCGCTGGGACGCGCGCACCGGCCAGGTCACGGACGTCTCGCCTTGGCCGCTCAGCAATTACGGCCTGAGGCCGACCACGGTCGCGCACCACTTCAACTGGGTCACGCCGCTGGTCGCGTCGCGGACCGATCCGCCGGCGCTCTACGAAGGCGGCGACGTGCTGTTCAAGAGCAGCGACCAGGGGAACAGCTGGACGATCATCAGCCCCGACCTCGTCGGCAAGAAGCCGGGCGCCACTAATTGCGATGGCGACGTCACGCTCGAGGCCGCGCTTCCGTGCGGCTACGGCACCATCGTCTCGATCGAACCCTCGCCCAACTCGCCGGCCGAGGTGTGGACCGGCAGCGACACCGGGATCGTCAGCATGACCCGCGACGGCGGCGCGAGCTGGACCCAGACCACGCTTCCCGGAATCCGCCCGTGGAGCAAGATTGCCAGCATCGACATTTCGTCGCTCGACCCCGCCGCCGCTTACGTCGCGGTCGACGGGCACCGGATCGACGACTGGGCGCCGCACGTCTTCCGCACCCACGACGGCGGGAAGACGTGGACCGAGATCACCCGCGGCCTTCCCGCCGGCCAGGTCGTCACGGCCGTCCGCTCCGACCCCGTCGCTCCGGGCCTGCTCTATGCCGGCAACGAGACCGGCGTGTTCGTCAGCTTCGACGACGGCAACGACTGGCAGCCGCTCCAGCAGAACCTGCCGACGGCCTGGGCGCGCGACCTGCTGGTCCACGGCGACGACCTCGTCACCGCGACTCAGGGCCGGGCGATCTGGGTACTTGGCGACTTGGCCTTGCTCCGCCAGCTTCAGCCCGCGACGGCGAACGAAGCGATCCGGCTGTTCACGCCGGCGCCGGCCGTCCGCGTCCGCTTCGACAACAATCATGACACGCCGCTCACGCCCGAGACTCCGGTCGGGCAGAATCCACCCGAAGGCGTGGTGATCGATTACTGGCTGGGAAGCGGCGTGAACGGCCCGGTCACGCTCGAGATCCGCGACTCCTCCGGGGCCGTGGTCCAGCGCTTCTCGAGCGCCGACGCGCCGGAGAACCTGCCCGCAGACCGGTACTTCCAGGCCGGCTGGGTCAAGCCTCAGCCGGTCCTCTCCGCGGCCCCGGGCGAGCACCGCTGGGTGTGGGATATGCGCCGCCCGCGGCCCAGGGCCGTTGAATATAATTACGACATCGCCGCAGTCTGGGGCCTCGACACCCCGCTCGATCCGCGTGGGCAGCTGGTCGAGCCCGGCCGTTACACGGCGGTACTCACAGCCGATGGAAAGACCCAATCTGTACCGATTGAAATCGTTGGCGATCCACGCGTGATCAACGCCGATTATCATGCCGCCAGGGAATTCTCCGAAAGCCTCTACGCGCCGATGGAAATCGCTTGGCGAGGCTATGCCGAGACCAAGTCTGTACGGGATGCCCTCGACAAGCGCATCGCCGGGATCAAGGACCCGTCGCTGCTGGCGTCGGCAAGGGCGCTTGCGGCAAAGCTGGAGCCGCCCAAGGCGCCCCACGCCGGCTTCGGCAATGAGAGCGGCACGCTCGCTGCGCTAGAGACTTCGGCCGAGGGCAGTGACTCGGCTCCCACGCCGGCGCTCCGACAGACGGCGATCGAGACCATTGCCGAAGTGAATTCGGATTGGGCCGCGTGGCAGCAGGTCAAGGCGAACGATCTCGCAGCGCTCAACCGCGCGCTCACGGCAGCTGGGCTGCAGCCGATCACCATTCCTGCCCAGGCCGAGCTGAGTGCGGGCCCGGCGGACGGAGGAGTGGATCTTCCATGAATTTAACACTAATTGTGATGTAGCTTATATAAGCATTTGAATTGATGACCTATTCTGCAGACCCCGACACGCCTTCATCGCTCATCGATCGGGTCCTTCGTCTGCTACTAACCGCAGCGCATAAGCTGCTGACAATCAACTGGATTATTCGACGTCCGAGAACCTCGGGGGCGCATGCGCTCGCGCTCACTCCGGAGCGCAAGTTGATCCTGGTGCGCCATCGCTACGCGCGCGGTTGGCGCGTGCCGGGCGGCGGCCGCCACGCGAACGAGAACCCCGAGGAAGCCGTGCTGCGCGAGCTTCGCGAGGAGATCGGGATGACCGCCCACGGCCGGGTCCGCCTCGCCTGCGAGCTCGAGCATCAAGTGAATTTCAAACGCGACCTCGCCTCGCTGCTGATCGTCGAGGACGTGCGTTACCGGCCGCCGCGATGGTCGTGGGAGATCGAGTGCGTCGCCGAATTTCCGGTCGACGATCTCCCCCCGGACACCGTCGAACTCACGCGCCGGTGGGTGCGTCTGCTGACTCGGACATGAAAAGCGCCGGGCCCGTCGAGGACCCGGCGCCATTCTCCTAATGAGACTGGGCGAACGTCAGCCGACCGTGCTGGTCGTCATCACCGTTCCGCCCGAGATGCTGAGCGTGCTCGGTGCGAGCCGGAACGTCTGGCCCGTCGACGAGGTCACGATCACCAGTCGGATGTTGCCGCTGGAATCGGTCACGATTTGGCTGACGGTGCCGATACTCGTCCCGCTGGAGTTTACGACATTGAGGCCGGTGTTGAGCCCCGGAAGCGCGCTGCTCGCGACCGCGCCGCCGGCGAGCACGCTATGCGCGTTGGCATTGGCGATGCCCGTCGTCGAGGCGTGGTTCAGCCCCTGGCTGGTGCCCACCGCCGGATTGGTGAAACTACCCGTCGTCGAGTTGTTCATCCGGCCAGTTCCGGCCAGGCCTGAAGCACCCATGTTTCCGTGAGCGCCGGCGCCGGGCGCGCCGCCACCGCCGCCGCCACCGTGTCCGGGACCGGCCAGTGCAGGTCCTGCAAGAGCAATCGCCGCAGCTGCAATGCTTGTATTAAGGATCGTCCGAATCATGATGATTCTCCTCAGTTTTCCAACGATGTGCTGGGACTGATGGGCAACGCCCCGGTAGCGGGATTGCTCCCCGCAATTCATCTGGCGTTCATCCTCGGACGGCGCGTTGTGCTTGCAAAGGGATTAACGCCCCGGCTTCATGCCGCGGTCAGAAAGCTGTCATTTTTGCTTTTGTGACGCGCCGTCCTGCTGGGCTAAGCGGACGTCATGCACCGCCTGTTCGTCGCCATCCGGCCGCCGGAGCCCATCCGCGACCTGCTCGTCGATGCGATGCAGCAGAACGCGGATTTCCGCTGGCAGGAGGACGAGCAGCTCCACATCACCCTGCGCTTCGTCGGGGAAGTCGATCGGCCGGCTGCGGACGACCTCGCGGACGCGCTCGGACGCATCCGCGCCGCGCCGCTCCAGCTTCGGATCGCCGGAGTCGGCCGCTTCGAGCAGCGCAATTCGGGCGCGCTTTGGGCGGGGGTCGAGCCGAAGCTGCCGCTCGCCGTCCTCGCCGCCAAGGTTGAACGCGTTTGCCAGTCGGTCGGCCTGGAGCCCGAACGCCGCGCCTTCCACCCGCACATCACACTGGCGCGCTGGAAAGGCCGTCGAACGCGCGAGGTGCAGGACTTCCTCGAGCGGGGCCGCGGCCTCTCGTCGCCGCCCTTCCTGGTCGACCGGTTCATCCTGTTCGAAAGCCGCCTCTCGCGCCACGGCGCCCATTACGAGGCTGTCGAGGCTTATTCGCTTCACTGAGCCTTTTTCGACAGGCCCGCCGGACCGACGCCGCCAAGTCAATCCGATTCGGATTAAATAATCGGCGGGTACCGACAGTGTGAATACTTCGCGGTGACGGCGAAACTGGGCGCCATTAACCCCTTGTTAAATTATTCAGTGTTAAATTAATACTACTAACGATTGGTATATATCGGAAGATAATCGTGGACATTCCGGGCAGTTAGCCTGCCGCCAAAGCGTTAGATTGGTTCAACTGATTGCTCGGGGGTTACAATGACCAGAACTTCTTCGTTACGCATTGCAATTGGCGCACTCTGCCTCGCCGCGGTCAGCGGCCCGGCCGTGGCCGCTTCAACGCAGCAGACGACATTCAAGGTGACAGCCGACGTCACCGCCAGCTGCACCATCGCGGCGGCCGATTTGGATTTCGCTGCTTACGATCCCGGCGGCAGCGCCGTTCCCGGGCAGTCGCAGATCACCGTGCACTGCACGAACGGCACGACCTGGAACGTCGGCCTGAACGCCGGTGTCTTTTCGGGAGCGACGACCTCGACCCGCAAGATGACCGGTCCGGGCTCCTTCGCCCTCGCTTATGGTCTTTTCACCGATGCGTCCCACTCCACCAATTGGGGCAATGTCGTGGGCACCGATACCCAGGCGGGGACCGGCACGGGCGTGGACCAGATCCTCAACGTCTATGGCCTCATTCCCGCCAGTCAGAATGTCGGGGCCGGCCATTACGAGGACACGATCACGGCGACGGTGACCTTCTAACCATGGGGCGCCCCTTCGTGGGGCGCCCCCGGAAGGTTCACCGGCGAGGATGCGGCCTCCTCCGGCCGCGTCGAGGCTGGCGAGGAAATCATGAATCCCATTGTGCGCTTTTGCACGCTGTTCGTGCTCGCCATGCAATGTGCGTGGCTGGCCTGTTCCCCTGCGCGGGCGCAGGGGTTGGAGGTCACTCCGACCAACGTCGTTCTGGGCCCGGGGCAGACCGCCGCCACGTTCACCGTCACCAATGGCGAGGACCACAAGGTCTCGTTCCAGATTCGCGGCTTCGTCTGGCGGCAGGACAGCCAGGGCAACGATGTGCTCGAACCGACCGCCGATCTCCTCGCAAGCCCGCCGATCGCCAGCATCGACGCCGGCGGAAGCCAGGTCGTCCGGCTGATCCTTCGCCAGCCGCCACAGGGACAGGAAGGCACGTACCGCATCCTGTTCGACCAGCTCCCCCCGCCTCATCAGGCGGGAGTCGTTCGAATTCTGCTGCGTCTTTCGATTCCGGTGTTCGCGGAACCGCAGACGCAAGTCAGGCCCCAGCTGCACTGGCACATCGCTCATGACGAGGCCGGCTGGTGGCTGATCGCTTCCAACAGCGGCAGCCGCCACATCAGCCTCGGCAACGTGAAGCTGTTCGGCCCTGACGGGCAGGAGCTTTCGGTCCGGATGAGTTCGCCGCCGCACATTCTCGCCGGCGCCACCCGGCGCTGGCCGATCGCGGAAAGCGCGGGCCTGTCGCCGAACGAGGCGCTTCGGGTAACGGCGAGTGCGGACTCGGGAACGGTCGACGAGCGGGTCTTCGTAGAATCGGGCCCGTGATGCGGACCTCGAGTCCGACGCTGCTGCTGGCGGCTCTCCTTGCGATCGCCGCGGCGCTGTTTGCGCTGAGCCCGGCGAACGCAGCGAGTGCCGCCGCAAGCGGCGCCGTCCTCGACACCACGGCAAGCAGCGGTGCGAAGATCACCGGCGAGGTCGACGAGGCGCGGCTGGAGCAGCTGCAAGCCAACGAAACGCTCGAACTGGCGGTCGTCGTCAACGGCTCGGCGACCGGCAAGATCGGCGAGTTCATCGCCCGCGGCGACTCATTGTTCGCCCGCGGCGAAGAACTCGACCGGCTCGGCTTCCAGATTCATCGCGCGCCAGGCGCGAACGGCCTCGTTCTGCTTTCCGGAATCACCGGGCTCACCACCCGGATCGATCAGGGCAGCCAGACCCTCTACGTCACCGCGCTATCCAAATTCATCCAGCCGACCCTGATCGGCGGCGAGCCGGACTCGAACGATTACAAGGTCGAGAGCGGGACGGGCGCGGTTCTCGATTACGACGTGGTCGGAACCTCGGCGGACGGCCGCAAGTCCGCAAGCGGCCTGTTCGATGCGCGGGCATTCTCGCGCTACGGAGTCATTTCCTCGGGGCTGCTCGTGAACAGCTCTCCCAATCGGAACGGCGGCAGTTCGAATGTCGTCCGGCTGGACACGGCCTACGTCTATTCGGACCCGGGCACGCTTCGGCGCTACCGGTTCGGCGATTTCATCACCGGCGGCCTTCCCTGGACCCGTCCCGTTCGGTTCGGCGGCGCGCAGGTCAACTCGGATTTCTCGATGCGCCCGGACCTCATCACCTTCCCGGTCCCGCAAATCAGCGGATTAGCGGCCGTCCCCTCAACCGTCGACGTGCTGGTGAACGGAAGCAGGGTCGTATCCGGCGACATCCCCGCCGGTCCCTTCCAGGTGCCGCAAGTCCCGGTCATCACCGGCGGCGGGACGCTGACGACGACGGTCACCGACGCCGTCGGCCGCCAGGTTGTCACCCAGCTGCCATTCTACGCAAGCGCCGCCCTGCTCGCTCCGAAGCTTCAGACCTACTCCGCCGAAATCGGATTCGTCCGCCGCAACTGGGGCGTCAAAAGCAATGATTACGGAGACGCGGCGGGCGTGATCACCTATCGCCGGGGTATTTCGCAGTATTTGACCCTCGAGACCCATGCCGAATCGACCCGCGGGCTGCAGATGGCGGGCGTCGGCGCGGTAATGAACGTCGGCAATTTCGCGCTGCTCAATGTCGCCGCGGCGGGAAGCAGCTTCAACGGCCGTTCCGGCGGCCAGCTGTCGGCCGGAATCCAGCGCGTCACTCCGACCTACAGCCTTGGCGGCTCGGCCACGGTCGCGAACCGCAGGTTCGGCGACATCGCCGCCGCCAACGGCGACCCGGTTTCGACCTTCCAGCTCAACGCCAATGCGAGCGTGTCGCTGAGCAGCTTCGGCTCGCTCGGAATCGCCTACAGCGAGATCCGGCGCGCCAGCCAGCCCGCACAACCGAAGACCCCGTTCGCCAATGCGTTCGATTTCGTCGAGCCCCAGCATTCGAGGATCCTGACCGCCAGCTATTCGCGGCAGTTCGGGCGAATGGCGGTCTATGCCACGGTGTTTCGCGACTTCGGCGAGAAGAAGGGGACGCACGTGATGGTCGGGCTCACGCTGCCGCTCGGACGCCGAACCTCGGTCAGCGCCAGCGCCCAGGCATCGAGCGGTTCGCGCTTCGCGCAGGTCGAGGTCGATCGCCCGGCCGTTTCACCCGGCGAATGGGGCTTCCGCGCCTTTGCTTCCGGCAGCGGCGGCGGCAATGGCGGCATGTCGGATCACGAATTCGGGCAGGTCACCTACAAGTCGGGTTTCGGCCAGGTTTACGCCGGGGTCGACCAGGTCGCCGGCCACACGACCGCGCAGGCGGAGGTGCAGGGCGCGCTGGCATTCGCCGACGGCGGCCTGTTCGCCTCGAACCGGATCGACGACAGTTTCGCCATTGTCGACACCGGAACGCCGCGGATCCGAGTCCGGCAGGAGAATCGCGACGTCGGCCGCACGGATTCGCACGGTCGGCTGCTCGTCGCCGATCTCCGCTCGTTCGAGTTGAACCAATTGTCGATCGAGCCGCTCGACGCCCCGGTCGACGCGGAGGTGACGGTCACCAGGAAGAAGGTGCGGCCGCAGGACCGGTCGGGGGTCGTGGTCAAGTTCCCGGTCAAGATCGACGCCGGCGCCTTGCTCCGCCTCGTCGACGGCAGCGGAAAGCCTTTGCCCGTGGGAAGCACCGCGACCTTGAAGTCCAGCGGCGCGGCCGTTCCGGTCGGCTATGACGGCGAGGCCTATGTCGTCGATCTCCAAAACCGCAACCAGGTTCTCGTCGAACGGCCCGATGGGGATAAATGCCTGGTGTCGTTCGACTTCAAGTCGGCGCCCAACCAGATCCCGACGCTCGGGCCGCTGACATGCCGGGAGTCGGTCCAATGATTCGCGCAATTCTTTTCGGACTGGCGCTGTTCCTGTTCGGCGCTGGAACAGCCGTTGCAAACACGTCCCCCAGCTGCACGCCGAGCTCGGCGGGGATTGCCTTCGGCAACTTCACCGGCTCGCAAATCACGATCACCGGCTCGATCACGCTGACCTGCACCGGCACCGGGAAAGACAATTACAATCTCGATCTCAGCACCGGCAGTTCCGGCAGCTTCACGACGCGGCGCATGAAGAACGGCGCCAACAGCCTCACCTACAATCTCTACACCGATTCGTCTTTCAGCCAGGTCTGGGGCTCCGGGTCGGGTGGAACCAATCACATTAGCGGCACCGTCGACATGGGCAGCTCGTCGACGCTTACGATCACCGTCCCCTTATATGCAAAGCTGCCGGCACAGACGAAGCCGCCGTTCGGACTCTACTCCGACACGATCGTCGCGACCCTGACGATTTCGAACGTCGTGACGACGGTTTCCTTCCCGGTCACCGCCAATGTCCCGCCGGACTGCACCTTCTCCGCCGGCGACCTGGTGTTCGGAACGTACAGCGGCGCGCAATTGGACGCGCAATCGTCGATCACACTGACGTGCACGAGCGGGACCGCGTGGAACATCGGCCTCGACGCCGGAACCTTCGCCGGAGCGACCGTGACCACCCGCAAGATGACCGGCCCCGGGACTTCGTCGATGAGCTATTCGCTCTTCCGCAATTCGGGACGCACGCTGAACTGGGGCAATACGGTGGGAACCGACACGCTGTCGGGGACGGGCTCCGGCTCGGCGCAGTCGGTCAGCGTCTACGGCCGGGTACCCGCGTCGCAGAACCTGCCGGCCGGCAGCTACCAGGACACGATCATCGCCACGATCACCTTTTGAGCGCGACGAACCTCGTCAGGGCCCGTTCGGATCGAATGGATGTTTCGGCGGAGCACACTCACGCACCGGCTCAACGTGAATGCTTTGCAGGTCGCCTATCCAACATTGGTCGAGAACGGAACAATAGCAGACCCGAAATCTGAGATCCTTTAGCGAATCCCTGAAGCGGGTCGGGACTTCGAGCGCAGATGCTTCGCGGTGCACCACGAGAATCGGATTCTCTTCGCCCGGCCGCCACACCGTCTGATCGGCGAGCGAAACATAAAAGCCGTGCGGAAGGGCTTTGACGACTCCGGCAGCATCAGCGGGGAGGCCGCAGCACTTGCGCAGCAAGTCTAGATTCGAACTGACCGGATGCCCTCGATAGAAAACCTCATAGCTGCGAATCTTGACGGGCCCCACGCCAGCATTTGAAAAGCCGATCGCAATTCCATGGTCGTTGCCATAGTCGTTGCTGAGGATCTCACGGGGAAACGGCCAGACGTTCGCCGCGACAAGGTCGCGCTCGGTTCTTCCATGCTCGATCGCCACATAAAGCGACACCGCCGAGATGAAGATCGCAGCGATCGAGGTGATCACGTCGAAGTGACGAAAGCCGGTGCGGCGTGGCTTCGGCTGGACATCGTCGACAGCGGTTTCAACCGGCGCTTCGCTCATTCCCCCTCCGTCTCAGGCCTGGACCGCTCCCTTGGCCGGAGTCCCGCCGATCGCCTCAACCAGCGTGGCGATGAGGCTCTCGAGCGCTCCGATCCGTTTCTCGGCCTTCTCATCGCGCTGCTCCCGAAGCTGCGCAATATGGATCGCGCGGGCGACCGGACCGGCGATATGCTCGATCGCCTCGCGCTCGTCCTTGCCGAAGAAACTGCCGTCCGGGCGTGGACCAAGCAGAAGCCAGCCAATGGTTTCCGAAGAGTCGACGCTCTCGACGCGCAGGTGCACGCGAAGCGGGAACAAGGCATCGGCGCGCGCGCAATCGAGCGCTCCTTCGGTCGCTGCGGGTATCCAGCCCCGCTGCCATGTCCGCAACTCTTTTGCGGAAACGCCCCGTTTGCCCGCGACCGCGAACTTGCCACCGTCGGCCAGCAGCACCGCCTCGCGCGTCGAACGCACGCCCGTTTCGATCCGGCTCATCACGGCTTCGACGAGCTGCTCGACGGGAGCGCTCTCGCGCAAATCGCCGACGCACTCTGACAGCCCCTCGCGCAAGCGGATCAGTGGCTTCTGAAACCGCCGCTCCGCCCAGCGGTGCACGCGATTGTGCAGCGGCACGATGCATGCCGCCGAAACCGCTGCGCCGACTGCCCCGGCGCCGATGCCGATGCTGTGCGCGAAATAGCGCTCGCCGAGCACCTCCGCGAGTTTTTCGGTGCCCGCGAACAGGCCGACAAAACCGAGCGTCAGCACGCCATAGGCTGCCGATCGGCCGATCACCGTGTCGGCGTCGTAGAGCCGGTAGCGAAACACCGACACCATCAGCCCGAGCGCCATGCACGGGAAGCTCAGGCCCGCGAAAATGTTGCCGATGATCGGGAGCCACACCGCCCAGCGCGGATCGGCGGCTGATAGCTGGTTGCCTGCGACGAGCAGCGGCAAGACCATGATCACCAAAGATATGCCCGCGAAAAAGCCCAGGAACGCCCAGCGCAGCTGCTGCCGGCGAAGGTCGGCGGGGTGTCTCCGGTAGCGCCGCACCAGCGCCGCTGCGGCGAGGATGAAGCTCAGCGCAAAGGCGGCGGAATCCGCCCCGTCAAGGCGCCACCAGAGGACGTTCATTGTGGCAAGCAGAACGAGCACCACCGCTGCCGCGGTAATCTTCGGAAAATAGCGCCCGTCGGGAAATGCGATCAGTGCCAGCAGGAGCGGCAGCCATCCGAGGAGGTTCGCGATCGTGTGGCCGAGCTTGTCGCTGACGCCCGCTGCCGCAAGCCCAGTTTGGCCGCCGACGAACCCGGCAATGACCAGAAAGGATAGAGACAGAAGCGCCGGAACGATCTCGCGGCGGCGACGGATGAACAGCAGCACGGCCGCCGGAACCAGGAACAGAAGGAACGCGAGGTCGAAGAATTTGGTCGAGGCGTCGAATGTCGCCCGGTTCACCCATGTTCCGCGGAACATCTGCGCGGCCGTCGAAGCGCGCGTCGCCAGGCTCACGTCTCGTTCCGCGCCTGACGGAGAGCGGAGCCTGATCGTATCGATCGATCCCTCCGGCCCGTCCAGCAGCGCGAACAGGTGATCCTCGCCCGATCGGCCGGCGATCCGCCAACCGTCGACCGCGACGATCCGGTCCCCTGCGCGGACTCCCGCTCGACGCGCCTCGTCTCCGAACACCGCCGTCACCGTGATCCCGCTGTCGTCCGTGTTGGTGACGAGGCCATGCGGCCTCCAGATCGGATGCGCCAGGCCGTTGTAGTTGATCACGGCCGTGCCGATCGGCGCAACCACCGCGATTAGTAGCGCCACCGCCCAGACCATCGAATAAGCGGTGAGCCATTTCCCTTTGAAATCCGGGAGTCGCTCCGGCACTCGAAGCGTCAAGCCACGCCGCATTCCCGCATTGGCAACGGCAGTGGCCATGAACGCCCCCTGCTCCGCAGCTTAGCGCAATTGCGGGGCAAGCCAACTGCTCCCAGCCCGCGGCTCGCACTCCTGGCCTCGCCGCAATGAGAACGACCGAGGAGAGCGCTCGGGAATCGGCTGATCAGGCGACCGCGGCCGGCCTTGATCGCGGATTGGTCTTGCCCGTCAGCTTCGCGAGCCTTCGTTCAATTCGCTGCAGCCGCGCTTCGATCTGCTCATCGCGCTCGTTCCGGCGGCGGGCAACCTCGACGGCGCGTGCGACGGGCTCGGCGATTTCCTCGATTGCTCTGCACTCGCTCTTGCCGAACAGACTGCCGTCGGGCCTGGACCCGAGCAGTATCCAGCCGACACGGCCGTGGCCCTCCGCTTCGAGCGGCACGCGGACCGGAAAAAGTGTGTCCGTACGCTCGGTATCGATTCCGTCGTGCACTGCCGGAGTCCAGCTTCGCCACCATTCTTTCGCCTGCTCCGCCGGAACGTTGCGCGCGCCGATCAATTCGTCGCATGCAATCAGCGCCACGTGGCGCGCCCGCACCCCCTCGAGGACGCTGTCGAGCGTTGCTCCCGCAATCTGCTCGAGACCCGCGGTCTCGCGCAGATCGCCGACCAGCGGCGGCAGTATGTGCCGAAGCCGGAAGAGCCCTTTCTGGAAGCGCTTTTCGGCCCAGCGATGGCTCCGCTTGTGCATCGGCGCGATCATCACGGCTGCGAGCGCTGCCGCTACCCCGCCCGCCAGAGCGCCGACATTCTGTCCGAAATATTCCTGTCCAAGCAGCTCGATCAGCTTTTCGCTCAGAGCGAACAGCACCACGAAGCCGATTGTCAGAAGGCCGTACGCCGCCGATCGGCCGATGGCGCTATCGACGTCGTAAAGCCGGAACCGCAGGAGCGCGATCAAGAGACCGCCTGCGATCGCAACTGCGTCGAGCGAACCGGCGAGACTGCCGAACAAATTGAACCAGGACCGTCCGCCTTCGGTGGCCGCGAAAAGTTCTGCGTGAGTCAAAGCAACCCCGAGGGCTGCACAGCCGACGCTTGCGATCAACCCGAGCATTGCGAACTTGATCTGCTGCCGGACAACGGGTGCGGCGGCCCTGAACCGTCCAACGACGGCAACGCTGATGAGAATGACCGCCAGGAAGGTCACGAAAGGGACGGCGGTCAATGCCGCCGAATTCCAATAGGCTGCAATGTTCAGGACCGCGGCGCTGAGGATTGCAAGCGCAGCTACCGGCCACCATCGGGGTGCCAATCGTCCGTCGGGAAAGAACAGGAAACCGAGCAACAGCATGGATCCCGAGACCGAGCCGACGGCCGCAGCTAGAACTAGCGAAGGCACAGCCGTTTGCACATTGATTAGGTAGAACAGCATCCCCAGCGAGAGCAGGCCCGCGACCGTGTCGCCAGGTCTCCGGATAAACAGCAATGCCGCCGCGCACAGATAGAGCAGGTTGGCCCCCGCATCGATTGCGAACTCGATCCAGTACAATCGGGAGAGAGTGAGGCCGCTGCCGGTATATGCCTCCCGCGCATAGCTGCTGCTTCGAGTTAGAGTGACGTTGCGGGTGCGCCCCGATGCATCGCGCAAACCCACGCTGATCGAGGATCCGTCCGGACCGTCAAGAAGAGCTGCCAGAGTGTCGTCATCGTCGGGCGCCGCGCGGCCGTTGATGGACATAATCGCGGCATCCTCGCCGACGCCGGCGAGGCGCGCTTGCGGACTGACCGCTCGCACATGCTGTCCGTCAGCGTATCGTTGGATTGGCGCAAGGCCGGCGTCGAAGAATGTCCGGGATCCCGCGAGTTGGAGAGCGGTCCATTGGTAATTGAAGTAGGTCGTTGAGATCAGCGCAAGCGTCGCGACGGCGAGCCAGATGACGCGATAAGCAATGAGCGCCCGGCCGCGAATTTCGGGTAACCGCTCGGGTAGCGTCCACCGACGCTGCGCGGGTTCGGCATTCGCCACGGCAGTAGCCATATTGGCCCCCTGGCTCTGCAGCTTAGCGCAATTCACGGCACTGCCAATGCTGGCAATCCGCGGCAACGATCCCCATTTGGCCTATTGCCGCGTTGACCGGGTGCGGCGCCTCACGCTAGACTAGAACATAAACGGAACGAAGCCGAAGATGCTGACTCATATTTCCGTCCGCGGCGCGCGCGAACACAACCTCAAGGGGATCGACGTCGAGATCCCGCGCGAGAGCCTGACGGTCATCACCGGCCTCAGCGGATCGGGCAAGTCGAGCCTCGCCTTCGACACCATCTACGCGGAAGGGCAGCGCCGCTACGTCGAGAGCCTCTCCGCCTACGCGCGGCAATTCCTCGAGATGATGCAGAAGCCCGATGTCGAGCATATCGACGGCCTTTCGCCGGCCATCTCGATCGAGCAGAAGACGACCAGCCGCAACCCGCGCTCGACCGTCGCCACCGTCACCGAAATCTACGACTACATGCGCCTCCTCTGGGCGCGCGTCGGAATCCCCTACTCGCCCGCGACCGGCCTCCCGATCGAGGCGCAGCAGGTCAGTCAGATGGTCGACCGCGTCATGGCGCTCCCCGAGGGCAGCCGCCATTATTTGCTCGCGCCGGTGATCCGCGGTCGCAAGGGCGAGTACCGCAAAGAGCTCGCCGAATGGCAGAAGGCGGGCTTCCAGCGAGTCCGCATCGACGGGCAATTCTACGCCATCGAGGACGCGCCCGCGCTCGACAAGAAATACAAGCACGACATCGAGGTGGTGGTCGACCGCATCGTCGTCCGCGAAGGGATCGAGCCGCGCCTCGCTGACAGCTTCGAGACCGCGCTGAAGCTCGCCGAGGGACTCGCCTATCTCGATCCCGCGGACCCATCCCCCTCCCGCTCGCGGGAGGGGTCAGGGGAGGGCCTGTCGGAAGTCGGTGCGAACGGTGACAATCCCTCCCCCAACCCCTCCCGCGAAGCGGGAGGGGAGAAGTCCGGCATGAAGCTCGACTTCGGAGTCCCCGGCCGCATCATCTTCTCCGAGAAGTTCGCCTGCCCGGTCAGCGGTTTCACCATCGCCGAGATCGAGCCGCGGCTGTTCAGCTTCAACGCGCCGCAGGGCGCCTGCCCCGCCTGCGACGGCCTCGGCGAGAAGCTCGTGTTCGACCCCGACCTCGTCGTCCCCAACCACGCGCTCTCGATCGCCAAGGGCGCGGTCGTGCCCTGGGCCAAGTCCAACCCGCCCTCGCCTTACTACATGCAGGTGCTCTCCAGCCTCGCCCGCGCCTACGATTTCGACCTCAACGTGCCGTGGAAGGACCTGCCGGAGGAAGCGCATGAGGTCATCCTCCACGGCACCAACGGTAAGCCCGTCACCCTCCGCTTCATCGACGGCAGGCGCAGCTACGAGGTCAAGAAGCCGTTCGAAGGCGTGATCGGCAACCTCAACCGCCGCATGCTCCAGACGGAAAGCGCGTGGATGCGCGAGGAGCTGTCGCGCTACCAGTCCTCGCAACCCTGCGAGGTCTGCCACGGCGCCCGCCTCAAGCCCGAGGCGCTGGCGGTAAAGATCGCCGGCGAGGACATTTCGCAAAGCTCGCGCCGCAGCGTCGCCGACGCGCTCGGCTGGTTCGCGACGCTCCACGAAAAGCTCACGACCACCCAGAACGAAATCGCCAAGGCCATCCTCAAGGAGATCAACGAGCGCCTGGGCTTCCTTCACAATGTCGGCCTCGACTATCTCCATCTCGACCGCACCAGCGGCACTTTGTCGGGCGGCGAAAGCCAGCGCATCCGCCTCGCCAGCCAGATCGGCAGCGGCCTCTCGGGAGTCCTCTACGTCCTCGACGAGCCGTCGATCGGCCTCCACCAGAAGGACAACGACCGCCTCCTCGAAACCCTCAAGCGCCTCAAGTCGCTCGGCAACACCGTGCTCGTCGTCGAGCATGACGAGGAAGCGATCCGCACCGCCGACCATGTCATCGACATGGGCCCGGGCGCGGGAGTCCACGGCGGCGAGGTGGTCTGCGCCGGCACGCTCGACGAGCTCCTCGCCTGCACCGGCAGCCTCACCGCCGATTACCTCACCGGCCGCCGCGAGATCCCGCTCCGCGCCACCCGCCGCAAGGGCAACGGCAAGCAGCTCACCGTCCACGGCGCGACCGCCAACAACCTCCAGTCCGTCACCGCCGCCTTCCCCTTGAGCACCTTCACCTGCGTCACCGGAGTCAGCGGCAGCGGCAAATCGAGCCTCACCATCGACACGCTCTACGCCGGCGCCGCCCGGGCGCTCAACGGCGCCCGCATCCCCTGCGGCCCGTGCAGCAAGATCACGGGATTAGAGCAGCTCGACAAGGTCATCGACATCGACCAGTCGCCGATCGGCCGGACCCCGCGCTCCAACCCCGCGACCTACACCGGCGCCTTCACCCAGATCCGCGACTGGTTCGCCGGCCTGCCCGAGAGCAAGGCGCGCGGCTACAAGCCCGGCCGCTTCAGCTTCAACGTCAAGGGCGGCCGCTGCGAGGCGTGCCAGGGCGACGGCCTCATAAAGATCGAGATGCACTTCCTCCCCGACGTCTACGTCACCTGCTACGTCTGCCACGGCGCCCGCTACAACCGCGAGACGCTGGAGGTGAAATTCAAGGGCCACTCGATCGCCGACGTGCTCGACATGACCGTCGAAAGCGCCGCCGAGCTGTTCAAGGCGGTCCCCGGCATCCG
>DATNFJ010000029.1:0-20110 GCA_035606455.1 Sphingomicrobium sp.
GATCTCGGCCTCGGGGAGAAGCTCGCGGACGATCGGCTTCAGCGATTCCGAACCGAGGATCAGGGTTTCCTCGCGTCCGCGGGCGCGGAGCATGCGGTCGGTGAAGACATGGCCGCGCTCGGGATCGATTCCGAGCTGGGCTTCGTCGATCGCCGCGAAGGCGAAGTCGCGCGTCTCCTCACCCTCGTTGCCGACAGGCATGCTCTCGGCGGTGCAAAGGAAATAGCGCGCCTGGGCCGGGACGATGCGTTCCTCGCCGGTGAGGAGCGCGACCTGCTTCTCGCCTTTCATGGCGACCACCCGGTCATAGACCTCGCGCGCGAGCAGCCGCAGGGGGAAGCCGATGACGCCCGAAGAATGGCCGCACATCCGCTCGATCGCGAGGTGGGTCTTGCCCGTGTTAGTCGGACCAAGGATCGCCCGGACCGGAGCGTCTGAACGCGGCGCCATATCTTCCTGAGTGTGGCAGCGTCCGGCGCGACGGCAAGTTCCGTTCGTCGATTTTAAAGGCGTCTTAACCTCGATTCGCGACACCGGCTCTCGTGTTGACGTCACGAAGCCATGCGCATCCGCTCAGGCGGTCGCTTTCGCCTGCCTGGCCCCGGCCGGGCTGGAAGACCGCAGGCGCGTTGGCGCTGCTGTGCAGCACCGTCGCCTGGGCGTCATTGCCGCGCGCGACCGCGCTTCCCAATGACGACCAGCGGCAGTGGCAGGCGCTTGGGCTCGCGCCGCTGTCGAGCGGCGGGGTGACCGGAATGGCGATGGCGCCGACCGAGGCGGCCCAATCGATCACCTTCGCGCCCAAGCGGGCGTTCGTTCCGCAGGGGCCGCAGCCAGCGGCCGAGCCGGCGGTGCCACCGACGAGCCCATTCCGAATCCGCGGAGTCGCCGGCGACGAACTCTACTGGTCGCTTCGAGCGGCCGGAGCGAGTCCGCAGGTCGCCGCGGAATATCTGTCGGCGCTCGCGACCGAGATCGACGTCGGCGAGATCGGTCCCGCCGACAGCTTCGACCTGGTGCTCGGGAGCGATCATCAATTGCTGTACGCGGGCCTCCAGCGCATCGGTCAATCGAGCTTGCAGCTGGTCAAATGGGCCGCGGGCGGCCGCGCCGAATGGATCGATGCAGCGAACGCCGACCGTCCGGCGCCCGCCGAAAGCAGCGGATTCATCCTGCCCGCGCAGGGGCCGGTCACATCCTATTTCGGCTATCGCTATCACCCGATCCTCCACTTCACGCGCTTCCATGCCGGAATCGATATCGGAGCCGGTTGGGGCAGCCCGATCGTCGCCGCCGCGGATGGCCGCGTGGCCGCCGCGGGCTGGGCCGGCGGATATGGCCGCGAAGTCCAGATCGCGCACGGCGGCGGCGTCGTCAGCCTCTACGGTCATATGAGCGAGATCATCGCGCAGCCGGGCAGCTTCGTTCGTGCCGGTCAAGTGATCGGCTATGTCGGCTCGAGCGGCCTTTCGACCGGCCCGCACGTGCATTTCGAGGTGCGCGAGAACGGAACGCCGGTGAACCCGCTCAGCGTCCGCTTCACCAGCGCTCCAATCGTCGACACGCACCTCGCCGACGCGGTGAAGGCGCGGCTGAAGGCGCTGCTCAGCGTTGGGGCGCGGGGATAGTCAGACTCGGCGCGGACCTCAGCAGCCCTGAACGGCAGTGATGGTTACGTTTGCTTGCACCGCCCCCAGTCGCGGATCGACCTGGGGAAGCGCTTTGCAGCCGGGAATCACCCAATCGATCCTTCCCGGCACATGATCGACCGTCGGCTGACCGCCGGCGTTTCGAGCGGGTGTGAACTTTCCGCGAGTCAGGAATATCTTGCAGGTCGCGCCATCCAATTCCGGCGATTTGCTGCTGACCACAACCGAGCAGCCGGTAACTCGGCCGTCCGTTCCGACGCTGACGTCGACGATGACGGCGCCCTGCTGGTGCTTGTGCAGCGCCTCGAGCGGATAATCTTCATTGCCGCCCTGAGCCTGGGCGGACGAAAGCGCGATCGCGCCCGCGATCAAAAGAGTGATTGAAGGAACAATGCCGGAGCGCCGCACGTGCGCATCATGCCTCAGCGGCCGTGGCCGCGCCAGCGCTTGATCGTGCGGCTGATGATTCCGGCTTCGTCGCCGGTCTCGCGCCAAAGGTGGGCGAAGCTCGGGTCGGACGAGGCGGGCCGCTTCTCGGGCTCGAGGTCGTCGAACCGGACCCGGATCGGGATCGCGACGCCTTCGCCGCAGACGATGCACTCGCGGTTGCGCAAGGCCGGGATCGCGTCGAGGAAGCCGCGCGCGCCTTCCGGCATCGCGGCCCGGACGCAGGCCTGGTCGCGGTCGTTGTTCAGACGCATCGAGACGATCGTGCCGCATTGCGACAGGACGCCTTCGGCAAGATCCGACGGACGCTGCGTGATGAGGCCGAGCGACACGCCATACTTACGGCCTTCCTTGGCGATCCGCTCGAGGATCTTGCGGACGGCCTGGCCGCCCTCCGCATTCTCGTCCTTCGGGACGTAGCGGTGCGCCTCTTCGCAGACGAGGAGGAGCGGCCGCTGCGCCTCGGTCCGCGACCAGATCGCATAGTCGAACACCATTCGGGCGAGGACCGAGACCACCACCGACGTGATCTCCGAGGGGACGCCCGAGACGTCGACGATCGAGATCGGCTTGCCGTGGCTCGGCAGGCGGAACAGCTTGGCGAGCAGGGTCGGCATCGAATCCGACACCAGCATGCCTGAGAACATGAAGGTGTAGCGCGGATCGGCGCGGAGCTCGTCGAGCTTGGTCTTGAGGCGCTGGAACGGCAAGGTATCCCCGGCGCGGTCGAGCTTGCCCATCTCGTTGACGATGATTCCGCTGAGGTCGGTCAAGAGATAGGGAATCGGGCTGTCGACGGTGACCTTGCCGATCTGGCTCACGTCCTTGCCCTTGGTTCGGGCGGCGAGCAGGCACTTGGCGAGGATGTCGGCGTCGCGCTGCCGCTCTTGCCCCTGGGTGGTCAGAAGCACTTCGCAATGCTCGTCGAAGTTCATCAGCCAATAGGGCAGCTGCAGATTGTCGACGTTGAACAATTCGCCGCAATTCTTGAACGCGGCCGAATATTCGCCGTGCGGGTCGATCATCAGGATGTGGCCCTCGGGCGACAGCTCAGAGATGCGGTGGAGGATCAGGGAGACCGATGTCGACTTGCCGGTACCGGTCGAGCCGAGGACCGCGAAATGCTTTCCGAGCATCGGATCGACGTAGAGGGCTCCGCGGATGTCATCGGTCGGATAGACGGTGCCGATCTCGATGTGCGGCTCGTCGCTGGCGGCGAAGACCGCGCGAAGATCCTCGGTGGTGACGGGAAGCACGTGAGCGCCCGGAATCGGATAACGGGTGACGCCGCGGCGGAAACTGCTGAGCTTGCCCGTCGCGTCCTTCCTGCCTTCGCCGAGGAAGTCGACGTGGGCGACCAGCTCATTCGAATCACCCGAGCGAAGAGTGCGCACATTGGCGATGAGCCAGGCGTCGCCGACCACCATCTTCACCTGGCTTCCGACCTGGCCGGACATGGCGACGGAGGGATCCTTGTGCGACTGGATTGAAGCGACCGTCTCGGCGTTCAGCCGGATCTGCGATCCGGAACCCGCGATTTCGACGACCTCGCCGATGACTCCGAGCCGCTGAGGCGCGGACTCCGCCGGCGCAGGCGTGGTTTCTTCAGTGAAGTTGCTGACCTCATTGAGAAATTCGCGCAGGTTCGGCTGGTCGTCCATCGTCGTCACGCTCCCGGGTGAATGGTCTTTGGAGCGGGATAAAAGAGAGCGGTTAAGATTAACTTAGAAACGGCGGCGGAATGCGAGGGCTGCGGCCCATCCGAGCCCGAGCGACAGCGCGACGCAGGCGAGACCGTAGAAAAAGCCGTGGCGGCGGGCGGCAAGCGCCACCGACCGCTCGAATCCGGACTTGCTGACGTGGATGTCGCGCGTCGCCGCCGCGATCACCTTGCCGCGGTCGATCAGGAAGGTCTCGGCGGTGTAGGTGCCGACCGGGACCTGGCTGGGGATGGTGATGGCGGCGCGGTACAGGACTCCGTCGCTGATTTCGACGCCGTGCGGGCTTTCCGAATAGAGCCCGGCGCGCGATCGCAAATCGAGCAGGCCGGCTTCGAAATGTCGCTCCTTCTCGGGAATCGAGCCACCGCCGGGCGAGAGCTGGAGATTGTGAATCCCGAGCTCGTAGATCGAGGCGGTGCGCTCATCGATCAGCTCGCCGATAGGGCGCGACGAAGCGACCGCATAGAAGCTCGGGGCCGAGCGGAAACGGCTCGAATCCGCGTTCATCCAGATTCCCGCGATCTTTTGCTTCTCGCGCAGGAGGATCGGCTGGACCGGCCCGCGCAGCACGACCGCGACGTCGGCCGCCTGGCTCGGCGCCCGGCCGCCGGGGTAGGCGATCGCGCCGAACAGAAGCAGCTGGGCGCCCGAGAAAGTGTAGCGGATCTGAACTTCGCGGGAGGACACGTCGGGAACGAGCACGGGTTTCTCGGCTGCGACCAGAAGCGGCGCGGCGAGGAAGAGGGCGAGCCGGCGCATCACAGATATTCGATCGAAAAAATCTCATCGGGCCGCCAGAACAGCCCGAGGAACATACGGAGCGCGACCAAGAGGATGATGACGGCGAGCGCAAGCCGCAGGTAATCGGGCTTGAGGCGCGTAGTCAGCATGGCCCCGTACTGTGCGCCGATCACGCCGCCGGCGAGGAGCAAAGCGGCAAGGACGATGTCGACCGCGTGGGTGGTCAGCGAATGGACCATGGTGGTGCCCGCGCTGACCGCGAGGATCATGATCAGGCTGGTGCCGATTACGACGCGCGCCGGCATCCCCAGCAGGTAGATCATCGCGGGAACGAGGATGAAGCCGCCGCCGATGCCGAGGAGCACCGTCATGATCCCGGCGACGAACCCGATCGCGACCGGTGCGACGGGCGAGATGTAGAGGCCGGAGCTGTAGAACCTCCAGCGGAGCGGAAGTGAGGCGACCCAGCGGTTATGGCGCGGCGGTTTCTCGACCGGAATACTGGCCCCAATCGCTCCGAGCGCGGCGAGCGACTCCTTGAGCATGATCGCCCCGATCCAGCCGAGGATCAGAACGTAGAGCAGGCTGATCACGACATCGACCTGGCCGCTCGCCTGGAGCATCCGGAACAAAGCAGCGCCGACGAGCGATCCGAAGAAGCCGCCGACGATCATCACCGCCGCCATTTTGAGGTCGACGCCGCCGCGGCGCATGTGGACCATCGCGCCCGACACGCTTGCGCCGGTGATCTGGGTCGTGGCCGAAGCCACCGCGACGGTGGGCGGGATGCCGTAGAAGATCAGCAGCGGCGTCGTCAGGAAGCCGCCGCCGACCCCGAACATGCCCGAAAGCAGGCCGACGCCGAAGCCGAGGAGCACGATGACCAGCGCGTTCACCGACTGCCCTGCGATTGGGAGGTAGATTTGCATCGGCCGTGCGGGAGACTAGCCGCAAACAGCAGCGGCGGCCAACCGCCCTCCATTCCCTCCCTCCCAGGGGGAGGGTTGGGTGGGGGATTAGAAATCTCCTGCGAGTGTGACTGCGGGACCGGAGCCGGGGCGGGCATTGCCCGCGAGCCGCTGGCGCCAGTCGAAATGGACGCGAAGGTTGTTGCGCACCCTCATCGTGACCCGCGGGCCCACGTCGACGCGGTACACGCCCGGTTGCGCTCCGCCCCAGACTCCGAAGCCCGCGGAGAATCGCTTGTAGACCGGGCGGGTCAGGGTGAGCGCTCCGTCGATGAACTTGTCGCGGTTGCGCACGCCGACCACGCCGCCCTGCAAATAGCTGTCCAGAAGGAAGTGGAGCGGCATCGGACGGTCGTAGACGCCGGCTTCGAAGAACACAGCGAAGGCGTTGCGGCCGGCGCCGAACCTTCCGACGCGCTGCCGTCGTTCGGCATCGATCCACAGGGGAATTCCGGCGACCGGTTGAACGCGCATGCCCCCCGCGACCTCGCCCCCGCGCCGTCCGACGTCGCTGGTGGTACGGAACGAGGCCGCGATCTGGCGCGTGAAATTGTACGTCAGGCGGGCGCCCGCCTGGCTCGCGCCGAGCGAGCCGCCGTCGGCGAGCGGCTGGGTCCCGGCGACACCCGGCGACTGGGCACGAAGCATCGCCCAGGCGGTCAGCTGGAGCCGGTCGATCCCGCTCCGCTTGAGCTCGGCGGGAAGACTCTCGGCCGGCGTGACGACGGTCGATTGCTGCGCCGGAAAGGACATCGACGCGAGGCGCGACAGCGGCCACTCGTCGAGCACCGGAATGGGCGAATAGAATGGCTGGCGAGGCTCGCGCAGGCTGTCGACGAGCGGCGTCGAGGACGCGGGTTGCGGCTGCGCCGCAAGATAGAACGGGACCGTCACCGGGCGGACTGAGGGGACAAATTGCGGCGGCTGGCCGACCATCATCGCGGCCGGAGTCATTCCCGCCGCGGCGGAAGCGGAATCGCTCGTCGCGATCGGTTCGATCGGTGGAAACTGCGTCGGGATGAGCGGCGGCGGCTTCGCTTCGCTGGCGTCGATCCGAAACAGCTCAGCGCCAGGAAGCGACCCGAGCGTCGCCGCGCGCAGCCCCGCCCAGCCGAATACCGCCAGCAGGAGGAAGCGGAGCGACGGCTTCACTGCGGAAGCTCCAGCGGGAAAATGTGGTGAGTCTTGTCCCACCGCTTCGCTCCGCCACCGGCGTGGAGGGACAGGGCGCGAGCGGCGGCGAGGATGGTGATGACGTTGCCGACGACGACCCGCGGGACCGACAGCAGGCCTTCGGCGAGGCCGTAGGCGTAGGTTGTGAAACAGGCCCGCATGAGGATCCGCCAGGCAAGCAGCCAGCCGTTGATCGTCAGCAGCATGACGAGCGTTGGATCGAGGCGGGCGTCGATGGGCGCGCCGAGCGCCTCGGCGAGCCAGATCTGCGACCACAGGAAGGCGGCTGCGTAGGCCGCGATCAGCAGCAGCGCGGCGAGCGGCCCCCGGCGGTCGCGCATCCGCATCCAGCGCTCGCCGATGCCGCCGGTCCAGCCGAGGTGGTCCCAGCCCGAGAGCGCGATGCCGCCGAGCCAGCGCGCCTTCTGCCGAACCGAGGCGCCCAGCGTCGCGGGAAAATGACCGCGGCTCGCGACCACGCCACGCTCGCCCGGGCAGGCGGGCAGACGCACGAACATGGTCTTCAGCCCCAGCGCGCCGATCGTCAGCCCCATCTCATAATCTTCGGTCATGCTGCTGGCCGCGAACGGCTTGCCGTCGCGAATCGCGGCCAGTTTCGAGAGCGGCTTTCGAGCAATCGCGCAGCCGACGCCCGCGAGCGGGATCGCCGCGCCGACCGCCTCGCGAACCACGAGCTCCTTGATATGCGCCTCGGCGAACTCGTCGCAATAATGGCCAGCGATCCACCGCGAATGGCGGTCGGGAAGCGGAAGCACGGGCAGCTGGATCAGGGCCGCGCGCCCGATCAGCCGGTCGAATACCCGGAACTCGAGCGGATGGACCACGTCTTCGGCATCGTGGAGAGCGATCGCCGTGGCCGAGTGCCCCGTCTCGACTTCATAGGCGACCAGTGCATCATAAAGGTAGTTGAGGCAGTCGGCCTTGGTGGTCGGACCGTCGCAATCGACCTCGACCGCCTCGATCCGATCGTCGTGGACAGAGGCAATCGCCGCGGCCGTCGCCGGGTCGTTGCGATAATAGCCGACGAAGATTCGGTAATTGGGATACTCGAGGCGCTCGAGGGTCGCCCGGAGCATCGCCGCGATGACCGCGGATTCGTCCCAGGCCGGGACCAGCATTGCGAAGAAGCCGGGATCCGGATTTTGCGGAAGGGCGCTCGCGAAGGCCCGCGGATAGCGCGAGTAGACCGCCAGCGAGCGCCAGATCGCCCGACTGAAATAGATCAGGTCGACGAGCAGGTCGTTGAGCGCGAACAGCAGGAACCCGACGCCCGCGAACAACGCGAGCTCGGCCGCGGTGCGGCTGAGGGTCTCCGCCAACGACACCGCGCGACGCCGAAGCTAGAGAATCCGTCCGAAGCGGTTTCTTGTCGCTCGGTACATGACAGCCTCCCAACGCGGCGAATCATCCAAAACCGAGCGAGCGCGACAATACATAACCAGCGTTAAACAACAAGATCAGGCCCCCGACGACGGACCGGCCCCGCTCTGGCTGCGCGGAGACTCCGTCGGCGTTTGCGTAAATCGCTGGACCGCCGTCGAACTTCCGTTAGATTCCTCTGAGCCGAATCGTCCGCGATAGGGGAGCGGACTTGTGGAGTCTTATTCAGGTCACATCCTCGTCGAGGATGCGTCGGGTACGCGTTTCTACGTTCACGAATATCGCGGCAGGCGCACGTTCTTCCGGACCAAGCGCTACATGCTGGATACCGGCGAATCGGTCCGCCGAATCGACGATCGAAACTTCGTCATCGAGAAAACCGGCGAGACGCTGGTGCGGGTGGATGACGGCTAGCGGCCGCTTGAATGCGTCATTGAATGTGCATAAAGTATGCGCATGAATGCCACTTCACGAACCCCGAAGAGGGCGCGATCCAGCGTTCCCACCAATGTCTCGCTCGATGCCGGACTGGTACGCGAAGCGCGGGAGCTCGGGATCAATATCTCGCGGGCTGCAGGCTCGGGACTCGAGCAGGCGGTCGCCAAAGCGAGGGCGGAACGTTGGCAAAATGAGAATCGCGACGCGCTCCATTCATCGAATGCGTTCGTCGACAGCCACGGGCTGCCGCTGCGCTCGCTCCGTAAGTTCTGAGCCTTCGCCCGGGTGGCGCAATTCGACGTCCATCAACTGAAGTCCGGGCGCGGGCTGGTGATCGATTGCCAGTCCGACCTGCTTGGCGACCTGAACAGCAGGTTCGTTGTCCCGATCCTGCCGCGGCAAGATGCCCCTCAACCCGCGAATAGACTCAATCCGATATTCAGGGTCGCCGGTGCGGAGCAGGTGATGCTGACGCAATTCGCAGCCGCGGTTCAACGGCAGGAGATCGGCGAACCGGTCGAATCTCTTAGGGAACATGCCTTCGAGATCATGGGCGCGCTCGACGTGCTTCTCAGCGGAGTCTGAATCCGTGGCGCGGGCCTGCCTGTCTCTGGTCTCGCTTGCCGCAGTAGTCGTGGGCATCTCGCCGGCGAGCGGGCGCGGCGCTGTCGTTTTCGCCGGCGGCGCGTGGGCGGCGGTGGATCGCGGCGGGACTTGCGAGGCGCTGTCCCGCTCGGTCCGGATCGCGGCGAAGGGCAAGGTGCAGGCGACCGCCGGCTTCGCCTTTTCCGCCGACCGGCGCCGGTGGGGCGAGTTCCACGCGGTCCTCTGGCGAATGCCGCGTCCGGGCGCGTCCGTGATGCTTCGGGTCGGCGACCAGCCGTTCCTGCTCGTCAGCCGGGGCAATTTGGCGTGGAGCAGCGGGCCTCTGCAGGAACAAGCGATCATCGCCGCAGTGCGGGGCGCGAGCGGGATGAGCGTCGAATCGCGCGATAGCGCGGGCCATTCGTTCGCCGACCCCTATTCACTCGACGGAGCGGCGACGGCGATCGACGCCGCGGCTGCCGCCTGCGCTGGCAAAAACCGCTGAGCGCACCTAGATAGACGCCCTGCCATGAGCGCCGAAACCGCCCTTATGCCGATTGCCGGCGCGATCGATCCCGTACCCGTTCCGAGGGCCGCGACGGCGCGCGCGGATGGACTCGTCGAGCTCGTCGGCCTCTCGAAAGAGCAAATCCGGACGGCGCTGGAAGCCGCGGGGCTCGAGCCGAAGCAGGCGAAGCTTCGCTCCAAGCAGCTGTGGCACTGGCTCTATAACCGCGGAGTCACCGACTTCGCGGCGATGAGCGACATCGCCAAGGCTCAGCGCGGCTGGTTTGCCGAGCGCTTCGTCATCTCGCGGCCCGAGGTGGTCGAGGCGCAGGTTTCCACCGACGGCACGCGTAAATGGCTGCTGCGGACGCATGACGGCCACGACTTCGAGATGGTGTTCATCCCCGACGCCGACCGCGGGACGTTGTGCGTGTCGAGCCAGGTCGGTTGCACGCTCAACTGCCGCTTCTGCCACACGGGGACGATGCAGCTGGTGAGGAACCTCGAGCCGGGGGAGATCGTCGGCCAGGTGATGCTCGCCCGCGACGCGCTCGGTGAATGGCCGTCACAGCCCGAAAGGCGGCTGCTCACCAACATCGTCATGATGGGCATGGGCGAACCTCTCTACAATTTCGACAATGTGCGCGACGCGCTGACGATCGTGATGGACGGCGACGGGCTCGGCCTGTCGCGCCGGCGGATTACGCTTTCGACCAGCGGCGTGGTACCGATGATGGCGCGCGCGGGCGAGGAGATCGGGGTCAATCTCGCTGTGTCGCTGCACGCGGTCACGAAGGAAGTGCGCGACGAGATCGTCCCACTCAACCGTAAATACGGTATCGAATCGCTGCTCGAAGCCTGCGCGGCTTATCCCGGCGCGAACAACGCTCGGCGGATCACGTTCGAATATGTGATGCTGAAGGGCAAGAACGATTCGGACGAACAGGCGCGCGAGCTGGTGCGGCTCATCCGCCGATACCGCCTTCCGGCCAAGGTCAACCTGATCCCGTTCAATCCTTGGCCAGGTGCGCCGTACGAATGCTCGGACGAGGAACGCATTCGCGCCTTCAGCAACATCATCTTCGAAGCGGGCATTTCGGCGCCGGTGCGAACGCCGCGCGGTCGCGACATCGATGCGGCCTGCGGCCAGCTCAAAACGGCCGCGGAACGCAAGCGGCGCAAAGCGGCGGCTTGACGCTCCTCAATCCCGGCTTACCGCTCGTTTGCCGCTGGACGCCCCAGCGGCGCCGGGATTAAATTTGGGCAGGTATCTGGAGGCGTAAGAATGTCGCTGATCGGCCGAATGGTGAACAAGCTGGTCACCCGGGGCAGCATCACGCTGCTCCTCCCAGGCAAGCCGCCGCAGACTTTCGGTCCCGGCGGAGGCAAGCATCTCACCGTCCGCTTTACCGACAAGAGGGTCGCCTTCGACATCATGCGCAACCCGCGCCTCGGCTTCGGCGAAGCCTATATGAACGGCCGCCTGATCGTCGAGGACGGCTCGATCCTCGATCTCCTGAGGATGATCGTCGGATCCAACCGCTGGGAGGACATGGGCGAAGGCCGAAGGGCGCTTCGCCGAGGCAAGGCGACACGGACGCTCAAGCGGCTGCTGCTGTCGAACAATTTGAGGCGTGCGCGCAAGAATGTCGCGCATCATTACGACCTCAGCGACGATTTGTACGAGCTCTTCCTCGACGACGACAAACAGTACAGCTGCGCCTACTGGACGGATCCGGCGCACGAGAGCCTGGAGCAGGCGCAGCTCGACAAGAAAGCGCATATCGCGGCCAAGCTGGCGCTCGAGCCCGGACAGCGCGTGCTCGACATCGGCTGCGGCTGGGGCGGGATGGCCCTGTTCATGCACAAGGTCGCCGGGGTCGACGTGCTTGGCGTGACGCTTTCGGAGCACCAGCTGAAGATCGCGCGGGCGCGCGCCGAAGCCGCCGGTGTGTCAGACCATGTGAAGTTCGAGCTCAATGATTACCGGCTGCTCGAGGAGCAGTTCGACCGTATCGTTTCGGTCGGCATGTTCGAGCATGTCGGGGCGAAACATTATGACGAGTTCTTCGCCAAATGCCGCGAGCTGCTGAAGCCCGATGGCGTGATGCTGCTACATACGATCGGCAAGCTCGGCGAGCCGACGCTCTCGCCCGACCCTTTCACCGACAAATGGATCTTCCCCGGTTACCACCTGCCGGCGCTGAGCGAAATGACGACAGCCAGCCAGAAGGTCCGGCTGATCGCAAGCGACATCGAAAACCTGAGGCTCCATTATGCCTATACGCTTCTGCATTGGCTGGAACGTACCGAAAAGGCGCGCAAGCAGATCGTGAAGATGTACGACGAGCGCTTCTTCCGGATGTGGGAATTCTATCTCGCCGGCGGAATCGTCATGTTCGAAAACGGCGCCGCCTGTAATTATCAGGTGCAATATATCCGCGAGCGCACCGCGCTTCCGATCACCCGCGACTACATGGCGGAAGCCGAGGCACGCTATCGCAAGATCGCCGCGGAGCCGACGCCGGCGAAACGCGCGCCCGCCAAGCGGCGGCGGGTCGAAACGCCCGAATTCGCGAAATAGCAAAAGGCCCGGCGCACAACTGTGCGGCCGGGCCTTCTTCCAGCTTATTGTTGAGTGGCGGCCGCGCGCGGCTTGCGCTGACTTCTGAACAGCTGCCGCGCCTGCTTGCGCTCGTCCGGCGTCACCGTGCCATCGTGGTTGAGGTCCATGCGGTCGAACTGGGCGAGCGCCGACTGCTGCATTTCCGCCAGAGTAACCCGGCCGTCCTTGTTCGCATCGGACCGGTCGAACATGCGGGTTGCCACTCCGCCGCGGGCGAGGCTCGCATGCTCCATGCGCGCTTTCAGCTGCTGGCCCATCGCGTCGAATTCGGCGCGGGTCAGGACATTGTCCTTGTTGACGTCGGCGCGCGCGAACAGGCCGCGGAAGCCCGCGCTCCGGGCCGTCGCCGCGCTCGCCGATCGGGCGCGCCGCGCGTGAGCGGCCGCCACTTCGTCGGCGGTGATCTTCCCGTCGTGGTTGGTATCGAAACGATCGAACATCTTCGACGGATCGAACCGCTGCGCCCGGGCCTGCGCCTTCTGCTCGCGCTGCGCCTCGGTGGCGGCCAGCTCGTCCTTGGTAACGAAGCCATCGTGATTGGTGTCGAGCCGCGCGAACATCGCCGCCGTTCGCGCCTGCACTTCCGCGCGCGTTGAAGGCTGCGCAAATCCGCCGTGGCGGGCGGCTCGCGCTGGCTGCGCTGGCGCCGATGACTGGGCGGCCAGTGCCGCACCGCCCATGAAAATGGCGGCCGCCGCAGCGCCGCCGATAAGCATACTCCTCATGACTACCTCCGTGTGGATCGAGCCCGAGCTATTCCGACAAAGCTGTATTCTTGTTGAATGTCCAGCGGCGGAGCGGTTTCTAAGCCTCTATTAACCAAGATTTAGAACTTGGCGGACAGGGTGCACCCGTCACTGACGGGGGAAGCAATGCCACTGACGAGCGAAGCCGCGGCCGATGTCGCAATCATCGGCGCAGGCCCCGCAGGGCTGACGGCGGCCTATATGCTCACCAAGGCCGGCTATTCCGTCATCGTGATCGAGAAGGATCCGACCTACGTCGGCGGCATCAGCCGGACCGTCGAGCACCAGGGCTTCCGCTTCGACATCGGCGGACACCGCTTCTTTTCGAAGTCGCGCGAAGTGGTGGACCTGTGGAACGAGATCCTGCCCGACGACTTCATCCAGCGGCCGCGGATGAGCCGCATCTTCTATGACGGCAAATTTTATTCCTATCCGCTGCGCGGGTTCGAGGCGCTGCGGAACCTCGGAATCTGGCGCTCGACCTGCTGCATGGCATCCTACGCCAAGTCGCGCCTGTTCCCGCGCAAGGAGGTGAAGAGCTTCCAGGACTGGACCATCAACCAGTTCGGCGAGCAGCTCTTCAACATCTTCTTCAAGACCTACACCGAGAAGGTGTGGGGAATGCCGTGCGACGAGATTTCCGCCGACTGGGCGGCGCAGCGGATCAAGGGGCTGAGCCTCGGCGGCGCGGTGCTCGACGGGCTGAAGCGCTCGCTCGGCCTCAACAAGAAGCCGAACGACGGCATGGGCACCAAGACGCTTCTCGAGACCTTCCGCTATCCACGGCGCGGCCCGGGCATGATGTGGGACGCGGCTCGCGATTTCGTTGTCGAGAATGGCAACAAGGTCCTGATGAACCACGCGCTTCAGCAGCTGTCGTTCGACGCGAAGCTCCAGCGGTGGCGTGTTGCCGCGACCAAGGGCGACGGCAAGAGCGTCATCATCAAAGCGAGCCACGTCATCTCGTCGGCGCCGATCCGCGAGCTGGTGAGCCGAATCCATCCGCTGCCGCAATCGATGCCGCGGGCCTATGACCTCAAGTATCGCGACTTCCTGACCGTCGCGCTGATGATCCGGTCGAAGGACATCTTCCCCGACAACTGGATCTATATCCACGATTCCAAGGTGAAAGTCGGCCGAATCCAGAACTTCCGCAGCTGGTCGCCGGAGATGGTTCCGGACCCGGCGCTCGCCTGCGTCGGCCTCGAATATTTCTGCTTCGAGGGCGACGGTCTGTGGGCCTCCAAGGACGAGGAGCTGGTCGAGCTTGCCAAGAAGGAAATGGCGATCCTCGGACTGTGCGATCCAGCCGACGTCGAAGGCGGCGTCGTGGTTCGCCAGGAGAAGGCCTATCCGGTCTACGACGACCAGTATCGCGACAATGTCGAAGCCATCCGCGAGGAGCTGGAGGCGGCTTATCCGACGCTTCACCTGGTCGGCCGCAACGGCATGCATCGCTACAACAACCAGGACCATGCGATGATGACCGCGATGCTGACCGCCAGGAACATTCAGGCTGGCCGCCGCGCCTATGACATCTGGGCGGTCAACGAGGATGCCGAATATCACGAAGCCGGCGACGAGGGCGCGCAAGCGGCGCTCGCGTCCGAACGGCTGGTGCCGAACCGGCTGAAGGCCGCCTGACCCGCATGCTCGACCAGGTCTATTTGCGCTACATCGGCGCAAGCGCGGTGTCGTTGGGGGTCGATTTCGCGATCTTCATGGCGGCGCTGTCGATCGGCGTGCCGCCGGCGCTCGCGGCGGCTTGCGGCTATGTCGTCGGGATCGTCTGCCACTGGCTGATCTCGAGCCGGATGGTGTTCGTCGGGCTCGTCGCGGCGGATTCCGCGAGCCGGCGGCACCAGCAGGCGCTGTTCGTCCTCTCGGCGCTCGTCGGGCTCGCGATCACCACCGCGATCGTTGGCGTCGGAAGCCGCTACGGCCTCGATCCGCGCATCGCCAAGGGCATTGCGATCGTGGTCAGCTTCCAGACGACTTACGTGATCCGCAAGAAAGTCGTGTTCGCGTGATCGCCAAGCTGCTTCCACGATCCGCGTCGAAGCGCGAGCTTCTGGCGGTCTTCGCCATCTGGCTCGTGGTGTCGTGCTGGATGGCGTGGAGCGCGCGGACCGGAGTCGCTCAGCGCCTGTTTCCCGATCCCGACGACGCCATGCGCCTCGTCCAGGTCCGGGACTGGCTGGGCGGCCAAAGCTGGTTCGACGTCACCCAATACCGTCTGAATGCGCCGACCGGCGGCCCGATGCACTGGTCACGGCTGGTCGACGTTCCGATCGCTGCAGTGATCCTGCTCGCGCGGCCGTTCCTCGGGCCCGAGGGCGCGGAGTCCGCGGCGCTGGTAATCGTCCCGCTGCTGACGCTCGGGATCGCGATGCTGCTCGTCTACCGGATCGCATCGAAGCTGATGGACGGGCCGGCGGCGCTTCTCGCGGTGCTTGCCACGCCGGCGTCGCTCGGCGCGATGAAGCAGATGCGGGTGATGCGCATCGACCATCACGGCTGGCAGATCGTCCTCGGCCTGCTTTCGATCCTGGCGCTGATGGACAGGCGCCCGCGGCGCGCCGGTCTCGTCGCCGGAGCCGCGATGGCGCTGTGGCTCAACATCTCCATCGAGGGACTCCCGTTCGCCGCCGCCGTCGGTTCCTGGCTCGCGCTCGAATGGCTTCTCGACGCCTCGGCGGGCGAGCGGTTGAAATCCTATCTCGGAGGACTCGCGGTCGCGAGCGTGGCGCTGTTCGCTTCGACTCACGCGCCGTCGACCTGGCTCTCCCACCCGCACGACTCGGTGAACGATGCGCACCTTGCCGGCTTCTGCGCGGCGTGGCTGTGCTGCCTCGCGCTCGTTCGGCCGAACATGGACAAGCTTTGGACACGCGTGACGGTCCTCGCGTTGGCGGGCGCAGTCACGCTTGGCGCCGCATTCCTCGTCGATTTGCATTTCCTCAGCGGGCCCTTTTCGTCACTCGACCCGGTCGTTAGGAATTACTGGTATAATGGCGTCGAAGAAGGGCGGCCCGTTTGGGAACTGGCGCCGATCGACGCGGCGGCCGGCCTCGCCCAGCCGCTGGTCGGACTTGCCGGCGCGCTGCTGGCCGTCTGGAAAGCTCCGGCGGCGCAGCGGCGCGAATGGATCATTTTCGCTTATCTGCTCGGCGCGATGACTCTGTCGGGCGTGTTCGTGATCCGCGAAGCGACCTACGCAAGCGTCATCAGCCTGCCGGGCACCGCTTTCCTGTGCGACTTCGCCCTGCAGCGGGCGAGGAAGCTTTCGCTGATGCCGGTGCGCGTCGTTGCGACGACCGCATCGGTGTTCATCATGGCGCCGGCCTATGCCGCTCCAGCGCTCGTCATTCCGTCGGACCCGCATCTCTCGAAGGAGATCGCATCGGCCGACGACTGCGTCCGCCACAGCGAGCTGCAGAAGCTCGACCAGCTCCCGGTGACCAATCTCGGCGCGCCGCTCGACATTACCGCAGCGATCCTCGCCAATACGCACCAGCGCGCGATCGCCGGCGGCTATCACCGAATGCCGGACGCGATCCGCGACGTGATCCTGCTGTTCATGATGCCGCCCGACGAAGGACGGCAGATCCTGGCCCGGCGCCATTCCGATTATCTGGTCTTCTGCCCGCACACGCCGGAATCGATCTGGTGGTCGAGGCACGGTCCGAACGGCCTCGCGGCGATGCTCAACGCCGGCCGCACGCCGGACTGGCTCGAGCCGGTCGACCTTCACCTGCGCGCGCTTCGCGTGTGGCGGGTGCGCAAATCCGCCTGAGCCGCAGCGTTAACAACTTGTAATCCGGCCGGTCCTCGCATGGACAAATGACCCGTTCCCGCTAGGAGCGCGCGGGCAAGGGTGACAGGTTTGCTTGAACATGGGGGCTGAAGCGCGCTCGGCGGATGAGGTGGAGGCTGGCGCGCGCCCGTGGTGGGAATCGCGGCTGGTGCTCGTCCTTGTCGTGCTCGCGACGATGGTGCCGCTGCTCTATCCGACGGTCCCGCCGCTGGTGGACCTGTTCGGCCACATGGGGCGGTACCGGGTCGAGCTCGACCTCGGCCATTCGCCCTGGCTTCAGCGTTATTACGACTATCACTGGGCGGCGATCGGCAACCTAGGCGTCGACCTCCTAGTGATTCCGCTCGGCGAGCTCATGGGCCTGGAGCCCGCGGTGAAGCTGATCGTCCTCGCCATTCCGCCGCTGACGGCGATCGGTTTCCTGTGGGTCGCGCGCGAGGTGCATGGACGGGTGCCGCCGACGGCCTTCTTCGCGCTGCCCTTCATCTACGGTTATCCGTTCCTGTTCGGCTTCGTGAACTTCGCGCTTTCGGTCGCGCTCGCCTTCCTCGCTTTCGGGCTGTGGCTCCGGCTTGGAAGGCTCGAACGGACGAAATTGCGCGGCTGGCTGTTCGTCCCGATCTCGCTCGTTGTCTTCTTCTGCCACACCTACGGCTGGGGGCTGCTCGGCCTGCTGTGCTTCTCGGCCGACGCGGTCAGGCTCCACGACCGCGGCCGGCCGTGGTGGAGAGCCGGCCTCGAAGCGGCGCTCCACACATCCGTGATGGCGCTTCCGATCCTGGTGATGCTCATCTGGCGAAGCGAGACCCACGGCGGGCAGACGATCGACTGGTTCGACTGGAAGATTAAATGGCACTGGATCTATTCGGCGCTGCGCGACCGCTGGAAGTGGTTCGACATCGGCTCGCTGATCGTCGCGGCGCTGGTCTTCCTGTACGCGATCGGCAATCGCATTTTCGGCCGCTCGCTCACCCTGTCGCGCAACCTCGCCTTCACCGCGATCGTGCTCGCCGTTTCCTTCGTCATCATCCCGCGAATCGTGTTCGGCTCGGCTTATGCGGACATGCGCCTCGTGCCCTATCTCATGGCCGTTGCGCTGCTTGCGATCAGGTTCCGGGACATTCCGGGCCGCACGATCGCAAATCTGCTCGCCGTCCTGGCCCTGTTGTTCTTCGCGACACGAACCGTCGCGAATACGATCAGCCTTGGCGATGCCGGCGCCGACCAGAAAGCGAAGCTCACCGCTATCAACCTGATGCCGGAGGGCGCCCGGGTGATCACGCTTACCGGAATGCCATGCACCGAATATTGGCCGTTGCTGCGCAACAGCCACCTCGGCGCGATGGTGATCGTGCGGCGCGACGGCTTCTCCAACGACCAGTGGCTGTTGGAAGGCGTCAACCTGCTCGACCTCAAATATACCGCGGCCGGCTATTTCGCCGCCGACCCGTCGCAACTGGTTCGGCCCAACCATTGCATCGACCATCTCCATCGGCAGATCGACGAATCCCTCGCCGCGCTGCCGCGCAACGATTTCGACTATGTGTGGCTGATCGACGTACCGCCGTACGACCATAGCCTTGTCGCCGGGTTGCAGCCGGTCTGGCGCGGTCGGGGGTCCGTGCTCTATCGTCTCCACTGATGGTTGCACTTTCGATTGTCGTTCCGTGCTTCAACGAGGAAGCGTGCCTCGCCGCGCTGCACGAGCGGCTGAGCAACGCCGCGCGCAATTCCGTCGGCGACGATTACGAGATCGTCCTGGTCAACGACGGTTCGCGCGACCGAAGCTGGGAGGCGATGCGGACGATGGCGGCGGGCGACCGCCATGTCGTCGCGGTCAACCTGTCGCGCAATCACGGACACCAGCTGGCGCTGACGGCAGGTCTCGACCTGTGCCGCGGCGAAAATGTCATGATCATCGATGCCGACCTCCAGGATCCGCCCGAGCTGCTGCCCGACATGTTGAAGGCGATGCGGAGCGAGGACGCCGACGTGGTCTTTGGCGTGCGCCGCAGCCGCTCGGGCGAGACGGCGTTCAAGCGCGCGACCGCGCACGGCTTCTATCGACTGCTGTCGCGCGCGACAGACGTCGACATCCCGGTCGACGCCGGCGACTTCAGGCTGATGAGTCGGCGCGCGCTCGACGCGCTGCTGGCGATGCCCGAGCAGGCGCGGTTCATCCGCGGCATGGTCGCGTGGATCGGGTTCAGGCAGGTGCCGTTCGCCTACGACCGGCAGGAGCGGTTCGCGGGCGAGACCAAATATCCGCTGGGCAAGATGATACGCTTCGCGCTCGACGCGCTGACCGGCTTTTCGTCGGCGCCGCTGAAGCTTGCGAGCCACGCCGGACTTTGGCTCTCGTTCGGGTCGGTGCTGCTGGTCCTCTACATCGCTTATGCCTGGGCCGCCGGAAGGAATATCCCCGGCTGGACCTCGCTGATGCTGGTGGTGTTGGTCCTCGGCGCGATCCAGATGTTCGCCCTGGCGCTGCTGGGCGAATATATCGGCCGCCTCTACAACGAGGCGAAGCGGCGGCCGCTTTACATCGTTCAGGAAGTCGCGGGCGACGGGCGCGCCGAGGCGCGGCTCGGCTATATCGCCGATGCGACCGCGAACAGCGACAAGCCCGGCGGCAAGGGCAAGCGCCCGACCAAATGACGCTCGGTTGCGAAAATCCGCTCGAGCGCGGCGTTGAGCGGCGCTGACGGAAGCTTCACATCGGCATTGTCCTTGCCGCGAACCCTGGACGCGAAGCGTTCGGCGACGGCGAGCGGGAAGAGCAGACTGTTGAAATAGCCGATCCGGTCGAGCCGCAGCGGCGAGCACTCGATGAGTCGGCGAAGAGTGGACTTGGAATACCGCCGCTTGTGGTGGTTGACGACATCGTGGGCCGACCACATCCACTGGTGAGCGGGCACCGTCATCAGGAACTTGCCGCCGGGCTTGAGCTTGGCCGCGATCGCCGCGACGGCTCCCTCATCGTCGTCGACATGCTCGATCACGTCGAGCGCGGCGATGAGGTCGTAATGGCGGTCGCGAACGCCGGCGAGCCCGGGGAGCGGCGCGCTCATGACCTTTCGGCCGAGGCGCTTCTCGGCGATCGCCCGCGCCTCGTCGTCGAGCTCCAAAGCATCCACGGCTCCGAAGCGGCCGAGCATGTCGAGGTTGTGACCGGTGCCGCAGCCGATCTCGAGAATTCGGGCCTTGGCGGGAGGCATGGCTTCGCGGCGGATCAGCTCGGCGAGCACCTCGCGGCGGGCCTTGTACCACCAGTGCCGCTGGTCGAGCTCC
>DATNFJ010000030.1:0-34683 GCA_035606455.1 Sphingomicrobium sp.
TGGTCGCGGCCTTCACCGAGGCGGGCCATAGCCGCATGCCGGTTTTCGAAGGGGGCCTCGATACCGTCATCGGCATGATCCACGTCAAGGATCTGTTCGCCGTCCAGGTCGGCGACGCGCCGCCGCCCGACGACATCCGCACCCTGATGCGCACGCCGCTCTACGTGCCGGAATCGATGGGCATGCTCGATCTGCTCGCCAGGATGCGCGCCGAGCGCATCCACCTCGCCATCGTCGTCGACGAGTTCGGCGGCACCGAGGGGCTGGTGACGATCGAGGACGTGGTCGAGGAAATCGTCGGCGAGATCGAGGACGAGCACGACGACGCCGAAGCGGCGATGCTGACCATGCTCGACGACGGCCTGTGGGAAGCCGACGCACGGATCGAGCTCGAGGAGCTGGCGGAGGCGGTCGACCGCCGTCTGTCTTCGGAAGAGGATGAGGTGGACACGCTCGGCGGGCTTGTCTTCCTGCTCGCCGGCCACATCCCGGCGAAGGGCGAATGCGTCGAACACCCGTCAGGCTGGAAGCTCGAAACCGTCGATTCCGATCCGCGCCGCGTCGTTCGCGTGCGGCTTCACGCCCCGGCTGGCGACGCGCAAGCCGACTAATTCTTCGCGAACAGTTTCGCCGGGTCGGTCATCGCCTTGAACTCGAGCGCGTTCCCGGCGGGGTCGAGGAAGAACATCGTTGCCTGCTCTCCCGGCTGCCCTTCGAACCGCACCGTCGGCGGAATCACGAAGTCGACCCGCGCCTCCTCGAGGCGGGCGGCGAGCGCTTTCCACTGTTCCATCGGCAGGACGATCCCGAAGTGCGGAACGGGCACCTCCTCGCCATCGACCGGATTGGTCGCGCGCGCCCGCGCAGTCTCCGGCGCCAGGTGCGCCACGATCTGGTGCCCGTAGAGGTCGAAATCGACCCACTCCTCGGCGCTCCGTCCCTCCGGGCAGCCGAGCAACTCACCATAGAAGCCCCGCGCGGCAGCGAGATCGTCGACCGGAAAGGCAAGATGGAACGGCGGCAGGCCCATCCCGCTGCCCTGCAAGCAGGCAGGCGATTTGTCGAGGCTTTCGTTAGCGCCGCGTAACCGCTAGCCAGCAGCAGCGATGCTTATCTTGCTCTACGCATTCGTCGCCGGCGCGGTGTCCGCTTTCGGGTTCGAACCCGTGGGCTGGTGGCCGCTGCTGCTTGTCGCATTCGCGGTCCTGTGTGAGCTTCTGGACCGGACGAAATCCTTCGGCCGGAGCCTGGCGCTCGGCTGGTTGTTCGGCCTCGGCCAGTTCGTCGTCGGGCTGAACTGGCTCGCGACCGCCTTCACCTACCAGGCGACGATGCCGCCGTGGCTCGGATGGGTCGCCGTGGTCCTGCTTTCGATTTACCTCGCGATTTATCCGGCGATGGCGACGGGAATCGCGTGGCGATTCGGCCGCGACGATCGAGTTGTCCTGGTGACCGTCCTCGGCGGCGCGTGGGCGATCGCCGAGTGGCTCCGCGGGACGATCTTCACGGGCTTCCCGTGGAATCCTGCCGCCGCCGCGCTTGCCCCGACACCGCTGATCGGCGTGAGTCCGCTGATCGGCACCTACGGGCTCTCGGGGCTCGTGGTCCTCCTGGGCGGTGCGATCTGGCTCGAATATTATCGCAAGTGGCTTCCGCTGCTGGTCATCCTCGCCGCCGCCGTTTTCCTGTGGGTGCTCCCCTCTTCCGCGGTACCGCCCGATCCGCTCACCATCCGCAACGCGCGCATCGTCCAGCCCAATATCGGCGAAGGCGACAAGTGGCGGCCGGGCTTCGAGGAAGAGACTGCGCGGCGCTTTGCAAACCTGTCCGGCGCGCCCTCGGGCGAGCCGCGCCTGCTGCTGTGGCCGGAAGCCGCGATCACCAGCCCGCTCGAGGACCAGCGCATCGCGGGCAAGGCCGCGGCCGAGTCCCAACGGGCCTGGGCTTCGTCGCTGCTCGGGCCGGGTGACCTGTTGCTGACCGGCGGCCTTGCCGTTTTCTCGCGCGACGGAGTCGGCGTGGCCGGCGCCACGAACAGCATTTTCGTGCTCGGACCCGGCGGCCGCATCGTCGCCCGCTACGACAAGTCGCACCTGGTCCCGTACGGCGAATATCTGCCGATGCGGCCGCTGCTCTCGGCGCTCGGGCTGTCGCGGCTCGCGCCCGGCGACATGGATTTCCTTTCCGGTCCCGGCCCGCGCTCCGTCGATCTCGGCGGCGAATGGGGCAAGGTCGGGTTCGACGTCTGCTACGAGATCATCTTCTCCGGCCACGTCGTGGACGAGCGCAACCGGCCCGATTTCATCTTCAACGCCTCGAACGACGCCTGGTACGGATCGTGGGGACCGCCGCAGCACCTGGCGCAGGCGCGGCTCCGGGCGGCGGAAGAAGGGATCCCCGTCCTCCGAGCCACACCGACCGGCATCAGCGCGGTGATCGACGGGCGCGGCAATGTCGTCAAAGCACTTCCGTGGCGGACCGCGGGGGTGATCGACGCCGTCCTGCCCCCGGCCGCAAATTCGGCGCCGCCGTTCGCCAGGTTCGGTAACGCAATCCCGATCCTGCTCGGTTTCCTGCTCATCGCGGGCGGCATTGTGCTCGGCCGCAAGCGCCGCTAGAGGCGGGATATAAAGACTTCCTTATATCCTGATATTCACCTCCTGAGGGCCGCCTTCATCCCATGCGCAGCAGCAACTTCCTCTTCACCTCCGAATCCGTCTCCGAAGGGCATCCCGACAAGGTCGCGGACCAGATTTCCGACGCGATCGTCGACCTGTTCCTGCGCAAGGACAATGAGGCGCGGGTGGCCTGCGAAACGATGACGACCACGAACACGGTCGTGCTCGCCGGTGAGATCCGCGGCGAAGGGATCATGGACCGCGAAGGCAATTGGGCGCCTGGCGTCGAGAAGGAAATCGAGGACACGGTCCGCGGCGTGGTCAAGCGCATCGGCTACGAGCAGAGCGGCTTCCATTGGAACACCTTCCGCTTCGAGAACAACCTGCACCCCCAGTCGGCGCACATCGCCCAGGGCGTCGATGCCGCCGAGGGCAAGGAGGAAGGCGCCGGCGACCAGGGGATCATGTTCGGCTTCGCGTGCGACGAGACTCCGGATTTGATGCCGGCGACGCTCGACTACAGCCACAAGATCCTGATGGAGATGGCCAGCGACCGGCACGAAGGCCGAGCGCCGTTCCTGGAGCCGGACGCGAAGAGCCAGGTCACGCTTCGCTTCGAGGAAGGCAAACCCGCCAAGGCAACCGCAATCGTCGTGTCGACCCAGCACAAGCCCGGGTACGACAAGGGCGAGAAGCAGGCCGAGTTGCATGCCTATGTGAAGGGCGTCGTCGCGCGCGTGCTGCCGCCCCAGCTGCTCGGCAACGAGACGGTCTATCACATCAACCCGACCGGCAGCTTCGAGATCGGCGGACCCGACGGCGACGCGGGCCTCACGGGGCGCAAGATCATTGTCGACACCTACGGCGGAGCGGCGCCCCACGGCGGCGGCGCTTTCTCAGGGAAGGACCCGACCAAGGTCGACCGCTCGGCGGCTTATGCCGCACGCTATCTCGCCAAGAACATCGTCGCCGCGGGCCTGGCGAAGCGCTGCACGATCCAGCTCGCTTATGCGATTGGAGTCAGCGAGCCCCTCTCGCTCTACGTCGACACGCACGGCACGGGCATCGTCGGCGACGAGCGCATCGAGGCGGCGATCGGCCGCATCGGAAAACTCGGCGGCCTGACGCCGCGGGGAATTCGGACGCATCTTGGGCTCAACAAGCCGATCTACGAGCCGACCGCGGCCTATGGCCACTTCGGGCGCAAGGCCGAAGGCGAATTCTTCCCTTGGGAGCGGGTTGACCTGGTCGAGGACCTGAAAGCCGCAGTCGCCGCCTAGCGGCCGGCGTAGCTCACCCGCCAGACGGTCTTGCCGGCATCGTCGGCGACGAGGAGCGCCCCGGTGCGGTCGAGCGCCACGCCCACCGGCCGGCCGCGCGCCTCGCCCTTTGAATTCAGGAAGTCGCCGACGAAGGTGACGGGCATGCCTGCGGGCCGCCCGCCTGCGAACGGAATGTAGACGACGCGATAGCCGTTGAGCTCAGCGCGGTTCCAGCTTCCGTGCTCGCCGATGAAGGCGCCTCCGCGATAGGCCGCGGGGAAGCTCGCGCCGGTGTAGAACGCCAGTCCAAGCACCGCGACATGCGCGCCGAGCGCATAATCGGGAACAATGGCCCTCGCGACCAGGTCCGGACGCTGCGGGCGCACGCGCGGATCCACGTGCTGTCCGAAATAACTGTAGGGCCAGCCATAGAAGCCGCCGGGCCGAATCGCGGTGATGTAATCGGGGACGAGGTTCGGCCCGAGCTCGTCGCGTTCCTGAACCGCCGCCCACAAGCTGTTCGAGCCAGGATAGAAGCTCAGCGCTGTGGGGTTCCGCGTGCCCGTCGCAATCAGCCGGTGAGCGCCGCTCGCGACGTCCACTTCCCAGATCGCCGCCCGGTCGGTTTCCGCCTCCGGCCCGCGTTCCTGGACATTGCTGTTGGAGCCGACGCCCACGTAGAGCTTCGAGCCGTCGGGGCTGACGGTTAGGCTTTTGGTCCAATGGTGATCGATGAGTCCGCCCGGAAGACCGAGCACTTTCTCAGCCGGCGCATTGATCTGCGTCTGCCCCGGCGTGAACGGATAGCGGACCAGCGAGTCCGTATTGGCGACGTAGAGATAGCCATTGAGATAGGCGACTCCAAACGGCGAATTGAGATGGTCGACGAGGATTGTCCGGAGCTCCGGACGGCCGTCGCCGTCGGAATCGCGAAGCAAGGTGATCCGTTGCGGCGGCGGTGGGCCGGACTTCGCGATCAGCCCTCCTCCATGCGACAGGCGCATGACGAAGCCGCGCACCGGAACCTTGGGCCGGTCGATCGGCTCCGTTCTCGTGATCTGCGTTTCGACCACGAGGATGTCGCCGTTCGGGAGCGTATAGACGGTGCGCGGATTGGCGAGACCGGTGGCGAGCGCCTGGATTCGGAAGCCCGCCGGGACCGTCGGCGCTTCACCGGCTTTCCATCCGACGACTCTCGGGACCGAGATTTCGGGGAGGATTCCTTCCTGTGGCGCCGGAAGCACCGGGTGCGGCCCGACGGCCTGCGACGGGTCGGGATCGTGGCCGCCGCCGCAGGCGGCGAGCGGAAGCAACGCGACGAAGGCGAACAGGCGCGGCCTCACGCGCGGCTGCTTTCTGCCGGCGCCCGCGCGAGCCAGCCGGTGACGAGCGCGAGAAGGCCACCGACGATCGACAAGACAAACCCGGTCGGGACTACCGCGGTCCAGCCGTCCCGCGCATGGACCAGTGAATTGAACAGCTCCTCGACGAGCACGATGAACAGAAGCAACGCCGCGAGCCAATTGAGCCCGCGTGCCGCATCGATCAGCATCAGGACAAAGGCGACGACTCCGAACGCGATCCCGGCCGCGAGCAGCCAGGTCGAGAAGTTCAGCCAGATCAGATTGCCGCCGCTTCCCTGATAGCAGAGGTCGGTGACGAGGGTGCCGACGAAGCAGGTGACGGCAACCGCGAGCAGAGGGGCGTGGAGACGCAATCCGGCGATCGTCACTGGCCGCATTTCATCCCCTTTTCATTGCCGCCGACGAAATCAGCCTCGGCACTTGCGGTCAAGCCGCAGGCGCCGAAATTGCTCCGATCGGTTATTGATCGCGCACGCCGATGCCGTGCTTGAAGACGAGGTCGCCGCCCTTCCATCCGCTGTAGACCAGGATGAGGACGACGATGACCGACAGATAGATCCCGATTCGTCCGATCGGCGCATCATCGTGCAGGCGCAGGAACAGGTTGACGATCTCGAGCACCACGGCCGTCACGTTGGCGAGCATGTGCTTGACCGCATCCGAACCCTGAATGCGCTTGTCGCCAACGAAATCGGTAAGGCCCGCGACCGCCGCCAGGAGTCCCATGACGATGCCCACCGCGAGCAGATAGCGCGACGCGGTCGCCCATCCGTGCATGCCATTCCGGAGAAAGACCACGTCGGTCACAAGCACGCCGATGAAACACACGATTGGGAATGGGATCAGCATCGGGTGGATCGGGTGTCCCCCAATCTTCGCCGTGCTGCGTGGGTGGCTGTGCGGGTCTTCGTTGCGGGTGGCCATGGCGTTTCCTCCTCCTGGCGCTTGTTCATCTTTTCAGAAGCGAAATGGTTCCATTGGCGGAAGATTGCCGCAGGCGTGTCGCGCCTTTAGTCCCGCCCGGCGATGACTGCGTTCAAGTCCGGCGATCCGCTTTCTCTCAATCGGCTTTACGGGCGGTCGAGCGGGCATAAGCTGCGCAAGGGGCAGCAGGAGCTGGTCGACACCTTGCTTCCGCGTATCGCGGTGCCGGCGGAAGGCGAGGTGGATTCGCGGCGGCTGTTCGGCGACGAGCGGCCGCTCCACTTCGAAATCGGCTTCGGCTCGGGCGAGCATCTGGCGGACCGCGCCGACATGCTTCCGGATCATGGCTTCATCGGTGCCGAGCCCTTCCTCAACGGGGTCGCCGCGGCGCTCGCGCACATCCGCGAGAAGCAGCTTCGCAACGTTCGGCTGTGGCGCGGCGACGCGCTCGACGTGCTTCAGCGCCTACCCGACAACAGTCTCAGCTTCCTTTATCTTCTTCACCCCGATCCGTGGCCGAAGGCGCGCCATGCCAAGCGGCGGATGGTCAACGATCGCCCGGTCGACCTGTTCGCCGCCAAGCTGAAGCCCGGCGCCGAGTTCCGCCTCGCGACCGACGACCCGACCTATCTCACCTGGTCGCTGATGATCATGCAGCGCCATCAGGATCAGTTCGAGTGGCTCGCCGAGCATCCGGGCGACTTCCTCGAGCCGCCCGGCGGGTGGATCGAGACGCGCTACGGCGCCAAGTCGCGACGGGAGGGCCGTCGTCCCTATTATCTGCGCTACAAGCGCATCTCATGAACCGCGAATCTCCGACAATGCGCAGGATGCGCGTCCTCGCGCGCCGCCACGGCCCGACCTCGCTCGTCTGGCGACGCCGGCTTGCGATGGGTGCCGGAGCGATCCTCGTCGGCCTGGTTGCGCTGCTGTTTGCGGAAATGGCGAACGAAGCGATCGACCTGTTCAAGCGGCACGTCGCGTCCATCCGGTGGCTGCCGCTGATCGTCACGCCGCTTGGCGTTGTCGTCATCGCGCTGGCGACCCGCCGCTACACGCCGGAAGGGCGCGGATCCGGCATTCCGCAGGTCATCGCCGCGACCGCCGACCCGGAGCCGCCGCTCGGCAGCTTGATCTCGCTTCGGGTCGGGATCGCGAAGCTACTGATGACCGCCGCCGGCCTCCTCGCTGGCGCGTCGGTCGGGCGTGAGGGGCCGACAGTCCAGGTCTCCGCCGCGATCATGGCGCGGGTGCATCGCCTGTTCCGGGTGCCGATCACCGCCGGAGTCATCATCGCGGGCGGCGCCGCCGGCGTGGCGGGCGCATTCAACACGCCGCTCGCCGGAGTCGCCTTCGCCATCGAGGAACTCGCCAATGCCTTCGAGCAGCGCGTGGCGCTGCTGGTCATGACCGCGATCCTGATCGCCGGAATCACCAGCCTCGGCGTTGCCGGAGATTATATCTACTTCGGAACGATGCCGGCGACGATCGGTCTCGGCCGAACGCTGGTGATCGCGCCTGTCGCGGGAGTCCTCGGCGGCCTGTCCGGCGGCCTGTTCGCGCGGCTGGTGCTCGCGATCACTTACAACCGGCGGCGATATCTCGGGCCGTTGGCACAGCGTCCGGTCGTCTGGGCATTGCTATGCGGCATTGCGATCGCGTTGATCGGAATCTTCACCCAGGTCACCTGGGGGACCGGCTATGCCGAAGCCAAGGCCGCGATCGAGGGTGCGCCGGAATCCCTGTGGTTCGGTCCCGGCAAGTTCGTTGCAACGCTGCTCTCGACCGTCGCGGGGCTGCCCGGCGGAATCTTCTCTCCCTCGCTGGCGACCGGCGCCGGAGTCGGGAACCTGCTGTGCCTGCTCTTCCCGCACGACCCGCGCGGCGCGGTCGTGTTGCTCGGGATGGTCGCTTATTTCACCGGCGTGGTGCGCGCGCCGCTGACCGCCGTCATCATCATCGTCGAGGCGACGGCGAGCCGCGGCATGATCCTGCCCCTGTTCGCGTCCGCATTGATCGCCGACGGCTCCGCGCGCCTGGTATGCAAGGACAAGCTCTACCACGCCCTGGCGCGCGAATTCCTCAGCCGCGTCGCGCCCCCGCGGGAGTCAGCCTGAGCATCCGGCCGCCGCTGCCGTCCTCAAGCAGGTAGATCGCCCCGTCCGGTCCCTGTCCGACGAAGCGGATTCGATGCCCCATGTCCCATTGATCGAGCTTGCTCGCCTGATCGCCGCGAATTCGGACGTGGATCAGCGCCCTGCCCGCGAGCGCGCCGATGAAGCCGTCGCCTCTCCACTGCGGGTACATGTTGCCGCTGTAGATGAGGAGGCTGCTCGGCGCGATCGACGGCACCCAGTAGAGCTTGGGCGGAACCAGGTCGGGGCGGCTCGACGGCTTTGAAATCGGCACACCGTTGTAATTCTTGCCTTCCGAGACGAGCGGCCAGCCGTAGTTCTTGCCGCGGACGATCAGATTGAGCTCGTCGCCGCCACGCGGGCCCATTTCGGTCTCCCACAGCCGTCCGTCGGACGCGAAGGCGAGGCCGTATTGGCAGCGGTGGCCCAGCGTCCACGTCTCCGCGGGTGTCAGGTTCGGCCCGGGCCAGCGCACCTGCCGGCCGGTGGCATTCTTCGCGGCGTCGGTATCTTCGGGGGGATCGGTCACGGTGACCGTCGCGGCGCCGAGCTTTCCTGCCCACGGATTGCCGGGCGCCGGCTTACCGTCGAGGGTCAGGTGAAGGATCTTGCCGAGCGGCTGGCTCGGATCCTGCGCGGGCGTGAAGCGCTGCCGCTCGCCCGAGGTCAGGAACAGCGACTTTCCATCTGGCGCGAACAGGATGATCCCGCCGAACTGGCCGCCCTCGCCGCCGGCCGGATCGCGCCAGATGACCCGTAGGTGCTGGAGCGTCGCGGCGGCTCCGCGCGTGAGCCGCGCGCGGGCAAGCGCCAGTCCACTCCCGCCGTTCCCTGATGGCTCGGAGTAAGTCAGGTAGACGAAACCGTCCTGCGCGAAATGCGGCGACACCACGACATCGAGCAGACCGCCCTGCCCGCTGGTTCCTGCTTGCTGGACAGTCGGGACGCCGTTCACCGGCTCCTTGCGCCCATTCGCGGTATCGACCAGCCAGACTCGTCCGGGCTTCTCGGTAACGATCGCCATCATCGTGCCGGGCACGAAGGCCATCGCCCACGGATTGTCGAAGGTCGCGACAGGCGTGCTCGAGAATGGCGGGGCGGTCGGAGTCAGGTTCGCGGGCCCATCGGATGAACCGGAATTCTGGGCACTGGTCGGTGCCGAGCTTCCGCAGGCAGCGAGGACCAAAAGCGCGGCGAATTGCATCAAACGGAAGTTCATGCGGCCTCCCGCCACAGTGAATATTTGAACCAAAGACCGGTTCCACCGCTCTATACAAGCGTGATGCAGCCCTGCAGCCTCTTGTCGCTTGCGACTGCCGTGCCACCGCATGTCATCGAGCAGAGCGAAGCCAAGCTCCGCGCTCGAGAAGCGTTCGGCGGCAAGAAGGCGCTGTTCGACCGGCTTTCCGGGGTTTTCGACAACGCCGGGATCGCGCGGCGGCATATCGTCGCTCCGCAGGACTGGTACGTGCACGGCCACGGCTGGCATGACCGCAACGCCGTCTATCTTGAAGCCGCCGAGAACCTGTTCGTCGAAGCCGCGTCGGCCGCGATCGAAAAAGCCGGCCTGAGCCCGCGCGAAATCGACGGAGTCGTGACCGTCTCGACGACGGGAATCGCGACGCCGAGCCTCGAGGCACGGGCGGCACAGCGCGTCGGCTTCCGCAACGATGTCCGGCGGCTGCCGATCTTCGGCCTCGGCTGCGCAGGGGGCGTGAACGGGCTCGCGGCGGCATCGCGCATGGCCGCCTCCGACCCGGGCAGCAACTGGCTGTTCGTGACGGTCGAGACCTGCTCGATCTCGATCCGGATCGACAGCGACGATCCGGCCGCCGTGGTCGCCACGGCATTGTTCGGCGACGGCGCCGCGGCGGCAGTCGTCACCAGCGGCGAGCACAGTCTCGCGCGGATCACGGCGTCGGCCGAGAAGATGTGGCCCGACACATTGCGGATCATGGGCTGGGACATCGAAGACCCCGGTCTCAAGGTCGTGTTCGACCGCGCCATCCCGCCGTTCGTCGAGGAGCAGCTCGCCGAGGCCGCGGACCAGATGTGCGCGAGCATGGGCGTGAAGCGCGAGGACATCGGCCGCTTCTGCTGCCATCCCGGCGGCGTCAAGGTGATCGACGCGATCGAGAAAGCTCTGGAGCTGCCGCAGGGCGAGCTCAACCTCGAGCGCGAGGTCCTTCACGATTACGGCAACATGAGCGCGCCGACCGTTATGTTCGTGCTCGAACGCCTGCTCGAGCGGGGGCTTCCGGACCGCACGATGATGACCGCCTTCGGCCCCGGCTTCACTTGCGGCGGCCTCCTGCTCGAAGCCGCGTGATCCTCAACATCGTCATTCTTGCGCTGGTCACGCTCCAGCGGCTCGGTGAACTGTGGCTTGCGAAGCGCAACACGCGCCGTCTCGTTGCCCAGGGCGCGCGCGAATATGGGGCCGGTCATTATCCGCTGATCGTCGCGGTGCACACCTTATGGCTGATCGCCCTGTGGTGGCTCGCGCCATCGCGGCCGATCCTCATCCCCTGGCTCGCGCTGTTCGTCCTGATCGAGTTCGGCCGTATCTGGGTGCTGACCACGCTCGGGCCTCGGTGGACGACGCGGATCATCGTTCTCCCAGGCGCGCCGCTCGTTCGACGGGGCGCCTACCGGCTCGTCAACCACCCGAATTACTGGGTTGTGATCGGCGAGATCGCGGTGCTGCCGCTGGTCTTCGGCCTGTGGCGCGTCGCGCTTCTCTTCACCCTGCTCAACGCCGCCGCGCTCACCGTCCGCATCCGCGTGGAGAACCGCGCGCTCGGCCGCTAAGCATCGCTTGCGGAAGCGCGGCTTCCAGCCTATATCGCGCCTCTCTCCTCGACATCGCCAGATGCCTGAGGCTGGGGCCCCACGGCTCCGGTCCGAGAGACGTTTGTAATGATATGGAGCCCAGGTGACCGACATTGCCGGCCTTGAACGTTTGATCGAACCCGCGGTGAAGAACCTCGGCTACGATCTCGTTCGGGTGATGATGGTCGGCGGCGCGTCCGATCCGACGCTTCAGGTCATGGCCGAACGGCCGGACACGCGCCAGCTGGATATCGCCGACTGCGAGCGGATTTCGCACCGGCTGTCGGAGTGCCTCGACCTCGCCGACCCGATCGAGGGCAGCTACCGGCTGGAAGTCAGCTCGCCGGGCATCGACCGGCCGCTGACTCGGCTCAAGGACTACAAGGACTGGGCGGGCCACGAAGTCCGGCTGCACCTGGACGCGCCGCACGAGGGCCGGAAGAATTTCACCGGCACGTTGCAGGGCGCCGAAGGCGAGCAAGTGCTCATTCTGACCAAAGACGGCGAAGCGCACGCTTTGCCTTTCCACGAAATCGCGTCGGCCAAGCTCGTATTGACCGACAAGCTCATTCACGCCACCGCGCCGCTCAGCACCGAGGGCGCAGAGACAATCGAGACAGTAGAGGAATAATTCGAATGGCCACCGCACCCGCTGCCGTCAGCGCCAACAAGGCAGAATTGCTCGCGATCGCCGACGCCGTCGCGCGCGAGAAGCTGATCGACAAGGGCATCGTGATCGAGGCGATGGAGGACGCGATCCAGCGCGCCGCCCGCGCCCGCTACGGCGCCGAGAACGACATCCGCGCCAAGCTCGACGCCGAGACCGGCGACCTCCGCCTGTGGCGCGTGCTCGAAGTGGTCGAAGAGCCCGAAGATCATTTCAAGCAGATCGACGAGAAAGGCGCGCAAAAGCTCCAGAAGGGCGCCAAGGTCGGCGACTTCATCGTCGACCCGCTTCCGCCGATCGAGTTCGGCCGGATCGCCGCCCAGGCCGCCAAGCAGGTGATCTTCCAGAAGGTCCGCGATGCCGAGCGCGAGCGCCAGTATGAGGAATTCAAGGACCGCGCCGGGGAGATCATCACCGGCGTCGTCAAGCGCGTCGAGTTCGGCCACGTGGTCGTCGACCTCGGTCGCGCCGAGGGCGTCATCCGCCGCGATCAGCAGATTCCGCGCGAGATGGTCCGCGTCGGCGACCGGATCCGCTCGCTGATCCTGCGCGTCGCCCGCGAGGCGCGCGGCCCGCAGATCTTCCTTTCCCGCGCGCACCCCGACTTCATGAAGAAGCTGTTCGCGCAGGAAGTGCCGGAGATTTACGACGGGATCATCGAGATCAAGGCGGCCGCCCGCGACCCCGGAAGCCGCGCTAAGATCGGCGTGATCAGCCACGACAGCTCGATCGATCCGGTCGGCGCGTGCGTCGGAATGAAGGGCAGCCGCGTCCAGGCCGTGGTCCAGGAGCTGCAGGGCGAGAAGATCGACATCATCCCGTGGAGCCAGGACCTCGCGACCTTCGTCGTCAACGCGCTCCAGCCGGCGACCGTCAGCCGCGTCGTCATCGACGAAGAAGAGAGCCGGATCGAGGTAGTCGTCCCCGACGACCAGCTCAGCCTCGCAATCGGCCGGCGCGGCCAGAACGTCCGCCTCGCCAGCCAGCTCACCATTTCGCAGATCGACATCCTCACCGAAGCCGACGCGAGCGAGAAGCGCCAGCGCGAGTTCGTCGAGCGTTCGGCGCTGTTCCAGGGCGAGCTCGACGTCGACGAGACGCTGTCGCAACTGCTCGTCGCGGAAGGGTTCACCAGCCTCGAGGAAGTCGCTTACGTGCCGGTCGACGAGATCGCGCAGATCGAAGGCCTCGACGAGGATATCGCGACCGAGCTCCAGAGCCGCGCGACCGAAGCGCTCGAGCGCCGCGAAGCCGCGTCGCGCGAAGAGCGGCGCAAGCTCGGCGTCGAGGACGCCCTGGCGGAGATCCCGCACCTCACCGAGCAAATGCTGGTGACCCTTGGCAAGGCGAACATCCGCACGCTCGACGACCTCGCCGACCTTGCGACCGACGAGCTGGTGCAGAAGAAGCGGCCCGAGCAGCGCCGCCAGCGCGAGCCGAGCAATCGGCCCGAGGACAAGGGCGGCATTCTCGCCGAATATGGTCTCAGCGAAGAGCAGGGAAACGAGATCATCATGGCCGCCCGCGCCCACTGGTTCGAGGACGAGCCGACCACCCCAGCAGCCGAGGAGGACGCGGTTGCGGGCGAGGAGCAATGATTCTCTAGAAGCGCACGTCCCGGAGCGCACCTGCATCCTCTCGCGCGGCAAGGCGGCGAGAGAGGAGCTGATCCGGCTCGCGCTCGGCCCCGACGGAACCATCGCGCCCGACGTCCGCGCCCGCGCGCCGGGCCGCGGCGCATGGATCGGAGTCACCCGGGCCGAGCTCGACGAGGCCAACGCCAACGGCAAGCTCAAGGCGGCGCTTCAGCGCGCCTTCAAGAGTAGCGCCGTCACCGTCCCCTCCGATCTCGGCGGGCGCACGGCTGCGGCATTGCGCCAGTACGCGCTCGATCGCCTCGGCATGGAAGCGCGCGCGAGCAACCTCATCAACGGTGCGGACCGCGTCGAGGCCGCCGCCCGCTCGGGCAAGGTTCACCTGCTGATCCACGCCGCCGATGCAGGCGATGATGGCCGCAATGCGCTCGACCAGGCGTGGAGAGTCGGCGGGGGCGAGAGCCAAGGGCTGATATTCCCCGAGCCGCGCACTATCTTGTCCATGGCACTCGGGCGCGAAAATGTGGTACATATCGCGCTGACCGATCCCGCCGCCGCTTCGCGTGTCCGTCACGCGCTTGCCCGGTGGCTGGCTTTCACTGGCCCGGAACGTGGTCTTGGAGGTGGAGAACCCGCCTTGGGGATTCACTCGGCTGACGAAGATTTGACGAAGGAATAGAATGACAGACCAGACCGAAAAACCGAAGCTTGGAACCCGGCCGCCGCTGGGCCTCAAGCGCACGGTCGAGACCGGCAAGGTCAAGCAGAGCTTCAGCCACGGACGCTCGAACACCGTGGTGGTGGAGGTCAAGAAACGGCGCATCCTCGGCCGTCCGGGCGAAGCGCCGCCGGCCGAACCGCCCAAGCCCGAGCCGGTTGCCGAAGCACCCAAGCCGGCGCCCAAGCCGGCCGCTCCGCAGCCGCGCAAGCCGTCCGCGCAGGACGAGATCGCTACCCGCAAGGAGCTTCAGCAGAAGCTCCTCCGCGAGGCGGAAGAATCGCGTCTCGCTTCACTCGAGCAGGCGCGCCGCCGCGAGGAGCGGGCGCGAACCGAGCAGAGCGAGGAAGAACGCCGCCGCGCCGAAGACAACCGCAAGGCCGAGGAGGCCGCAGCGGAAGAGGCGCGCTTAAAAGCGGAACAGGAAGCCGCGCGCGCGGTGGAAGCTCCGATCGAGCGCGAGCCTGTCGCTCCCGCCGAGAGCGAGGAAGAGGAAGACCGCGGTGCACGGCGTCCCGGGGGGCACGCCCCCGCCCCGCGCCGGCCCGAGGCGCCCCGCCCGAGCCGCGGCCGCGGCGACGAGCAGCGCCATCGCGGCAAGCTCACCGTCACCCGCGCGCTGTCCGACGAAGACGACAGCCGCGCCCGCTCGCTCGCCGCGCTCCGCCGCGCACGCGAGAAGGAAAAGCGGCATCACATGGAGACCGGCCCTGCGCAGAAGCAGGTCCGCGACGTTGTCGTCCCCGAAGCCATCACCGTCCAGGAGCTCGCAAACCGAATGGCGGAGCGCGGGGCAGACCTGGTGAAGGCGCTGTTCAAGATGGGCATGCCGGTCACGCTGACCCAGACCATCGACCAGGACACGGCGGAGCTTCTCGTCACCGAGTTCGGGCATCGCATCAAGCGCGTCAGCGAAAGCGACATCGACATCGACACGTCCGAGGACGTGGACGCGCCGGAGAGCCTGAAGGCGCGGCCGCCGGTAGTCACGATCATGGGCCACGTCGATCACGGAAAGACGTCGCTGCTCGACGCGATCCGCGGCGCCGACGTGGTCGCCCACGAAGCCGGCGGGATCACCCAGCATATCGGCGCCTATCAGGTGCAGCTGCCCGACAAGTCGAAGATCACCTTCCTCGACACCCCGGGCCACGAGGCGTTCACGGAGATGCGCGCGCGGGGCGCCAACGTCACCGACATCGTCATCCTGGTGGTCGCGGCCGACGATGGCCTGAGGCCGCAGACGGTCGAGGCGATCAACCATACCAAGGCCGCCGGCGTGCCGATGATCGTCGCCATCAACAAGGTCGACAAGCCCGAGGCCAAGCCGCAGAAGGTCCGCGAGGAGCTTCTCCAGCACGAGATTGTCGTCGAGGACATGGGCGGCGAGGTCCAGGACGTCGAAGTCTCGGCGACCAAGAAGACCAATCTCGACAAGCTCCTGGAAGCGATCCAGCTCCAGGCCGAAATCCTCGAATTGAAGGCCAATCCCGAGCGTGCGGCCGAAGGCACGGTCGTCGAAGCCAAGCTCGACAAGGGCCGCGGCCCGCTCGCGACCGTCCTCGTCCAGCGGGGCACTTTGCGCGTCGGCGATGTGTTCGTCGCCGGCGCCTCGAGCGGCAAGGTCCGCGCGATGATCGACGACAAGGGCCGCCAGGTGAGCGAGGCCGGGCCTTCGGTCCCGGTCGAAGTGCTGGGCCTTTCCGCCGTCCCCTCGGCGGGCGACGCGTTCACGGTCGTCGAGAACGAGGCCCGCGCCCGCGAAGTCGCCGCCTACCGCCAGAGCGTCCTCGACCGGAAGCGCACGACCGCGGCGCCGGTCACGCTCGAGAACATGTTTGCCTCGCACCAGTCGACTCACATGGAGTTCCCGCTGGTCGTCAAGGCCGACGTGCACGGCTCGGTCGAGGCGATCGTACACGCCCTCAATCGCCTCTCGACCGACGAGATCAAGGTCCGCGTGCTCCACTCGGGGGTCGGTGCGATCACCGAGAGCGACGTCACGCTGGCGAGCGCGAGCGGCGCGCCGATCATCGGCTTCAACGTCCGGCCCAACGCCAAAGCGCGTGAGGTCGCCGAGCGAAGCAAGGTCGAGTTCCGCTACTACGACGTCATCTATCACCTCACCGACTGGGTGAAGTCGGCGATGGCCGGCGAGCTCGGTCCGGAGATTATCGAGACAGTCGTCGGCCGCGCCGAGGTCAAGGAAGTCTTCCCGGCCGGCAAGAAGGACAAGGCCGCCGGCCTGCTCGTCCTCGAAGGCGTCATCCGCAAGGGCCTCAACGCCCGCCTGACTCGCGAGGACGTAATCGTCTCCAAGACGACGATCAGCTCGCTCAGGCGCTTCAAGGACGACGTCGCGGAGGTCCGTGCCGGGCTCGAATGCGGCGTGATGCTGGCCGACACCAACGACATCAAGGCGGGCGACAATCTCGAAGTGTTCGAGGTCGAGGAGCGCGCGCGGACGCTGTGATTCGCACTATGCGAAATTCATCTTGATAGATAATTTCTCGAGAGATAGAATGGCGCAGTGGAGATTCGCTTCTCGAAGTCGGCTGCGCGTGCAATGCTTCGCTCCGACAAACGAAGGCTGATCCGCCGGAAAATCGAGGAACTTGCGGCCGATCCAGAGGCGCTAAGGGCAAATGTGAAGAAGCTGCAGGGCCGACCAGAGTCTCGCCTGCGAGTTCAGGATTGGCGCGTGATCTTCCGGATCGAAGGCGGAGTTCTGTGGATCGATGATGTCGGTCCACGAGGCTCCGTCTACTGAGGAGAAATGACCGTGGGCGCGCAGATTGTTGAGATCGCTGGTGAGAAGATGGCAGTATTGCCCATTGCAGATTATGAGCGGCTTCTCGATCTTGCTGAAGACCGCGCTGATGTTTTGGCAGCCGAGCAGGCCGCTGAACGACGGCATGCAGGTGAGGAATATTTACCTGCTGAGATGGTCGACCGAATTCTCACCGGTGAGAATCCGCTGCGCGTGTGGCGCCAATATCGCAATCTCTCGCTGAAGCAGCTGGCCGAGAAGTCGGGCATTGGCCTTTCATATATTTCAGAACTTGAGCGCAGCTTGAAGAATGGGCCTGGTCGAGTGTGGGTGAAGTTGGCTCGCGCGCTGAATGTGACAGTCGACGATATTTTGCCCGACGAAGAGAGTTGATGCGCCGCACCGAAACCCCCGAAGGCCGTTCGGTCCGCCTGCTTCGCGTCGGCGAGCAGGTGCGGCATGTGCTGAGCGAGCTGCTCCAGCGCGGTGACGTCCATGACGCGACTCTGCAATCGCACCTCGTCAGCGTCACCGAGGTGCGCATGTCGCCCGACCTCCGCCACGCGACCGTGTTCGTGAAGCCGCTGCTCGGCCAGGACGAGGACGCGGTGCTGAAGGCGCTGCGCCAGAACACCGCCTTCCTCCAGCGCGAGGTCGCCCATCGCGTGCGCATGAAATATGCCGCGAAACTCAAGTTCGTCGCCGACGAGAGCTTCGACGAAGGCACCCACATCGAGAAACTGCTCCGCACCGATAAGGTCGCGCAGGATCTCGATCGCGACTGACTTGCTACGATCCTTTTGGGACCAATCTAAATTACGTCCGCGCACCAATCGGACGTGACAAATAGGTCGATCGGTTCCAGCACCAGCAGGTCATTGGAAGGGTAGAGACCCGTGCGAACATTCTGTATTCTGACCGCGGCACTGGCTTTAGCTCCGCTCTCCTACGCTACCGCAAATCCGGTGACGGAAGACGCGCGAGCCGACGCAGCCCACCCGGCAGGTCAGGAGGCATTCGTCCTGCCTTCGCACGGCAGTGGAATGAACGCCCTGATGTACACCGCGTCTGGTGCAGGACCGCACCCGACGTTGCTTCTGCTGCATGGCTTCCCCGGCAATGAGCAGAACCTCGATCTCGCGCAGGCGGCGCGGCGCGCAGGCTGGAACGTGTTGACATTCCACTATCGCGGATCGTGGGGAAGCGGCGGGAGCTTCTCGTTCCTTGGCGCCGCTGAGGACACGCACGCGGCGCTGGCGTTTCTCGAGAACCCCGCGACCGTCGCGCACTTTCAAATCGATCCGACGCGGATCGTCGTCGCCGGCCACAGCATGGGCGGCTACATGGCCGCCGACGCTGCCGCTGACGATCCGCGCGTCGTCGGGCTGTTCCTTATCGATCCATGGAACATCGCCGCCGATGCGCGGGCTCTCGGCACGGCCGAAGGCCGCCGCGCGTGGCACGAAGACGCTGTCGGGGATCTGCCGCCGCTTGCCGGCACCAGCGAGGAAAAGCTCGCCGCCGAAATGCGGGCGAACGTAAGCCGCTTCGACCTGACGAAACGGACGATTGCCTTCGGTCACCGCCCGGTCGACATCGTCGGCGCACAGAGGGGCCGAGGGAGTGCGCAGACCGATCTCCTCAATGCCGTGCGCGCGGCAGGAAATGACAAGGCGGCGGGCAGCGTCTGGCCGACGGATCACCCCTTCTCCGACATGCGCATTGCGCTTGCCGAAGAGCTGGTGAGGTGGCTTTCTCAGTTCCGCTAGGTTTTGGCGGATCCATGCTCCACGGCTGGATCATCCTCGACAAGCCGGTCGGCCTCGGCTCGACCACCGCAGTGAGCGCGGTCAAGCGCATTCTGCGCGAGGCGGGTGAGCCGAAGACCAAGGTGGGCCACGGCGGAACGCTCGATCCGCTGGCGAGCGGGGTGCTTCCGATCGCGCTCGGCGAGGCGACCAAGGTCTGCGGCCGAATGCTCGATGCGACCAAGGTCTACGACTTCACCATCCGCTTCGGCGAGGGGACGGACACACTCGATGCAGAGGGCGAGGTGATCGCGCGGAGCGGCGTGCTCCCGATCCTGTCCGAGGTCGAAGCCGTCCTCCCGCGGTTCACCGGCGCAATTGCGCAGGTGCCGCCGGCTTATTCGGCGCTCAAGATCGGCGGCAAGGCCGCCTACACACGCGCCCGCGCCGGCGAACAGCCCGAGCTGAAGCCCCGTCATGCGACCGTGCACTCAATCTCCGTTCGTCCTGAGCTTGTCGAAGGACTGTCTTTGCTTACTTCCGCGACGAAGGGCAGGGCTTCGACAAGCTCAGCCCGAACGGTCGAGGCGGTTACCCTCTCGGCCACCGTTTCAAAGGGCACCTACATCCGCTCTCTCGCGCGCGACATCGCCCATGCGCTTGGAACCGTGGGCCACGTCACCTATCTAAGGCGCACGCGCGCCGGGCCATTCTCCCTCGAATCCGCCATTTCGCTGGACTTTCTGGAGGAAGCCGCTAAGGCGCGCCGACTGACGGAGACGGTATTGCCGCTGACCGCGGCGCTGGACGACATCCCGGCCCTCCCCGTCACTCCCGACCAGGCCCGTCTGCTCCGCCATGGACAGATGCTGTTCGGGTTCCCCGCAAAGCCGGGGCTTCAGCTGGCGATATCGGAGGATACTCCGGTCGCGCTGGTCGAGGCTTCGGCCGACGGCCTCAGGGTCGTCCGGGGGTTCAACCTTTGAAAAGAACAGGAGTGAATCGATGTCGATTACTGCGGAGCGCAAGCAGGCGCTCATCAAGGAACATGCGCGCGGCAAGACCGATACCGGGTCGCCCGAAGTCCAGGTCGCAATCCTGACCGAGCGCATCAACAATCTCACCCAGCACTTCAAGACCCACGCCAAGGACAATCACAGCCGGCGCGGCCTCCTGATGCTGGTCAACCAGCGCCGCTCGCTGCTGGATTATCTCCGGCGCAATGACGAGCAACGCTACACTGACCTGATCGCCACGCTCGGCCTCAGGAAATAAGTCGAAGGAGCGGCCCCGTTGCGGGCCGCTTCGCACATGTTCAGTCCCGCAATTCGGCGGGGCGCAATGGGGCCACAAGGCGCCCCGAACCGCTGCAGGCCGGATAGCCTGCACTAGCTGTCCCGCCGGCATCCGGCCCGCGGGTGAAGGAAAGCAAATGTTCAATACCAAAACAGTTGAAATCGAGTGGGGCGGAAAGACCCTCAAGCTCGAAACGGGCCGCGTTGCCCGCCAGGCCGACGGCGCGGTTCTCGCGACCCTCGGTGAAACCGTGGTGCTGTGCGCGGTCACCGCCGCCAAGTCGGTGAAGCCCGGGCAGGACTTCTTCCCACTGACCGTCCACTATCAGGAGAAATTCTCCGCTGCCGGCCGAATCCCGGGCGGCTTCTTCAAGCGCGAGCGCGGAGCGACCGAAAAGGAGACGCTGACCAGCCGCCTCATCGACCGGCCGATCCGGCCGCTGTTCCCGGAGGGGTTCTACAACGAGATCCTGGTGATCGCGCAGGTCCTCTCCTACGACGGCGAGAACGAGCCCGACATCCTCGCGATGATCGCGGCGAGCGCCGCCCTCACCCTTTCCGGCGTGCCCTTCATGGGCCCGATCGGCGCCGCGCGCGTCGGCTTCAAGGACGGTGAGTATATCCTCAACCCGTCGCAGAGCGAGATCGCCGAAAGCGACCTCGACCTCGTCGTCGCCGGCACCCGCAATGCGGTGATGATGGTCGAATCCGAAGCCAAGGAGCTGTCCGAGGAGGAGATGCTCGGCGCCGTCATGTTCGCCCACCGCGAGAGCCAGAAGGTGATCGAGGCGATCATCAAGCTCGCCGAGCAGGCCGCCAAGGAGCCGTGGGAGCTGTCGCAGTCGACCGACAAGGCGTCGATCAAGAAGCAGCTCAAGGACCTCATCGGCAAGGACGTCGAGGCCGCCTACAAGCTCACCAACAAGCAGGAGCGCCAGACCGCGCTCGCCGCCGCGCGCGAGAAAGCGGCGGCCGCGTTCGCCGAAGCTGACCCGCAGGAGCAGCTTGTCGCGTCCAAGGTCGTCAAGTCGATCGAGGCCGACGTCGTTCGCGGCGCAATCCTCAAGGAAGGCCGCCGCATCGACGGCCGCGATACGAAGACCGTCCGGCCGATCGAAATCGCGGTGGGCTTCCTTCCGCGCACCCATGGCTCGGCGCTGTTCACCCGCGGCGAAACGCAGGCGATCGTATCGACCACGCTGGGCACCAAGGAATCGGAGCAGATGATCGATGGGCTGGAGGGACTCTCCTACCAGCGCTTCATGCTCCACTATAACTTCCCGCCTTATTCGGTCGGCGAAGTCGGCCGCTTCGGCGCTCCCGGGCGCCGCGAGGTCGGCCACGGCAAGCTCGCCTGGCGCGCGCTTCACCCGATGCTGCCGAGCGTAGAGGAGTTCCCCTATACGATCCGGGTCCTGTCCGACATCACCGAGTCCAACGGCTCATCCTCGATGGCAACGGTGTGCGGCGGTTCGCTCGCGCTCATGGACGCCGGCGTGCCGTTGAAGCGCCCGGTGGCGGGCATCGCCATGGGCCTGATCCTGGAAGGCAAGGACTTCGCCGTCATCTCCGACATCCTCGGCGACGAGGACCATCTTGGCGACATGGACTTCAAGGTCGCCGGCACCAGCGAGGGCGTCACCTCGCTGCAGATGGACATCAAGGTCGCCGGGATTACCGAGGAGATCATGAAGGTCGCTCTCGCCCAGGCGAAGGAGGGCCGCGCCCATATCCTCGGCAAGATGAACGAGGCCCTGGGCGAAGTGCGCTCGGAACTGTCGGCGCACGCGCCGCGGATCGAGACGATGCAGATCCCCAAGGACAAGATCCGCGAAGTGATCGGCACCGGCGGCAAGGTGATCCGCGAGATCGTCGCCGAGACCGGCGCCAAGGTCGACATCGACGACGACGGAACGATCAAGATCGCCTCCTCCGACCTGTCGAAAATCGAAGCCGCGCGCAACTGGATCAAGGGCATCGTCGCCGAGCCGGAGCCCGGCACCATCTACACCGGCAAGGTGGCGAGCATCGTCGACTTCGGCGCGTTCGTGACGTTCATGCCCGGCAAGGACGGCCTGGTTCACGTTTCGGAGATCAAGAACGAGCGGGTCGAGAACGTCCGCGACGTCCTTTCCGAAGGCCAGGAGGTCAAGGTCAAGTTGCTCGAGGTCGACCAGCGCGGCAAGGTCCGCCTGTCGATGCGGCTGGTCGACCAGGAAACCGGCGAGGAGCTGCCCGACACGCGTCCCCCGAGGGAGCCGCGCGGTGACCGCGAAGGCGGTGGCGGACGCGACCGCGGGGACCGTGGCCGGCATGGCCGTGGCGGCGACCGTGACCGTGGCCCGAGGCGCGACGGCGGCGGTCGGAGCGGTGATCGTGATCGCGGCCCGCGCGGAGACCGCGGCGACCGTGGTCCGAGGCGCGACCGCGAAGGCCAGGGTGGCGAAGGTGAAGGCCCCGCCCCCGACTTCGCGCCCGCCTTCCTGACGGGCGATGGGGACGAATAGCCCCAGGCGAACTTACGCTGGCGTCGAACTGGGCGGCACCAAGTGTGTCGCCCTCCTCGCGCGCGGTCCCGGCGACGTGCTGGCGCGCGAGACGCTGGCCACGGCGGCTCCCAAGGAGACGCTTGACCGAATCGCGGCGATCCTCAGCGGTTGGGAATTCGATGCGCTCGGGATCGCCAGCTTCGGCCCGCTCGATCTCTCCAGGGGGCGTATCGCGAAGACGCCCAAACCTGGCTGGGCCGGAACGGATCTGCTCGCCGGACTCCGCTTCGCCGGGCCGGTCGCGATCGATACCGACGTCAACGCCGCCGCACTGGCCGAAATGCGCTGGGGCGCGGGACGCGGCCTCGACGATTTTGCTTATGTGACCGTCGGCACCGGCGTCGGCGTTGGCCTGATCGCGAACGGCGTTCCGACGCGTGGCTTCGGCCATTGCGAGCTGGGCCACATTCGCGTTCCGCGGCTTGCCGGCGACGAATTCGCGGGATCGTGCCCGTTCCATGGCGATTGCGTCGAAGGGCTTGCGGCCGGCCCGTCGCTTGTCGCGCGTGCCGGCGCGGAAAACGCCAAATCGCTTCCCGCCGACGATCCCGTCTGGGATTCAGTCGTCTGGGCGCTGGCCCAGCTCTGCCACGCGATCGTCTGCGCCGCGGCGCCGCGCATAATCACCATCGGCGGCGGCGTCGTCGAGAACAATCCGCATCTCCTGGAACGGATCGAGGCCATGCTGGTGGACAGCCTCAACGGCTTCCTGACCCTGCCGCAGGACGGCCGCTATATCGTTCCGCCGGCCCTTGGTCGCGACTCGGGCCCGCTTGGCGCAATCGCACTGGCGATGAACCTTCAGGACGCCAGCTGAACCATTGGGCAGTCGACCCCGGCGACGTCGCACTCGAACTGGAACAGGTGCCCTGCGAGCGGTTGTTCCGCTCTCTGCTTGTCGCTCATCCCGTGCCGCGCGGTGGTCGCGAAAATCGTCCGGAGATGATCGCCGCCGAACGCCAGCTTGGTGACATTGGCCGTCGGGAAGCGAACGCTGCCGGCGAGCTTGCCGTCGGGTGAGAAGCGCTGCGCCTGCCAACCCGAATAGAGTCCGACCCAGACGCAGCCTTCCGAGTCCACCGTCGGACCGTCGGGGAAACCGGCGCCCTGCTCGATCCTGACGAAGGGACGGCGTTCGCCGAGGCTGCCGTCATCATGGATTTCCGCCTGATCGATCCGGCGGTCGAACGTGTCGACCAGGTACAGAATGCGTCCGTCCGGCGATACTGCCGGCCCGTTGGTCACGACCATGCCGCCGATTCCAGTCGGCGATACCGCGCCGTCGGTGAAGCGGTAGAAGGCGCCGGTCTTTTGCTTTTCATTGTCGTCCATCGTTCCGAACCACAGCCGCCCGTCCGGATCGACCGCCCCGTCGTTTAGGCGGTTGTGCGGCTTGTCCGCTTCGAGGGTAGCGATCCGGTCGAACGTGCCGCCATCCGGATCGAACGTGAACAGGCCCGATTCCAGCCCGGCGAGGAAACCTCCACTGCGGGCGGGAAACAGGAAGCCGATCGGCTCGGGCGATTGCCATGTCCGGTAGTCGCCTGTGGCCGGGTCGTAGCGGTGCACCTTCCTGTTCTTGATGTCGACGAACCACAAAGCGCGATCCCGCGGGTCCCAGACGGGCCCTTCGCCAAGCTCCGCGCCGACTTCACAAACGGGCTTGGGTTCGCTGCAATGCATGGTCGGCACTCTCGATCGACGGACGGGCGGTGCCGGATGCAGGATTCGAACCCGCGACCTTCGGTTTACAAAACCGCTGCTCTACCAACTGAGCTAATCCGGCTCGGCCCGCATTTGGGTCATAGGACGCCGAAGGTCCAGCCTTCGCTTCGAGCGATGTCGCGCGTGAGGCCCTCGGGGTCGAAGGCGCGCGCTTCGGTGGTGGAGAGAAGGCGCATTCCCGCAGCGGTGACCAGCGCATCGGTCTGGTGGTCGTTGGGTTCGAACCGAAGCCGCGCGGGCGCGCTTCCAAGGCCCCTCAACGCCCGGTTGAGTTCGGCGCGGCTCCTCAGCTTCACGCCGCTGAGGCCGGCGCGTCGCAGGTAAATGCGCGTGTAGATTTCGACGACCGCGCTGCCATGATCGGGCAGTGGGTCCATCGGCCAGATCGCGACCTTGCCGTCGAGCTCGTGGAGGAAGCGCATACCCGCGAAGCTCGCCTTCGCGACCTGCGCTGCGCCGATCGCGTCGTACGCGCTCGCCGTCTTGCGGCCGCCCTGAGCGTTGAGGCGCGCGTCGCATTGGCGGAAACACATGAATCCCGCCTTCACGCCATCAGCGATTCCGAAATAGAAATGCTTGCGGTGGACCCGCTCGAGAAAGCTCGCGGCGCCGAGGTCTTCGTCATCGCACTTCGAATCGACATAAGCCCAGAACTCGCGCGCCGTCTTCGGCACCTTCACTTCACCAGGCAAATATTCGCCGCGTTCAATGATTGGCGGTGCGAAACTGAAATCGAAGCCGAACAGGGTCGGCTCTCGGGCCGCGCGCCGAAGCAGCCAGGCGAGCACCTCCTCGCGCGACCAGATATGACCCGCGCGGATAAGCCGCGGCGCTGCCTCGCCACGCGCCTCGGCGATCGCGATGCCCTTGTGCCGTCGGCCCTTCGCGCCCGACCAATCGATGGCGACGTAGCTCGCAAAAGGCCTCACTTGCGCTTGCGCGGACGCGGCCTGGGTTTCGCCGCCACGAAGTCTCTCGATCGCTCGATCACCTCGCGGACGCGGTCCTCGTCCTTGCTGTCGTAGCGGATCAGGACACCCTCCCAGCCGACATAATGCGGCGTCTGCCAGAAGGTGTCGGGGTCGGTTTCCTTCAGGATCTCGATCGAGTCGAGGTCCATCGCCACGCCGAAGGAGGTGTCCGGCTCGTGACTCCGGAACAGGAACGCGCGGCCGTTCGACGCCACCTTGACCGCCGGCATTCCGTAGCTCTTGCCGAGCTCGGTGCCGTCGAGCGTCAGTGCGAAGGCGATCGCCTCGTCGAAAGTCATGCCCCTAGACCAGCGGCGGCTGTTCGTCCTCGGGCGGCGGGGCCTGGCGAATGCGCCTGGGCCGCGGCGGCGGCATTGGCGCGCCGTCCGGCTCGTCCGTCCAGCGCTCGAGAACCCGCGCCGCGGCGTCGCGGCCGCCAAGCCCGAAGGCAATAGCGCAGGCAATTGCGGCCGAACCCAGGATCAGCCCGAATGCGAGCATCACGATCTGGTCGGCGAGGCCCATGAAGGTGAGGCCGATCGCGGTGAACAGGGCGATGATCGCGTAGCGGACGATTGTCTGGGCATAGCCGCCCTCCCCGGTGCCGCTCGCCACCAGGCCCGAGATGATCCGCGCGAGGAAAATCCCGACGACGATGATCAATGTCCCGAAGATCACCTTGCCGCCGAGCGCCGTGACCTGGGCGAGGAAGATCGCGATCTCGTCGCCGCCAAGCTGGCGCGCCGCCTCGATCGCCGCGGCGAGGATCACCGCGATCATCGCGATGTTGGCGACGATCCGCGACGGGAAGGCGGTCGTGGGAAGGACGCCGGTGGAGCGGATCGCATCGTCGAAGCCTGTCGGCGGTAGGATCGCCTCGATGATGGTCTTGAGGAATCGCCCCGCGACGAACGCGATTCCGAGCCACAGCGCCGCGGCGAGCACGCGCGGAATCGCCGCCAGGATCTCGTTGAGCATGGTGATCGCAGGACCCGAAATCGCCTCGATCCCGAGCACCTGCAGGGCGGCGATCGCGACCGGAATGATGATCAGCGCATAGACCAGCACGCCGGCGGCGCGCGCGAGGCTGGCACGCGTGGCGCCGGGCGCCGCTCCGGGCGGCACGGACGTCGGCGACGTGCGCACCGTCCCCTCGGTGGATCCGATGCCGATGCGCGCGAGCAGCCCATCGATATTCGCGGCGATGAGCACGGTTTCGACCAGCCGCTTGACGATTCTTGCGACGATCAGCCCGATGAAGAAGATGAGGCCGGCACCGATGAGCTTGGGCAGGAAGGCAAAGATCTCGGTCACCAGCTCGTTGATCGGCGCGAGGATCTGCCCGACTCCGAGAAAGCGGAGCGCGGCCATGATCCCGACCAGCCAGATGATCAGCTTGGCGATGACGGCGAGCTGATGTCCCACGGTTTCCTCCGGCGTCCCGGTGACGTGTTTCCTCAGCGCGGGACTCCGGTCGATCGCCTTTCGAAGCACCCAACCGATTGCGCGCGCGACGATCCAGGTCGCGACGAGGATCAGGATGGCGATGAGGACCTTGGGTCCCCAGTACATCGTCTGTGCCTGCCAGTAGGCGCCGGAATCGACCTGGTACATGTGCATGCTCCCTGCTCAGCCTTGGCGGCTCAACCCGCGTCCTCGCCCGATTGTTGCAGCTCTTTCCGCCGCTGTTGCCAATAGTCCAGCCGCTCTTTCACCCGCGTCTCGAAGCCGCGGTCGGTGGGTTCGTAGAAGCTCTGAGGCTCCATCTCCTCGGGCCAGTAGTCCTGCCCCGAAAAGCCCTCCTCGGCATTGTGGTCGTAGGCATAGCCTTTGCCATAGCCGACATTCTTCATCAGCTTGGTCGGCGCATTCAGGATGTGCATCGGCGGCATTAGCGAGCCGGTCTCCTTTGCCGAGCTCCACGCCTTCTTCTGCGCCGTATAGGCTGCATTCGATTTGGGCGCCGTGGCGAGATAGAGGCAGGCCTGGACGATCCCGATCTCACCCTCGGGAGAGCCGAGGAAATCGTACATTTCCTTGGCGGCGAGGCACTGCAGAAGCGCGTTGGGATCGGCGAGCCCGATGTCCTCGACTGCCGCGCGGGTGAGGCGGCGAATCAAGTAAAGCGGCTCCTCCCCGGCGACGAGCATCCGTGCGAGATAATAAAGCGCCGCCTGCGGGTCCGAGCCGCGGATGCTTTTGTGGAGTGCGGAGATGAGGTTGTAATGCCCCTCGCGGTCCTTGTCGTAGACGGGCACCCGCCGATGCAGCAGCTCCGACAGAGCCGCGGAATCGAGCGGCTCCTTGAGGTCCACCGAGAACAAAGTCTCCGCCTGGTTGAGCAGGAATCGCCCATCGCCGTCGGCGGACGCGATCAGCGCCTCACGCGCTTCCGGCGTGACCGGGAGCGCTCGCCCCTCCAGCGCTTCGGCGCGGCGGACCAGTTCCTCCAGCGCATCATGGTCGAGGCGTCGGAGGATCAGCACCTGGCAGCGAGACAGCAGCGCGGCGTTGATCTCGAAGCTCGGATTCTCGGTCGTCGCGCCGACCAGCGTGACGGTGCCGTCCTCGACATAGGGCAGGAATCCGTCCTGCTGGGCGCGGTTGAAGCGGTGAATCTCATCCACGAACAGCAAGGTCTTTTGTCCGGCACGGGCGGCGGTACGGGCCTCCGCGAAGATCTTCTTGAGGTCGGCGACTCCCGAAAAAACCGCCGAGACCGCAACGAAGCGCAGCCCGACGGCGTCGGCAAGCAGCCTCGCGATGCTTGTCTTACCGGTGCCGGGCGGACCCCACAGGATCATTGAAGCGAGCCGTCCCGCGGCGACCATCCGCCCGATGGCGCCGTCCGGACCGGTCAGATGCTCCTGGCCGACGACCTCTTCGAGCGATTTCGGGCGGAGCCGGTCGGCGAGCGGCGCACCGGTCGCCGGCACGTCGGCCGGGCGGGCAGGCAATTCCTGATCGGCAAACAGGTCCGCCATGGTCTGCGAACCATAAGCCGCATCCCGCAAATTGCATCAACAGGCTTGCTCAAGATGCAGCTACGATATATCTACGACGCATCTAAGGAGGACCGCAATCATGCCTCGATATCATCCTCATCCCCCTGAACCGCCAATCCCGCCGATGCCCCCGTTCCCACCGGAATGCGAGCGGGCGTTTCGTTTCGCCGACGTCTGGCGCCAAGTCGCGACCGGCCGCGGCTGGCAGGGCAGCTGGGGACCCTTCCGCTTCGATTTCGGCGACGGGCCCGATGGCGGCGGCTGGGGCGGTCGCCGCGGACGGCGCGCCCGCCGGATGTTCGAAGGCGGCGAGTTGCGGCTCGTGCTGTTAAAGCTGATCGTCGATGAGCCACGCCACGGCTACGACCTTATCCGCGCGATCGAGGAAATGACCGGCGGCGAATATGCGCCGAGCCCCGGCGTCGTCTACCCGACGCTGACCCTGCTCCAGGACATGGGCCTGATCGAAGAGGCGCCGGGCGAAGGACAGCGAAAGCCATTCCAGGCGACCGACGAGGGGCGCAAGTATCTCGGCGAGCATGGCGAGGAAGTCCACGGCCTGCTCGAGCGACTTGACGACATGAAGCCGCGCCATTCGGACGCGGGGCCGGCGATCGGCCGCGCCGTCAAGAATCTGATGACCGCGCTCAGCCACCGCGTCAGCCGCGATGGATTCAACGAGGATTTGCTCCACGAGATCGCCGCGGTCCTCGACGAAGCGGCGCAAAAGATCGAGCGGATCAAGTGACCGGGCGCTAGCGGCCCGTCATCCGCGCAAGCCGCTCGCGCTTGTGGATCGCGTGCATGTACACCCGGGTCACGGCGGCGTTGATCGAATCCCAGTCCATCGTCTTGGCGATGGCCAGCGCCGCTTCTCCCTGGCGGCGCCGCAGGTCGGGATCGAGCGCATAAGCTTCCAGCGCGTCGGCGAATTCGTCGGGTTCGGTGCCGTCGACCAGAGTCCCCGTGACTCCGTGGCGCACCAGGTTGGTCGCGCCGGTCGCCTCCGCGGCGATGACCGGCAGCCCGCAAGCCATGGATTCGAGCGTCACATTCCCGAAGGCTTCGGTGATCGAGGGATTGAGGAACAGGTCCGCGCTGGCGAGCGCCCGGCCGAGGTCATCTCCGGTAAGCTCGCCCGTAAACATGGCGTCGGGCAGCTGCTGCTCGAACCATGGCCGCGCAGGGCCCTCGCCGATGACCAGCACGCGATGCTTGAGGCCGCGTTCGGCGAAGACATGGATCGCCTCGGCGAACACATCCAGGCCTTTTTCCATGACGACCCGGCCGAGGAAGGCGACGACCATCTCGTCGTCGCCGATCCCTTGTGCTCGGCGCCAGTCCATGTCGCGGCGTTCGGGGTTGAACTGCTCCCGGTCCACCCCTCGCGCCCAGATAGCGATGTCGCGGTTCATCCGCTGTACGCGCAGGATGATCGCTGTCGATTCCGCCGGAGCCATGACCACCTCGCAGCGGTGATAGAAGCGCCGCATGATGTCGCGCGCGAGCGGCTCAAGCGCCTGCAAGTGATAATAAGCGAGATAAGTGTCGAACCGGGTGTGGACCGATGCGACGCAGGCGATCTGCCTCTTGCGGGCCCAGGTGACCGCGCGATGGCCGACGATGTCCGGGCTCGAAACATGAACGACGTTGGGATTGAACTCCGCCAGGTCGCGCCGGACTCGGGGCGGCAAGGCCAGCGGCAAGCGATATTCGGTGCGCCCGGGGATCGGGATGGCCGGGATGCTGACCAAGTCCCCGGTCGCCGGAAAGGCGGGCTCCTTCACCGTCGGCGAATAGACGCGGACCTTCACGCCCTGGCGCAGGAGATATCCCATGAGGCGATTGAGCGCCTGGTTGGCCCCGTCGCGCACATAATTGTAATTGCCCGAGAAGAGGGCGACGCGGAGGTCCGTCGGCTTCACGGGCTGGGCTGTAGGGGTTAATTCGTGGGCGTCAAATTCGGCCTTCCGCCCATCGCTCGAAGCGACGCGCGATTGTTCCTCCTCGGCAGCCTGCCCGGCGATGCGTCGCTTGCTGCACGGCAATATTATGCCCACCGGACCAACCAGTTCTGGCGCCTGCTCGGTTCAGCCGTTGGCGAAGAATTGCAGTCGCTGTCCTATGAAGAACGGCTGGAACGGCTTGCCGAGCGCCGCATCGGCCTGTGGGATGTCATCGCTTCGGCGAGCCGGCCGGGAAGCCTAGACCAGGCGATCCGCGACGCGGCGCACAACCGCATCGAGCATGTGCTCCACGATTACCCGGACCTGAAGGCGATCGCGTTCAACGGCTCGACCGCGGCGGCCGTCGGACGGAGGCTGATCGGCGAGCGGCCGCCGAATATCGCGCTCATCGATCTTCCCTCCTCCAGCGCGGCCAACACCCGACCGTTCTCCGAAAAGCGGACGGCGTGGTCGAGGCTTGCCCAATTCGCCGCGCCCGCCCAGAGTGAACGCGCATGAATCCGGTCGAGGAAGAAGATGAGGTCGACAGCGACAAAAGGCTGTCGATGGTCGACGAGGCGCTGGTCGCCGGCACCATCGCCAACACCAATGGCCTCCTCGTTATCCTCGCCAAGCTGGTCGCCAAGGGCGTGTTCGACCGATCCGACCTCCAGTCCTTTTCGGACAGCTATTCCAAGCCGCTCGACCATGTCGGAATGCGCGAGAACGAGCTGGTCAGCCAGATGCAGGACCAGATGGAAAGCACGCTCGCCGAGCTGATGCGCTATTTGAGCGAACGCGACGGCTGACCTCATGTGGATTTCTGTCCTTGGCTGCAGCGCGGCGATGCTGGCCTGCGCTGAGCCGGTCCTTGCCCAAAGCGTTGAAATGCCGGGCATGAACATGCCGGCGCCGAGGCATGCGCCCACGCCCAAGTCGGCCTTAAAGAAGAAGGGCCGCCCAAAGCATCCGCATGTGGCGGCGACCGGAAGGCGAAAGAGGCCGGTGTCACGGAAGCCGCCCACGACGATGCCAATGCCGATGCCGATGCCATCGCAGCCGACTCCGAGGGTCGAGATGCCGATGCCCATGCCATCGCAAGCGACGCCAGGCGGCGAGATGCCGATGCGGGGAGCGCCCGGCGCTTCAATGGCGATGCCAATGGGTCAGCAGCAGGCGGGCCAGGCCGCAGCAATGCCGATGCAGGGCATGGATCAAGCGATGCACGGCATGACCATGAAGGCCGTGCTCGGCCCCTACCCGGAACAGCGTGAATCGTCCGGCACGGCGTGGCAGCCCGACGCATCCACCGCGATGAGCGGACCGATGATCATGTCGGGCGGCTGGATGCTGATGGCGCATGGCATCGTCAATCTCGTCTATGACCATCAGTCCGGCCCACGCGGAGACGACAAGACATTCGTTTCGGGCATGGTGATGGCGATGGCCAGCCGGCCGCTCGGCGACGGCATGCTGCAGCTGAGGACGATGCTCAGTCCCGACCCTCTGATGGGTCCGAGCGGCTATCCGCTGCTGCTCCAGATCGGTGAGACGGCAAACGGCCGGACGCCGCTGATCGACCGCCAGCACCCGCACGATCTGTTCATGGAGCTGTCCGCCTCCGTCTCCCAGAACATCGGCTCGAACGGCAGCCTGTTCGTCTATGGCGGCTTGCCCGGCGAGCCGGCGTTCGGGCCGCCCGCGTTCATGCACCGCGAATCGATCATGGATTCACCCGAGGCGCCGATCACCCATCACTGGCTCGATTCGACGCACATCAGCTTCGGCGTTCTGACCGCCGGGCTGGTGGTCGACGGGGTCAAGCTCGAGGTGAGCCGATTCAATGCGCGCGAGCCCGACCAGCACCGCTGGAATATCGAGACCGGCCCACTCGATTCGACCGCGGTGCGGCTATCGTGGAATCCGGTTCGGACCCTGGCGCTGCAGGGCAGCTGGGGACATTTCACCGATCCGGAGCAGCTGGAGCCCGGCATCGACCAGAAGCGGCTGTCCGCAAGCGCGCTCTGGGCCGACGATGTTGCGCCGGGGTGGCGTGCCGCCGCAACGCTCGCGTGGGGCCGCAAGACGATCGAGCGTCATAGCGACGATGGCTTCGCTGCCGAGCTTTCGCTGAAGCATGAGGCGTGGACGATCTTTGGCCGCGGCGAGAGGGTCGACAATCGCGAGCTGCTCGGGCTCGATCAGCATGGCCCTGCCTTTCGGGTCGGCAAGGTTTCGCTCGGTGCGTTACGCGACTTCCCGGTCGCCGATCACCTGAGCCTGGGAGCGGGCGGCCTGTTCGCCGTCAATTTCGTCCCCGCTCCTTTGGCGCCGCTCTACGGCAGCAGGAACCCGACCGGCCTGATGGGCTTCGTGCGATTGAAGCTCCACTGATTGACTAGCGGCGCGCGAGCCCACATATCGCCGCCTCGCTTCATCGACGGCCCCTTCGTCTAGCGGTCCAGGACGTCGCCCTCTCACGGCGAAAACACGGGTTCGAGTCCCGTAGGGGTCACCAATGATTTCAATGGTTTAGCGTAGATTATATCAGTTGCAAACCACGTACTTCCCCAAATTTTCCCCAATATGTGCTTTCCGCTCCATCGAGTGGCCGAGTGAGATCGCCTGGCCAGGATGACGGCCGCGCCCGCCGCCGCTCTTGCACCTGGCCGATGTCCTGCCGGCAAATTCCCGCTCAGTTCGATGCCCTACCCTCCGCCGCCCTCGTGGCTGAGGCGCGCCGCAAACTGGCGAGATTATCCCAGGAACTTAGCCGATCGCGCAGCCTGCGACCCGACTTGACCGACTCGTGCTCTTGGACCCAATCTCTGGCTGTGAACCGGAAAAGTATGCGGCTGTGCTTTCAAAGCCTTGCGCTCACCGCGATCGTATCCCTTGCGCAGCCGGCCTTAGGCCAGGATCTCCATCAGCAATGGGCCTATTGCAACAATTCGGACGGCCGCTTTCCAGTAGATGTCGTCATTCGCGGATGCACCGCCATCATTGAGTCCGCAGGCGCACAGCAGAGAAGCCTGACCATCGCATATACGAGCCGCGGCAATGCCTATCTGAGGGCGGGGGTCTCGGACAAGGCAATCTCCGATTTCAACCGCGCGATTGAGATCAACGCCCGGATTACTGTCGCCAAACATCAGATCGGTGACGATGCCAGGCCCGGCGCCGATGAAGCGATGATCGACCTCAAGCGCTCTATCCTGCTTAACCCGCAACAGATTGCTTCCTACTATCTCAAACGCAGCCGCGAGCTCGAGCGAAGTGGACCGACCCAAAGACAGGTAGAAAGAGCGGACGCTAAAGAATCCCGGGCGAGGCACTGACGCCATACGTGCAACGCGCCGTCGGCCGCGCCCAACGCCCTCTTGATTGTCGAGGGCGTTTCGCGACGGAAAATGGTTGCACCCGCCCAAGCTGGCGAGGACATTTCGCGGATCGCGCTTCATGTTGGGGCTGTTTCGAACTTATTGGCAGCTGAAGCCGCTAGGAGCGTCGCGAGCCGGCCGCTCCGCTCGTACAAAAAAGGCTCGGCGACCAAGTATCGGTGCCGAGCCAGGGACGCGCCCTACGGGATTGGCGCGTATCGCGATGAATGAACCTTTTGCAGACGTGGCCCGGTCCTTCGACCGAGCCACGCGCATGCTTAAACAGGAGATTTAGGCGAGCTGCGGAAGCGGAACGCCCGATTTGCGGCGCCGTACCGAAGCGCCGATAGCCGCGAAACCAAGCAGCATCATGGCCCAGGTTGCCGGCTCCGGGACCGCGCTCCAGTCCACGATACCGTTGAAGTTCGCAGCCGCGGTGGTCGCGAATCCCTTGAACGTGAGGGTGAAATCACCCGAGCCAAGGCTGACGGTATTGCCGAACTGGTTGAGGCCGGTCACTCCGAGCTGGATCGGCGAGACGATGCCGGTTCCCGAAAGGAAGATGCCGCAGCCCTCGCAGCCGAAGTTGACCAGCGACACTCCGTTCAACGTCTGGACCGTCAGATTGTAAAGGTCGGCCAGGTCATTGTGGAATGTGAGCGAGTCGGTGAAATTCCCCGCTGCGAGCGAATTGCTTCCGAACTGGAAGCTGCCCGATTGGGCGGTGAGATTCTGGAGATTGGAGGTGGTGACTCCAGTCGTCCCGGTGATGCTGACCGTCGCCTGAGCGGCAGTCGCCATCGTAAACGCCGCAGCCGCGGCCAATCCTATTGCTATTCTGCGCATGCCCCTTCTCCTGTTATGCCCGTTCGGGCCGTACGCCCCACACGGCCAGCGTCTTTTTCACCGCTGTCGAAATGCGAGTCGTTAACTCCCCGCTAAACCCTGGAAAGTTTCCGCGCCAGTTACCCGTTAATAATACTGTCTTTTTTTGGCACAACCAGCGACGAAGCGTGCCGATTCAGCGGCAGACCGTGTGAATCATTAACATTTTTCTTACTCTGCGCTGGGCCGGAATGGCGATTCCAACGTCTCTTCTGCAGCGACTCGGCGGACCGCCGGGTCGTCTCAGGCTGCGCTGCGCGTGAGATTGGCGGCAAGCATCAAATAAGCGGGAAG
>DATNFJ010000031.1:0-11762 GCA_035606455.1 Sphingomicrobium sp.
TCGTCGGCGCGGACATGCGCCAGCGCGCCGCCGTAGCGGCCGATGGGGGTCCGGACATAATCGCAAATAAAAGCTTCGGTCATTCGGACTCGAGAACTCCGCGGCGGATCTGGTCGAGCTCGATCGATTCGAACAGTGCCTTGAAATTGCCTTCGCCGAAGCCCTCGTTGCCCTTGCGCTGGATGATCTCGAAGAAGATCGGGCCGATCACGTTCTGGGTGAAAATCTGCAGCAGCAGGCCCTGCCCCTCGGTCGGCGCGCCGTCCATCAGGATGCGGCGCTTCTCGAGCTCGGCGATGTCTTCCGAATGTCCCTGGATGCGCTCGGGCAGCATCTCGTAATAAGTGTCGGGCGTGTCCTGGAAGGCGATGCCGCGGCCGCGGATGATGTCCACGGCCTCGTAGATGTTCGAGGTGCCGAGCGCGATGTGCTGGATACCCTCGCCCTTATATTCGCGCAGGAATTCCTCGATCTGGCTCTTGTCGTCCTGGCTCTCGTTGAGCGGGATACGGATTCTTCCACAGGGGCTGGTCATCGCCTTGGAGAAGAGACCGGTCTGCTGACCCTCGATGTCGAAGTATCTAATCTCGCGGAAGTTGAAGAGCCGCTCGTAAAAGTCGGCCCAGACCGCCATCCGGCCACGGTGCACGTTATGGGTGAGATGGTCGATGTAGGTGAGCCGGCTGTCGAGCTCGGCCATCTGCTGCTGCCAGTCCGGGAAGAAGTCGAAGTCGACTTCGTAGATCGAGCCGTTCCCGCCGTAGCGGTCGACAAAGAACAGCCGCGACCCGCCGATCCCCTCGATCGCCGGAATGTTCATCTCGCCATGCGCGACGTCGTTCTTCACCGGCGTCGCGCCGAGCCGCACCGCGCGCTCGAACGCGGCCTTGGCGTCCTTGACCCGGAATGCCATGGCGCAAGCGCTCGGGCCGTGCTCGGCCGCATATTGCTCGGCGTAGCTGCCGCTTTCGGCGTTGATGATGAAGTTGATCTCGCCCTGGCGGTGGAGCGTCACATCCTTGCGCTTGTGCCTGGCGATCGCCGGGAAACCCATGCGGGTGAACAGGTCACGCAGAAGCGCCGTGTCGGGCGCGGTATATTCGACGAACTCGAACCCGTCGGTGCCCATGGGATTGTCGAGCCCGAGGACGCCCTCCCCTTCGACGATCTGCGTGGCCATCAGCGAACTCCTTTGCGGACCAACTGCGCTCCGGGCTCTCTCATTTCAAGGGCGCGAAAGTTGCCAAAGTTGGCAGTGCAACGCGCGTGCGCGCATACGCACGCGCGCGAAGGGTTGCTGAGGCCAGGGCTCAATCTGAACAGGTTGTCGAGCATCAAGGAGCCGACTAGGCGCAATCAACCTGTGTAGGACAGGAGAATCTGAGATGGACGCTCCCGACGGCTGGGCATTCGAGGAGGGCGGCAAGGCACTCGCCCGCACCTTCAAGTTCAAGGATTTCAGCGAGGCGTTCGGCTTCCTCGCGCGCGTCGCTCTCCACGCCGAGAAGGCGGACCACCATCCCGAGTTCACAAGCGTCTGGAATCGGGTCGATTTCCGGCTGACTAGCCACGATTCGGGAGGAGTCACGGATCGCGACGTCGCACTGGCCGACGCGATCAACCGGATCGCCGCCAGTTAGACCGCGGCGATCCCCATCACCTTGGCCCAGCGCCCTTCCTGTTTGAGATAATCGGTGAGCTCGGCGGGCAGCGGCGATTCGAAGGAGATTCCGCATTCGTCGTGGCCAAGCCAGGCGATCTCGCCGAACAGCTCGGCGCTTCCCACGGTGAGCAGGACGTCGCTTCCCGCCGGCGGCAGCTTGCGCCCGATGAGCTTCGCTCCCGAAGGCGAAACGTCGGTCACGACAACGGCTCGCGATGCTCCGGGCGTTAGTGCCGAGGCAGCAAGGACCACTTCCTCTCGCGGAGTCCGGCGGCGGCCTGTCGGCCCATCAACTCGTCTTCCAAAACCTGGCATCAACGGCTCCCACTGTGCCTCAATGCCCCCGCCCGCCCCCGTTTCACCGGGTCGAGGTTGAGGAAAAGCTGACAAGGGCGGTTACCGCGCCGTTCACTCGTTCCTTCCCGCCGACTGCGGGACTCAGCACCGGGACGTTAACCATCTTCGGGAAGGGTTTGGCAGGCCGCATGAGAGGAAAATGCCGACCGACGAACGGTCTCAGCGCGGCGCGCTGTTAACCAAGGAGTGGGTCATGAGCAGGTTAACGCGAATTTTCCGCAGCGAGGGCGGCGCGACCGCAATCGAATATGCCCTTGTCGGCGCGCTCATCTCGATCGCCGCGCTGGCCGCGATGAGCAACCTCGGCGGCAAAGTGAACACCATGTTCAACAATGTGTCGAACCACATGTAACATGCATCCTTGCCGGACATTGATCGTTCACACAAACGCTGAGATAAGAACTTCGATGAACTGCCAGTTCGCCCTCGCCGACATGATCCGCGCCGCTGCGGCCGCGCCGGCGAGCTATTATTATCCGCGGGAGGCTGGACAGAGCTGACGCGCGCCTAAGCACATCAGTCACCAGCCTCCGGACCCGCCAGCGCCAAGCTCGGCGGGTTTTTTATTGGCCCAAGCAGAGGAACCACAAGAATGCTCCAGGAAGTGATCGCCAAGAACCAGCCAGCCGGGAGATGGAGCGAATATGTCGTCCCGCAATGCTGGGAAAGCTTCACCGCCGACGATCACGCGGTGTGGGACCTGCTGTTCGCGCGCCAGGTCGAGCTGCTCGGAAGCCGCGTGGTCTCGGCCTTCCTCGACGGCATCGACCTGTTGAAGCTGTCGCACCCCGGCGTGCCCGACGTCGAAGGGCTGAATGCGATCCTAGAGCCGCGCACGGGCTGGCGGACGGTCGCCGTTCCTGGGCTGGTGCCGGACGAGATCTTCTTCGCAATGCTCTCCGAACGCGTCTTTCCGGTCGGCAATTTCATCCGGACGCGCGACCAGCTCGACTATCTCGAAGCGCCCGACTGCTTCCACGACATGTTCGGCCATATCCCGATGCTTGCGCACCACGATTATGCCGAGATGACCCGGCACATCGGCGAGCTGGGGTCAGCCGCGATCGCCGCGGACCAGGGGCACAAGGCGGCGCGGCTCTACTGGCACAGCGTCGAATTCGGCCTTGCCAAGGAGCATGGCGAGCTCAAGATCCTCGGCGCGGGTTTGGCGTCGAGCTTCGGCGAGGCGCATTTCAGCCTGGAGAGCGACAAGGTCGAACGCCTGCCCTTTTCCGTCGAGCGGGCAGTGAACACGCCGTACAAGCACGACGCTTTCCAGCCGCGCTACCTGGTGTCGGAGACGATCGAGAAAACCATCGCCGACGTGATGGCGCTGACCTCGGAGGATATGCTGGCGCTTTAAACGGTTCGTTCGTCCTGAGCGGAGCCGCGAAGCGGCGTAGTCGAAGGGCGCTGGCACCGCCGTTGGATCAGCGACCCTCGACTTCGCTCAGGACGAACGGACGTTTGGATGTTCGCTCTTCTGGCGGACTAGCGTCCTCGCTCGCCGCGGGTCGGAGCGGCCGCTCCTTCGCGCGGCAGGACCATGTTGAGGTACACGGCCTCGAGCGCGACGCGCTGCGCGTCTTCGGCGGGCACCACGCCAGCCTCGTGCCCGCCCTCGATCGCCTCGTCGTAGAAGAAGCGGTCCCCGCACTCCTCGAGCTTGGCAGCGAACTTGCGCGCGTGGCCCGGATGGACCCGGTCGTCGCGAGTCGAGGTGTAGATGAACGGCACCGGATAGCGAACGCCGCATTTGAGGTTCTGGTAGGGCGAATATTTGCTGATGAACGCCCAGTCGGCGGGGATGTCGGGATTGCCATATTCGCCCATCCACGAGGCGCCGGCGAGCAGGTGCGAGTAACGCTTCATGTCTATGAGCGGCGAGCCGATGATCGCGCCGCCGAACAGGTCCGGGCGCTCGGTGATCGAGGCCGCCGCCATCAATCCGCCGTTCGACCGCCCTGAAATCGCGATCCGTCCCTTCCGGGTGACGCCGCGGTCGATCAGGTCCTGAGCCACGCCGAAGACGTCGTCGAACGCATTCTGGTGTTTCTCGCGCATCGTCGCGTGGTGCCAGCGGGGACCATATTCGCCGCCGCCGCGGATATTGGCGAGGACGTAGACATTGCCCTCCTGCACCCAGAACAGCGCGAGCGGGCCGGAGCGGTAGGGCTCGGTGACGAGATAGGTCGGGGTCTGCGCAAGCTCGAAGCCGCCATAAGCGTGGACGATCACGGGGACCGGGCCCGTCACATCTTTCCGGCGGACGAGGAAATAGGGGATCTTGGTGCCGTCCTTCGACGTCGCGAAATGCTGTTCGACGACCATGTTCGATGCGTCGAACTGCGGCGGAAGCGCCTGGACGACCGCAGGCGCGGCGCCAGGCTCCGCGCGGAACAGGGTCGGCGGGGTCAGCATACCTTCGACGGTCGCGAAGGCGAGGTCGGAGGCGGAGGCGGTGGCGTTGAGGTGGACCGTCGACTTGTCCGGAAGCGCGACGGGAACGCCGCTCCACGTCCCGTCAGGCGCTCGGGTCAGCGCCGCGAGGCGCCCCGAAACGTCGTCGAGATATTTGACCCACAGCTTCGAGCGGCTGGCCGATACCTGCTCCACGGCCTGATGTTCGTTCCGGACGAACACCGTCTCGATTGCCGGCGTGCGGCCGGCGAGCAGGTCAGGAATCGAGTAAGCGACGAGGGCGCCGGCGGGGTGACTCTGCCAGGGCGATTTCAATGATGCGATCACGCGCCCGTCGAGCACATCCTCAATCTCGGCATCGTCGGGCAAAGGCGAGGGGACGAGCCGCCCGTCTGGGGCGATGTGCCACACCTTGTGGTGGTAGAAGTCGACCGCGCGGGTGACGATCGGCCAGGTGCGGTCCCCGTCGACGAGGCTGCGCGCATTGACCGACACGTCGGACTTCTCGCCTTGCGCGAGCAGTGTAGCAGCCGACAGCGGCGTGCCGCGCTTCCACAGCTTCACGATCCGCGCATAGCCGGAATCGGTCAGCGTGCCGGGGCCGAAGTCGGTGCCGACGAACAAGGCGTCCGGACCGGCCCACGACACCTCGCTCTTGGCGTTGGGAAGGAAGAAGCCGCCCGGAATGAACGCGGCCTTGGCGAGGTCGAACTCGCGCACCTCGACGGCGTCGCCGCCGCCGTTCGAGAGGTTGACCATGCAGTCGACATAAGCGGGTGACAGGCAGGTCGCGCCCTTGAACACCCATTTCTTGTTGTCGGCCCTGCTCATCGCGTCGATGTCCAGGAGGGTCCGCCATTGCGGGTGACCCGCAGCGAAATCGGCGAGCGGCGACACCCGCCAGATGCCGCGCGGATGCTGCTCGTCCTGCCAGAAGTTGAGCACCTTGCTGCCGATGATCCGATCCGGCTCTGCGATCTTCTGGTTGGTCGAAAGAAGTGCGAGCGCCCTGGCGCGATAATCGGCGAATCCCGGTTGCTTCTCGAGCACCGCGAGAGTCGCCGCGTTCCAGCCCTTGACCTTCGCGAGCGCGCGCGCACCGTCAATTTGCTCGAGGTAGAGGTTCGGATCCGCGGTCGGGGCGGCCGCCCCCACGACGGACGCGGCCGCCAACACGCCAAAAGCTGAAATCGCTTGCGCCACTCGGTTCATCGGAACTCCCTCTCTGCTTGCGCAGCTCCGCTATCGCGCCTCGCATAAGCAGTCGAGAACGCTATAGCCAAGGGCATGGCCGAAACGACGAAGGGCGAATATCGCAGCGGACACGACCCGCGGACCCTGCGCGACGCGCTCGGCTGCTTTGCCACGGGCGTGACGGTGGTGACCTGTCTGAAGCCCGACGGGACCCCGGCGGGGCTCACCGTCAACAGCTTCACGTCCGTGTCGCTAAAGCCGCCGCTATTGCTCGTCTGTGTCGACAAGACGGCCAATAGCGCGCCGGCCCTGATCGCCGCGTCGCACTTCGCCGTGAACGTGTTGCAGACCGGACAGCAACCCGCCTCAATCCGGTTTTCGACCCGCGACGAGGACCGATTCGGGGCGACCCCGTGGGCGTGCGGAGAGGCGGGGGCGCCGATCCTCGGCGAATCGCTCGGCGTGTTCGAGTGCCAGCGCCATGCGGTGCACGACGGCGGCGATCATCACATGCTGATCGGCGAAGTCGTCAAGGCAAGCTTCGATGCGAGCCTCGATCCCTTGCTCTATTTCCGCGGCCGCTACCGCCGGCTCCATTTCGATTAAGGCGGCTTTCTCCTCGACGGAGCGGATTGCGACGGTCGAGACAGCTGATATCCATGCTCCTGTCTCTCGGGGGAGAATCCTTGTGAATCGTCGCATCTGGGCCGCGGCCCTGTCCACTGCCGCCGCTTGTCTGCTTGTCGCGTCGCCTGTCCGGGCGCAGCCCACGGCCGAAGGCCGGCCGATGCTGGCCCAGCCCAGCCTCTCGCCCGACGGGTCGGTGGTCGCCTTCGCCTCGGGCGGCGACATCTGGGAAGCGCCCGCGCAAGGCGGAGTCGCGCATCTGCTGGTATCCGGACCGGCGGACGATTTTCGCCCGCTCTACTCCCCGGACGGACGCAAGCTGGCGTTCAATTCCACGCGCGGCGGCGCGACGAACATCTACGTCCTGGACCTCGCATCCGGCGCGATCAGCCGGCTGACCTATGCCGAAGCCAATGAGCAGCTCGACGGCTGGTCGAACGACGGCCGCTGGCTCTATTTCACCACCAACGGCAACGACGTCGGGCGCCGCACGGACATCATGCGGGTAGCGACGACCGGAGGCACGCCGGGCGAGATCAGCGCCGAGCGCTATCTGAACGAGTTCGAATCCGCACCCTCGCCGGCTGGAGACAAGGTCGTGTTCGCGGCTTTCGGAATCGGCGGCAGCCAGTGGTGGCGGCACGGAAGCTCGCACATCGATCAGTCGCAGCTGTGGATGAAGACGATCGATCAGCCGACCGGCTATGTCCGGCTCGCCGACGATCCGTCGCGCCACGCGTGGCCGATGTGGGATCCGTCGGGCCAGTCGATCATCTACATGTCGGACGCCGGAGGCGCGGAGAATCTATGGCGGCTCCCGGTCGCGCCCGGCGCGCAGCCACAGAAGCTGACCAACTTCACCGACGGTCGGCTGCTCTATCCGACCATTGCGCACGACGGCAGCGCGATCGTGTTCGAGCGCGGGATGCAGGTTTGGCGGCTCGACCTCAGGAGCGGCAACGTCGCGGCCGTGCCGCTGACCCTGCGCGGCGCTCCGGCCGACGACATGGTCGACCATCTGAAGCTCGATCGGTTCACCCGGCTGGCGACCTCGCCGGACGGAAAGAAGATTGCGGTCATCGGCCATGGCGAGATTTTCGCGACCACCGCGAAGGACGGCGGGCCGGCGCAGCGGATCACCCGCACCGCCGGCGCGGAGGACGAGGTCAGCTGGTCGCCGGACTCGCGCCGGCTGCTCTACGTGACCGAGCGCGGGACCCAGCGGCTCCTGGCGGAATATGATGTCGCAAGCGGCCATGAAACGATGCTGACGTCGAGCGGCGACGCGTCGGTCCCGGTCTATGCGCCGGACGGCAAATCGCTGGTCTATGTCGCCAATGACAAGCAGCTTCGCAGGCTGACTCTTCCGCGGCCCGGCGTAGCGCTCACCGACCGGCTGCTCTACAGCGGCGATCTCGCGACCGATCGCGGGGGCGGACCGGCGCCCGTATGGTCGCCCGACGGCGCGTGGATCGCTTTCCCGCTGACCGATTCCAAATCGTTCACGCAGATCGAGGTGATCCCCGCCGCGGGCGGAACTCCGCGCCCGGTCAGCTTCCTCGCCAACGGCAATATGTCGCAGATCAACTGGTCGTCCGACGGCCAGTTTCTGCTGTTCGACAGCGGGCAGCGCAACGAGCAGTCGCGCATCGTCCGAGTGGACCTCGTACCGCACGTCCCCAAGTACCGCGAGGACAAGTTCCGCGATCTGTTCTCCGAGAAACCGCCGGGCGAGACGGCGGAGGAGAAGAAGGAGAAGGGTGCCGAACCCAAGGCAACGGAGGAGAAGAAGGCCGCGCCCGAATCGGTAAAGCCGACCACGATCGTGTTCGACGGCCTTCGCGAGCGGGCGACCGCCGTTCCGCTCGGCCTCGACGCATCCTCGCCGCTGCTCAGCCCCGACGGCAAGACGATGGCGTTCATCGCGACCAGCGCGGGGCAGGATAATATCTACACCTACAGCCTCGACGAGCTCGCGGCCGATCCGCCGGTGCCGCAACAGATCACGAGCACGGCCAAGCCCAAGCGCGATCTCGCTTTCTCGCCCGACGGAAAGACCCTGTTCTATCTCGAAGGCGGAAAGCCGATGTCGACTCCGCTCGACACGCCCAAGCCCAAGGCGATCGCGGTCGACGCGTCGATGGACGTCGACTTCGATACCGAGAAGCAGGTCGTGTTCGATGAAGCGTGGAGCACGCTCGACCGGACATATTACGATCCGAACTTCCACGGGCAGAACTGGGCTGCGCTCCGCGCACAGACGGAGCCCTATATCGAGGGAGCCAAGACTCCGCAGGAGGTTCGCCGCGCGATCAACCTGATGATCGGCGAGCTCAACTCCTCGCACAGCGGGATCAACCCGCCCGGCAACGGCCCCGGCGCGCTACCCACCGACCGGGTTGGTGAGCTGGCGGTGCGCTTCGACCGCGACGCGCTCGAGTCCGGACGCGGGCTGATCGTGAGCGAAGTCATTCCGCTCGGCCCTGCGGCGCTTGCCGGAATCAGGGCTGGCGACCGCCTGACAAGCGTCGACGGGATCGCCGTCGCACCAAATTCGAACATCGACGAGCTGCTCGAAAACAAGGTCGGCGCGCGGGTTCCTGTCGGAATCGCGAGGGCCGGCGCGGTTCGGGAAGTGGTCGTCCAGCCGGTCTCCGCCTCGACCGCGGCCGGTCTCGCCTATCGTGCCTGGGTCGAGAACCGCCGCGCGCTGGTGGACCGCCTGTCGGGCGGGCGGCTCGGCTATGTCCACATGGCCGACATGAGCAACGAGAGCCTCGAGCAGCTCTACATCGACCTCGATGCCGACAATGAATCGAAGGAAGGCGTCGTCGTCGACATCCGCAACAACAACGGCGGGTTCGTCAACGGTCACGCGATCGACGTGTTCGCCCGGCGCAACTACCTGCGCATGACACCGCGCGACCGCGCCGGATTTCCGAGCCGGCAGGCACTGGGACAGCGGGCCCTGGGGCTTCCGACGGTGCTCGTCACGAACGAGAGCAGCCTGTCCGACTCGGAGGACTTCACCCAGGGCTATCGCGCGCTGGGCCTGGGGAAGGTGGTCGGCGAGCCGACCGCGGGATGGATCATCTTCACCGGCGGGCGGCAGTTGATCGACGGGTCCAGCGTACGGACGCCGTTCATCCGGATCCAGACGATGAGCGGCGAGGACATGGAAGGACACCCGCGGCCGGTCGACGTCCAGGTCGAGCGTGCGCTCGGCGAGAGCGAGACGGGACAGGACGCGCAGCTTGCCGCCGCGGTGAAGACGTTGCTCGACCAAATCGACTCGGCGCGGGGCACAGCAACGCGCTGACCATTGCCAGCAAGCCCGGTTTTGCCGCAGTGCGGCGGCATGCTGGCACTGGATTTCGTCAAGGCGAACCGCGCGACGGTCGAACGCGCGATCCGCGACAAGGGCGTGGACCTCGATCTGGAAGTGCTGCTCGCACTCGACGCCGAAGTCCGCGCGGCCAAGACCGAGATCGACCGGCTGCGGGCCGAGCGAAACGCCGTCAGCGCGAAGTTCAAGGACGCGACACCAGAAGAAAAGGCGTCGCTGGGACGTCAGGCCAAGGAAGCCGGCGCGCGCGCTTCGGCGCTGGAAGAAGAGCTTTCGGGCAAGGAAGCCGAGCTCAAGGCGTTAATGCTCAAGCTGCCGGGGATTCCGTATGAAGGCGCGCCGGTCGGACCGGATGAGAGCTTCAACACTGTCATCCGCACCGTCGGCGATCCACCGAAGTTCGATTGCGAGCCGCTCGACCATGTGGCGCTGATCGAAGAGAACGACTGGGGCGACCTCAGCCGCGTCACCCAGGTTTCGGGCAGTCGCACTTATTGCCTCAAAGGCGCGCTCGCGCTGCTCGAGACCAAGCTGATGGGCTGGGCACTCGAGCGGATCGCAAAGGCGGGGTTCACCCCGATCACGGTGCCGGCGATCGCGCGCGAGCAGGCCTTCCTCAACCAAGGCCAGTTCCCCGGCCACCGCGAGGAGACGTACGAGCTCCCCAACGACGATTTGTGGCTCGCGGGAACCGCCGAGGTGGTGCTGACTTCGCTGCACTCGGGCGAAATCATCGAAGCCGACAAGCTCCCGATCCTTTACGCGGGGTTCTCCCCCTGCTTCCGCCGGGAGGCGGGGAGCGCTGGAAAGGACGTGCGCGGACTGCTTCGAGTCCACCAGTTCGTGAAGGTCGAGCAATATGTCGTCTGTCCCGCTGACGACGCGGAGTCGGCGAACTGGCACGCGCAGCTGCTGCAGCAGGCGGAAGAGCTGCTGCAGGCGCTCGAAATCCCCTACCAGGTGATCGAGACCTCGACCGGCGACATGGGGCTCGGCAAGTACCGGATGAACGACATCGAGAGCTGGGTACCCTCGCTCGGCAAGTACCGCGAGACGCACAGCTGCTCGACGCTCCACGACTGGCAGGCGCGGCGCGCGAACATCCGCTACCGCGGCGCCGACGGGAAGGTGCGGTTCGCGCACACGCTCAACAATACCGCGCTGGCGAGCCCGAGAATCCTGGTGCCGCTGCTGGAAAACCACCAGACGCCGGACGGACGGGTGAAGCTCCCCAAGGCGCTGCAGGAACTGATGGGACGCGAATATCTCTAGGCTCGAGGGCGTTCCCCCGAACTGGAAGCGCATCGCAGAGTTCGCCGCCTTGTGGCCGCGGTTCTGGCGCGGCTTCGGCCATATGGGGGCGCGCGGACCTGGCGACGGGCCGCCGGCGCTGGTCATCCCTGGGTTCATTGCCACTGATCGAACCACGATGGAGCTTCGCCGCGCGCTCGCCGAAGCCGGATTCCGAGTGCATCCATGGCGCCAGGGGTGGAATCGCGGCGCTACGCCAGAGGTCATCGACAAGCTCCGGCATTCGCTCGACCTGGTCGGCGACGAGCGGCCGGTGCTTCTGGTCGGCTGGAGCCTCGGCGGAGTGTTCGCGCGCGAGCTGGCGCGAGCCATTCCGGAGCGGGTGCGCGCGGTGGCGACTCTCGGCTCGCCATTCTCCGGCGACCCGCGGCTCAACAATGTGTGGCGGCTCTATGAAAGGATCGCCGGCCATCCGATCGACGAACCCCCGGTCCCGCGCATCTTCGACAAGCCGCCGGTGCCGACGCTCGCGATCTGGTCGCGGCGCGACGGGATCGTCGCCGCCGAGGCTGCGCGCGGGAAGGACGGCGAGCGCGACAAGGCGGTCGAGGTCAGCTCGAGCCACATGGGGTTCGGCGTGTCGCCACGAGGGACGCGTGCTGCGGTGCGCCAGATCGTGCGGTTTCTCGCAGAGGTGGAAAGCGGCGAGTCGCCCGATTGACTCTCGCCCACGAGTCGCGAGACAAGAACAAAAGTAGAACAAAAACGTTGTGAGTCGTGTGGCAAGAGGCTTGTCTCTGGTCGCCGGCGGAGCTGTCTCCACGCGCTCCGCGCGGGCTGAACCGCGTCCGGTCCCTGCGGGAGCGGGCGAGCGCTGGCGCTTGCCTGCGCCGTCCAGCCCCA
>DATNFJ010000032.1:0-5940 GCA_035606455.1 Sphingomicrobium sp.
AAATGCGCGAAGAACCCACACGCTCGCTCTTGCTCCTCGACTCCAATGCCGACGAGCGGCGGTTGATCGCGGCGATCGCCGCGCGCGCCGGGTGGAGCGTCGTGGGCGCCGCCGACGACGAGCTCGCGGTCGCGCTGCTCCAGGGCCCGCATGGCCGCGAAGTGCAGGCGGCGATTTTCGGCAGCTGGGACGTCGACGAGGGGCCGGCCCTGATCCAAGCGCTGCGCGAGCACCGGGCGAACCTTCCCGTCATCGTTCTTTCCCACAGCGATACGGTCTCTGATGCGGTCGAAGCGATGCGCGCCGGCGCTTCCGACTTCCTCGTCCGCCCGGTCGCACCGGAGCGGCTTCTCGAGGCGCTCGCCGCGAACGCCGATCGCCGGCGCGGTTCCGGCGAGCTCGCGCCCGTCTCGGAAAAGCTCGCTCCACCGCTTGAGCTCGAGCAGCTGGTCGGCTCCGCACCGGAGTTTAGGGGAGCGCTGGCGGTCGCGGCCAAGTCGGCCCGCAACCGCCTCCCGGTCCTGATTGTCGGCGAGCCGGGAACCGGCAAGGAGACCGTCGCGCGCGCGATCCATGCCGCGAGCCTTCGAAGCAAGGGACCGCTGCTGAGCCTCGACTGCAAGGCGATTCCCGCGAACATCATCGACAGCGAACTGTTCGGGCATGAAAAAGGCGCCTTCGCTGGGGCGTTCGCATCGAAGACCGGCAAGCTGGTCCAGGCAGACGGCGGAACCCTCATCCTCGACGAGATCGCCGCGCTTCCCGCCGACACCCAGGAACGGCTCGACCGGATGCTCGCGACCGGCGAGGTCCGTCCGGTGGGTCTTAACGGGAGCTATTCGGTGGATGTCCGGGTCGTCGCCACGAGCAGCCGGCCACTGCCCGACGATTTCAACCCGGGCCTCGCCGAGCGGATCGGCGCAACCAGCGTGTCCCTGCCGCCGCTTCGCGAGCGTAGCGGCGATATCCCCGCGCTGGCCCGCCACCTGCTCAGCCGGGTCGCCGAGCAGGCGGGGCTGAAGCCGCTCTCTATCGGCGACGACGCGCTCGCGCTTCTTATGCGCTACGGCTGGCCCGGCAACGTCCGTCAGCTCGCCGGAGTCCTGTTCAGGGCCGCGCTGCAATGCGACGAACGGTCGCTTACCGCCGAGGATTTCCCGCATATCGCGGTGCAGTCGCGCTTCACCGGGCGCCGGACCGACTCTGCGCCCACGCTCAGCAAGGCGCGCAGCGACGAGGCGATCGCAGGGGCTCCCAGCGTCTCGCTCTACACGTCAGACGGCCACCTTCGCCCGCTCGACGAGATCGAGGCGGACATCATCCGTCTCGCCATCGGCCATTATCGCGGCCGGATGAGCGAAGTGGCGCGCCGGCTCGGGATCGGGCGCTCGACGCTCTATCGCAAGCTCGGCGGCCTCGGCATCGATACGGCGGCGTGATCCGTTCGTGTCTGGGAACATGCCTTACCGCGAATGACTTCCGAATCGCCATATGCCGCCCAGTACATCCGAATCTTTGTCGAACCTGCGCCCCTCACCAACGAATAGCGACGTGGTCCAGGCACGTCGGCGTGGACGTAGATGTCAGGCGCCCCGCCATCGAACAAAAATCCGGGTTCGAATATAGCGTCGCTGTCCGAAAGATAGGCTGCAAAGTGCTTTACAGCCCCCGGAACCAACACAGTTCCTTGCCCTTTTGAAATTGTGAACACCGGTTCTCCATCGGTGTAATAACACCCATCCGGCAACGGCCTTTTCTCTCGATGACAGGCAGCTGTTGAACCCAACAGTAGTACCACGAGTATGGTCAACGCGCTTCGCATCTAAGCCCGCGGAGTCAGCGCCTGGTCGCGCATTCCGCGCCAGATGCGCAGCGCCTGGACGGTTTCGGACACGTCGTGCACCCGCACGACCTGCACTCCCTGCTCAACCGCCTGCAGCGCGAAAGCGATGCTACCGGCCATGCGCCGATCGGGCGGTGCTTCTCCGGATAAGGCGCCGATTGTGCGCTTGCGGCTTGCGCCGATTACCAGCGGGCAGCCGAGCGAATGGAGCAGCCCGAGCCCGTTCATGAGCTCGAGATTGTGCGCGACGTTCTTGCCAAATCCGAAACCGGGATCGATCAGGATGCGCTCGCGCTTGATCCCTGCTTCCTCCGCGGTCGCGATCCGCTCCTCGAGCCACTCGTACACTTCGACCAGCACGTCATCGTAGCGCGGATCGTCCTGCATCGTCTCGGGCGCGCCTTTGTGGTGCATCAGCACGACCGGGACGCCTGACGCGGCAACCACGCCGGCCGAGCGGTCATCGTACGTCAGCGCGGACACGTCGTTGATCATCCGCGCCCCGGCCTCGATCGCTGCCGTCATGACGTCAGCCTTGCGCGTGTCGACCGACACCGCCGCGCCTCCGCCTGCGAGCTGCCGGATCACCGGGACGACGCGCTCGATCTCGTCGCCCTCCCACACGAGCCTGGCGCCCGGCCGGGTCGATTCGCCGCCGACGTCGATGATTGCAGCGCCCTCGGCTGACATCTGCGCCCCGGCTTCCGCTGCAGCCGCGGCATCGGCGAACTGCCCGCCGTCGGAGAAGCTGTCGGGCGTGGCGTTGACGATTGCCATCACCTGCGGCTGGTCGAGCCGGATCGTGCGCTCGCCGAGCTGGAGCGGCTGTCGCGGCGAGGTCAGCGCCTTCCACTGCGCCGCCATGTCGTCGTCGAAGCGCTCTTCGATCCCTTCGACCGCCACCAGCTCGGTGGAGCGACGCTCATGGTCTTCGACGCGCAGCAGCTCGACCGCGGCGAACCAGCTCATCCCGCCCGCGAGGCGAGCGACCTTGCCGTCGTGGCCGAACGGGGAATCGACGAAAGCGGTGGGCTTCAGGAGCGTGCGCATCGAAACCCTTTATTTCGCCAGACCGAGGACGGACTGACCGACAGGGACGGAGGTCGAGTTCGGCTCGCGCGCGTCGAGTTTGCTGAGCCATTGCGAAGCCTGGTCGCCGACTTCCACCTGCGGATTGGACGGCGTGAGCCCGTCGCGGTCCTCGGCCGCCGAAATCAACGCGCGCGCGCGCTCAAGCTGGACGTCGAGCGGCAGCGGCTGGCGGAAGGCGTGATTGATCAGCGCGTCCCCGAAATAGGTCCAGTCATTGCCCGCTTGGCAACCGAACGATGAGCGATCGGCGGCGGCCGCGGTGACGATGATCGTGTTCGGATCCTTGAGGATCGGCACGAACTGCCCAGAAAAGCAGGCCTGGAGGATGAGCAGCCGGTTCTTGATCTGGAGCGAGTCGAGCATGTCGGACAGCCGCGCCGGAGAAATCGCGCCGCCGCCACGCTGCGAATCCCTGTAGACCAGCCCCTCACCCGGCTCGCCGTGGCTCGTGCTGTAGAGGACGAGTACGTCTTCGTTGCGGTCCATCAGCTCGGCGACTCGCGCGAGGGCGAGCTCCAGAGTTTCGGGCGACGCGGGCGCGTCGGCCTTGCTGCTTCCCTCGTCGTCGGCGAGCACGATGGTGCGGCCGGCCGCATCGAAGCGGTTGGCCAGCACTCTGCCCGCCTCTCGCGCCTCCCGGTTGAAGACGGGATCGCCGTCCAGCGCGTCGACCACGACATAGGCGTCGACCACACCGGGACGTTGCGGTTTGAGCGCGTCGAGCGCTGCCGTCAGCCGCCGCTGCTCGGCAAGGAGCTGGGCCGGCGGTTCGGGGACCACCGCCCATTCGGCCTGCTGAGCCGACAAGCTCTCGCCGCCGAGTGACAAGGCGAGCGCCGCCACCGACAGCAAACGGACAATGACTCGCGGAATGTCGCGCTTCACGCAGCCAGTTTCATCAGCGGCGCGGGCGAAGCAAGTGCTAAGCCGCCGACGAGAGGTGCTGCTGGCGCAAGGCGTCGAGGGGCCTCAGCGAGCCGCCATCGTCCACGTGCCAGAAGGTCCAGCCGTTGCACGACGGCGCATTCTGGAGCGCGGCGCCGACCTTGTGGATCGAGCCCGTGTGGCTGGCGGCGGAGATCGAACCGTCGGCGCAAACATTCGCCGTCCATCGCCGCCTGGCATCGGTTAGCGCGGTCCCGGGCGGCACCATCCCGCTTTCGACCAGCACGCCGAAGGCGACCCGCGGCTGTTCGCGCTTGTCCGGCACGGTGCGCATCGCACTCTCGTCGAGCGGAAGCGTGGAATCGATCCGCTCCCGCGCGACCTTCACGTAAGCGCTTTCCCGCTCGATCCCGATCCAGCGTCGGCAGAGCCGCCGGGCGACCGCCCCCGTCGTCCCGGTGCCGAAGAAGGGGTCGAGCACGACGTCGCCGGGTTTCGTGCAGGCGAGCAGGATGCGGTAGAGCAAGGCCTCGGGCTTTTGCGTCGGATGCGCTTTCGAGCCGTCCTCGCCCTTTACCCGCTCGGCCCCTGCGCAAATCGGCAACAGCCAGTCAGACCGCATCTGAAGGTCGTCGTTCAACGCCTTCATTGCACGGTAATTAAAGGTGTAGCGCGATTTCTCGTCCTTGGCGCACCAGATCAAGGTTTCATGGGCGTTGGTGAAGCGCGTTCCGCGGAAGTTCGGCATCGGGTTTGTCTTGCGCCAGACGATGTCGTTGAGGATCCAGAAGTCGGCGTCCTGGAGCAAGGCGCCGACACGATAGATGTTGTGATAGCTGCCGATCACCCAGATGGTGCCGTCATCCTTGAGGATCCGCCGCGCCTGATCGAGCCAGTCGCGGGTGAAATTATCGTAGGTCGCGAGGCTGTCGAATTTATCCCACTCATCGTCGACCGCGTCGACGCGGCTGCCTTCCGGCCGGAACAGGTCGCCGCCCAGCTGAAGGTTGTACGGCGGGTCGGCGAAGATCATGTCGACGCTCTTGTCGGGCAGGCGCGCCATTTCGGCGATGCAGTCCCCTTGGAGGATCGTATCCAGCGGCAGCTCGCGCTTCGCCGTCTTCCCGGGACGGAAGCTCGTAGGCTGCTCCGCAATGCGGGCGATCAGGTTCATTCGACGCGTGCCCCCTAACTCGAAGCCACAAAGGGTGAGTCAGGCCGGACTCGCGGTCAAGCGCTCAAGGGTTAACGGGGGCCGTCGATGAGCTACAGCTAGGCGTCGGAGTGTGACTGCTCCACAATATGTTGAGTCTCGACGATCTGAATGGACTCAACTGCTGGTGTGTGTGGCGCAAAGGACTCGGCCGCCGGAATTTCTTCGAACACCAGTTCGGGCTGCCTGTCGCCGTCGATTGCGGCGCGGACCTTCGGGAAGCTTCGGCGGTGCAGCGGGGTCGGGCCGAGCACGTGGAGCGCGCGCCAATGCTCGGGCGTGCCGTACCCTCGGTTCCGCTCCCATCCGTAGCCGGGATAGTCGCGCGCGTGATCGGCCATGATCCGGTCGCGGGTGACCTTGGCGATGATCGACGCGGCGGCGATCGAACGGCACTTGGCGTCGCCGTCGACAATCGCTTTCGACGGCCGCTGCCATTTCGGGCAGGCATTGCCGTCGACCAGCACCCAGGCCGGCTCCAGTCCGAGCGCCTCAACCGCGCGGCTCATCGCCAGCATCCGCGCCCAATAGATATTCAGCTGGTCGATCTCCTCGACGCTCGCGATCCCCACGGCCCACGCGGAACATTTCACCAGCTTCGCGTAGAGCGCCTCGCGCTTTTCGATCGGCAGATTCTTCGAATCGTCGATCCCGCGCGGGAATCTGTCGCGGTCAAGGATGCAGGCTCCGGCGACGACCGGCCCCGCGAGCGGTGCGCATCCCGCTTCGTCGACGCCGGCGAGCGGCTGCGGATAGTCGAGCTCGAGCTTGAAGGAACAGCGCCGCGGCATCGAGTCGGACTCTTGCACCCGTGCAACGCGAGCGGTCCAGACCTGAAAAAGACGGAAGCTGTGGAAAAGTCAGGATTTCAGTCGTGCTTCCGCCACGGCGGGAAGCGCCGCGCTTC
>DATNFJ010000033.1:0-2960 GCA_035606455.1 Sphingomicrobium sp.
TAGCGATAGCTATCTTCGCTGCGGAATGGGATGAGCGCCGCCATCCTCTCGTCGAGCGGAATGCGCACAGCGTCGCCGATGTTCACGGAGCGCATCCACCCGACCTTCTGTCCGCCCGATACGACGATGGTCCTCTCGAGCTTGATCGGCGCGTTGCCGAGGTAGACGCGAAGGACGGCCAGCGACATCGCTTCGAAGAAGTCGTCTCCCACCTGCATGAACATCGGCACGCTGCGCGTGACGCCGTCCGGATCGAGCGCCGCGTATAGATGGCCTGCCGCGTTCGCGGCCGCCTGCAGCGGCGCGATGTTGCCGCTGTAGCCGGGGGCGCTGAAATAACTGTATTGCGCGTCGGCGAGAGCGCTCTCCGGGAACGCCGGTGGCGGCAAGACGGCCGATTGCTCTGCCTGTCCGCTCACCAGGAACCCGAGGACTACGGGATGCTCCTGGATCTCTTCGGCGAAGAGCCGGTCGTGGTCGAGCGAGGGGCGCATTCGCTCGAAAAAAGCTTGAAACGCCGCGTCGTCGCGCAATTCGCCCCTGGCAGCCGCTTCGAGAACCGGCAGGCCGGCGTTCGGGTCGGTCTCGGGAAACGCGGTGTCGAAGCCGACGACGCGGACCCGATAGCGCGCGAAGAGCTGATGCACCAACAGTGCGACCTTGTCGCGACCCCAGGGCCAGTATCCCTCGGCCTTGAGGCTTCTTTCGTCGACGTCCACGATCACGATGCGCGGGTCGCGCGTTCGCGGCAGGAACAGACGGACCCTCGCGTCGTAGACCCAACGTTCGAGCTGAGTCAGTCCAGGAATCTCGATCCAGCCCGCGGCGTCGGTCAGCAGACAAGCCATCAGCGCCAGTTCGATCGCAATCCGAACGACGCCACCGAGCGAGAATTTCGGCATCCAGCGGACGATGGTTCACCAGGCAATAGGCTTTCCGAGCGCGAAGCATAGGCGATGCTCCGCCACTTGCGGAAGCGACCGGACACGTGAGGCGCCGGTTGGTGCGCCTGAGAACGGTGTGGCGCGAACCGATAGCCGGGCAGCTTGTGTGAATTTTCCGCACCGTGCTACGGTACCTCTCCGCTTTGACCGGGACCGGCAACCGGCCCAAAATCGCAAATCGAGCCTCATTCGACTCCAACGATGACGTGGAATAAGACTGATGAGGACCCGCAGCGCCGCCTTCTGATGGAGGTGCTTGCGGCGGCCCTTTTCTCGACCGCGATCGGAAGCCGCAACGTCGCCGCGCAAGTACTCGGCAGCAGGCCGGCACCGCTGCCGAAGGGGAAGTCGATCTATCGGATCGAAGGGCAGGTGCTGGTCGACGGGCAACCGGCTACGCCCGACACCCGGATCGCTGCAAACTCCACCATCGAGACCGGCAAGGATGGCGAAGTCATCTACGCGGTTGGCGAGACCGCCCACCTCCAGCGCAGCGAAAGCCAGGTGACGATGGAAACGAAGGAAGCCAATTCGGTGGTCGTAGCGGGCCTTCGGGTGCTGACGGGGAAGATCCTGTCGGTGTTTCCGAGCGGCCGACCCGTGCGCATGACGACGAGAAACGCGTCCATCGGCATCCGCGGAACCGGGGTCTACATGGAGTCGGATCCGGAGCAGACCTACTTCTGCACTTGTTACGGAACCGCCGACATCGCCTCGGCGAGCGATCCGACAAGCCGCGAAACGGTCGTGTCGAGCCACCACGATCGGCCGCTGTACATTCTGACCGGGGAGCAACCCGGCAGAAATATCCGCCTCGCACCATTCATCAACCACACCGACCAGGAGCTGATGCTGATCGAGGCGCTGGTGGGCCGCACCCCGCCGTTCGTGTTTCCGAAGGACGAATACACGCGACCGCGGCGGCGCACGTACTGATCCTGCAAAGGCACGCTATTGCGGCGCGCCGTTGAGAATCCAGTTGAGGAAGAGATCGTATTTCGCGCGTTCGGGTTGCCCGGGCGCCAGCCTCGTGTCAAAGCCTGGACCGAGGCGGCCGAAGTGATGCTGCCCTGAGGGCTTCTGCAGAAGCGCGCTGGCGGCGACCTCGGCGAAATTGATGCGGCTCCTCACCTCGGCATAGAACCAGGCGTCGTCCGTCGGCGTGATCGCGCCATCGCCATCGCGGTCATAATTGGTGAAAGCAATCGGTGGGTGCAGCGGACTGGCCGGCGCGTGGCAGCCCTGGCACTCGTTCCCGTCCTGCAGGGCCGCCTTGATGTCGGAAAAGCGGATGGCGCTCGGGTCCGGCGTCAACGCGTTCCGGACCACCAGCGACAGCAATTTCGGCGCGCTCCGAGCGGAGGCGTTGCTGGCAACGAGGCTGACAACGTACGTCCCGTCAGTCGCTGCATTGAAAGTGGGTTGCGCCGCGTTGGCATTCGTCAACATGGCGCCGCTGGGCGGGACAGTGCCGTCCGGGCCCGAGACGATCGACCAGGCATAGGTATCGGCAAACAGACTGTTGCTGGCGGATAGTTGCGTCGCGCCCTGCCGGACAACGCGATCCGGCCCCGGATCGGCGATCGGACGCCCGGGCCGCAGCACAGCGCCGCCGGCGTCGCGCGCCGGCAAGCCCTGGCCGACGAGGAAATCCGCCAGCGCCGCTTCACCGGAGGACGCGTGGAAGGTGTCGTACACGAGCTTCGCGAGCGGCATGTCACCGCGATCGGTGACGGTCGCAAAGATTCGGCTCGTGTATGACTGAAATTTCTCGTACGTCGTGAAGTCGATGTCCGACTGCCTCCCCGTTCCGCGCAACTGGTGGCAGACGCGACACGCCGGCGCGACCACCGTCTCATACAGCGAGGTCTGTCCCGCTGTCGCCCACGAAGCGGGCGCAGAAGGTTCGACGTAGGCCGGGTTGGGCAGGCCATCTCCCCCGTAGGCCGCCTTGACGAGCGCGGCGGCGGTGCCTTGCCATTCGCCTGAGCTCGCCGGGAGCCGGCAGGCGTCTTC
>DATNFJ010000034.1:0-14938 GCA_035606455.1 Sphingomicrobium sp.
TCGACCGGGAAGCTCGACCCCCAGGCGTTCAAGCTGACCCGGGTGTCGGGCGCTTATTGGCGCGGCGACCCCAAGAACCCGATGCTTAGCCGCATCTACGGGACGGCGTGGCTCAACAAGAAGCAGCTCGATGCCTATCTCGTGCGGCTCGTTGCGGTGACAGCTTCCGTTCTCGTAGAATCGGATCGGCAGTTCGCGATAGCTGGTGATGCCCTGCTTGAAGACCTGGATATGGCCCGGGCAATTCATCGGCTTGAGCGCCATCAGGTCCGCGTCCCCTGAAAGGATGGGCTGGCCCTCGTCCGTCGACGGAATCTCATCGGGCACGACGAACATGTTCTCGCGATACTTGCCCCAGTGGCCGCTCTTCTCCCACTGCTTGGCGTCCATCAGCTGCGGGGTCTTGATCTCCTGGTAGCCGGCCTCGTCGATGCGGCGGCGCATATAGGCTTCCAGCGCGCGGTAGATGACGAACCCGTTCGGGTGCCAGAACACGCTCCCGTGCGCCTCCGGCTGGAGGTGGAACAGGTCCATCTCCGCGCCGATCTTGCGATGGTCGCGCTTGCCCGCTTCCTCGAGCCGGACGAGATAGTCGTCGAGCTGCTTCTTGTTGAGCCAGGCCGTCCCGTAGATGCGCGAGAGCATCGGGTTCTTCGGATCGCCCCGCCAATAGGCGCCAGACACGCGCGTCAGCTTGAACGCGTTCGGGTCGAGCTTGCCAGTCGAGGCGAGGTGCGGCCCCCGGCAGAGGTCGATCCACGCCTCCTTGCCGTCCCCGGTGCGGTACATGGTGATGGTCTCGCCGTCGGGCAGTCCCATCACCCATTCCGCCTTGAACGCCTCGCCCTGCTTTTCGAAGAACTGGCGGACCTCGTCGCGAGTCCAAACCTCGCGGACCAGCGCTTTGTCGGCGGCGATGATGCGCCGCATTTCCTCTTCGATCGCCGGCAGTTCTTCCTCGGTGAACGGACCGTGGGCGGCCGTCGGCGCGAAGTCGTAATAGAAGCCGTCGTCCGTCGCGGGGCCGAACGTGATCTGCGTGCCGGGAAAGAGGTTCTGAACCGCCTCGGCGAGCACGTGCGCATAATCATGGCGGACGAGCTCGAGCGCGTCGGCTTCGTCGCGGGAGGTGATCAGCGCCAGGCTCGCGTCTCCCTCGAACGGCCGCATGATGTCTCGGACCTCGCCGTCGACGCGCGCGGCGAGCGCGGCCTTGGCGAGGCCCGGCCCGATCGCGGCGGCGACGTCCGCAGGGGTCGAACCCTCGGGCATCTCCTTCACCGAGCCGTCGGGAAGCGCGATCTTGAACATCTTGGTCATCACGGCCGCATGTAGCGACACGCCGAAAGCCGCTCAACCGCGACCGAACGGTAAAGTAGACTTGACATCCCTGCCATCGTGGCTGTAAAGTGACCTTTACTGACAGAGAAGGATGCTTGACATGATCGCTCGGACGGACGCTTCCAAACGTTACAACAGAAGAACGATCTGGATCAGCGTCGCTTATGCCATATTCCTGATCGCTGCCGTATACGGGTTCAAACACGATCTCGTCGGCGGGCCGCTAAGATATGTGGTTGCCGTCCTTCCCGCTCTACCGGTCGTCGGGCTTTTCATCGCCATGGGCCGCTACCTGGTCGAGGAACAGGACGAATATGTGCGGATGCTCCTGGTGCGCCAGATGCTTTGGGCCATGGGCTTCGCGCTGAGTTGCGCGACGATCTGGGGCTTCCTCGACGGCTTCGGACTGGTCGGCCACATCGATGGATACTGGATCGTCGTGGTCTGGTATTTCGGCCAGGCGGTCGGCGGGATCGCCAACAAGCTGATGCTCGGCGACGGCGGCTGTTGATGGAAAACCGTCTCCGCGTCCTCCGCGCCGAGCGGAACTGGAGCCAGCAGGATCTCGCCGAACGGATCGAAGTCTCGCGTCAGAGCGTCAATGCGATCGAGACCGGCAAGTACGACCCCTCGCTTCCACTGGCGTTCCGGATCGCGGAATTGTTCGATCTGCCGATCGAGGAGATATTCGTGTCGCCGTCGCGGCGGAGCTCGAAAGCGATCTGATGGAGAAAGCCCCGCCGGTCGTGGATCGGCGGGGCTCCCGACCTACATTCCGCGGAGCCGTACGCTTGTCGTCAGCGTGCCGCCCGACGCCGTCAGCATATTGGGCGAAAGTGAGAAGGTCCGGCCGTTCGTGCCCTGGACCAGGACCCGGCGGATCACCCCGTTGGCGGTGATCACCCGAGTCACCGTTCCGACCTGCACGCCGTTCTCGAACAGCGGCATTCCGACGCTGACGCCGGTCAGCATGGTCGTGGACGCTCCAGAGAGGACGCTGTGCTGGTTGGCATGCGCGACGCCGGTCGCCGACGCATGGACCGGCCCCTGGCTGTTCACGCGGCCGCGGGCCTCGGCATCATTGTCGTTGACGTCGCGCGCCTCGTTCTCGGCCTCCATCGCCCGATCGTTGACGCCGTGGAAGCGTGCCGTCGTCGACAGGACGCCGTTGACCAGGCTCAGCTTGCTTGCCGGCACCGGGAACACCGCGCCGTTGCTTGCCTTGACCAGGACGAGCACGACATTGCCGTTGCCGGCGAGGCGGATCTGCTGGACCGTTCCCACCTGCGTGCCGTTGAAGAACACCGCCATTCCGTCCGTCACGCCAGACAGCGCGCCGCTGGTCACTCGACTGGCCGCCGTCGTTCCGGCAAGAACGCTGTTCGCATTGGCGTTCGCGATCCCGGTAGCCGAGGCATGGTCCGGTCCCTGGCTATTGATGCGGCCATCGTCGCGGGACATCGCGCCCATGCCATTGTCGCCCATGTTACCGCTGGCGCCGGGCCCCATTCCACCCGGGCCCATGCCGCCGCCGTGATCGCCCATTCCACCGCCGCCGCCATGACTGCCGCCGCCGCCACCGGGGCCACCGCCGCCGCCCCCCGGACCTGCCGCAAGCGCCTGCCCGCCGCAGACAATCGCCGCGCTCGCAAGCGCGGTAAGAATGAGCTTACGATGCATGACTAACCTCCTGTAAACACAAGAAATCTGAAGCCCAGGGGTAAACACCTCCGAGAAGCCGGAGTTCGATTTTGGGCCTAGATTTAATGTTTGGCGGCGGTCAGACCGTCTCGGCGTCCAGCGCGTCTGCGATGATGGCTTCGGCGCGCAGGAACAGCTGCGTGTCGATCACCACGCCCGACGCTTCGGCATTTTCACGGACCTGCTGCGGCCGCGATGCGCCGATGATTGCCGATGCGACGTTCGGCTCGCGAAGTACCCAGGCGAGCGCGAATTGGGGGAGCGTCAGTCCAGCTTCGTCGGCGACCGGCTTGAGCTGCTGGACGGCGCGCAGCACCTGCGGCTGCATCAGGCGGTCCATGAAGCCACTCATCTCCGCGCTGGCCGCCCGCGAGTCGCGCGGCGGCGGCCTATCCGGATCGTATTTCCCGCTGAGCACGCCCTGACCGAGCGGCGACCAGACGATTTGCGAAATGCCGTTCGCTGCGCACAGCGGAATGACCTCCTCCTCAGGGTCTCGCCAGAGGAGAGAATATTGCGGCTGGCTCGACACGAATTTCGCGACCCGGCCGCTTCCCGCGAGCTCGACCGCTGCCCGGATCCGCTCGGCCGGCCATTCCGAGAAGCCGATATAGCGGGTCTTTCCGATTTCGATCGCGCGAGTAAGCGCCTCCATCGTCGCCTCGAGCGGCGTGTCCCAGTCGTAGCGGTGGCATTGGTAGAGATCGACATAGTCGGTCTGAAGGCGCTTCAGCGATGCATCGAGCTGCTTTTCGACCTGCTCACGGGACAGCCCGCGGTCGCTCTCGGTCATGGGGAAGAAGAGCTTGGTGGCGAGGATGTAGGAATCCCTGCCGCGCCCCTTCAACGCCTCCCCCAGGAAGGATTCGGCGGCCCCGCGCCCATAGATATTCGCGGTGTCGATGAAATTGATGCCCTGGTTGAACGCCTCGTCCAGGCAGGCGCGCGCCTTGTCCGCTTCGACCCCGACGCCATAGGTCAGCCACGAGCCGAGGGAGATTTCCGACACTTCGAGGTCGCTGCTTCCGAGCTTGCGATATTTCATCCCAGGAGACTCCTCCGCTAGACGGCGAGCCATGACGCAAATCGAGCATCTCGACGTGGGCGGCCGCGCGATCGCTTATCGGCTGCGCGGGGGAAATGTTCCAACCCTCCTGTTCCTTCCGGGTTATGCGTCGGACATGGAGGGGGCGAAGGCGCTCGGGCTCGACGCGTTCGCTGCCAAGCGCGGCCATGCCATGCTGCGGTTCGACTATTCGGGCACGGGCTCGAGCAGCGGCGCGTTCGAGGACGGAACGCTGGCGCTGTGGCTGGAGGAGGCGCTTGCCGCGATCGATCGGCTGACGAGCGGTCCGCTGATCGTCGTCGGTTCATCGATGGGCGGTTGGCTTGCCCTGCACCTGGCCCTGCTCCGGCGCCAGCGCGTCAAGGCGCTGGTCGGAATTGCAGCGGCGCCGGACTTCACGGACTGGGGCTTCTCGGCCGAGCAGAAGTTGCGGCTCGAGCGCGACGGCCGGATCGAGGAGCCCAATCCCTACGGTCCGGAAGCTTCGGTCTTCACGAAGGGATTCTGGGAATCGGGCCAGCAGCTTCGGCTGCTCGGCGACGAGATTCCCATCGACGTGCCGGTCCGCCTCCTGCACGGCGAAGAGGACCAGGACGTCCCGCTGGAGATCGCGTTTCGCCTGATGCGCGCTCTTCGTTCATCCGATGTCCAGCTGAATGTGCTCAAGGGAGGCGGCCATCGCCTGTCGGAGCCGAACGAGATCCGGGCGATCCTGCGCACGGTCGAAAATCTTCTGGAGCCATGAGCTTGATCTTCCTGCTTGCAGCCAGTCTCGCCGCCGCCGCTCCGGCGACCCCCAGGCCCTCGCCCGCCTCGACCTGCCCGCAGGTCGTCACCCCCGAAGCGCTCGTCTGCGATGCTTTCCAGGCGGAGAAGAACGGCGACCATGCAGGGGCCGCCCAGGCCTTCGAGGAAGCCGCCAAGGCGTCGTCCGACAAGGACCCCAAGGCTGCCCGCATGTGGGCGGCTGCCGGCAATTTGTGGATCGCCGCCAGGCAGCCCGCCAAGGCGGCCGTGGACCTCGACAAATCGCTCGCCTTGCCGGGGCTCGAAGCCGAGCAGCGCGGGGAGGCCCTGCTCGACCGCGCCCGCGCCGCCGAGGCGCAGGACGATTTGAAGACCGCTCGAGCCAAGGCCAACGAAGCCGGCCAGACGATCTCCGCCGATCCTTTCTACTGGTATTTCTCGGCCGCGCTCGCCATCCGCGAGAACGATCCGGAGAGCGCGCAGAAGGCCATCGACAAGGCGCTTGCACTCGCTCCGTCGGACCCGACGGTGCTGTTCGAGGCGGGGCATGTCGCAGACCTGATGGGCGACGACGAACGGGCGCGAAGCTACTGGACTCGCGCCGCGGCGAGCGACCCCGACGGCGATTCGGGCAAGGCGGCGGCCAAGGCGATCGAGTTGCTCGGAGTCACGCCCACCGTGAAGCTCGACCCTCAGCCGCCCAAATAGCCGCCGCCTCGGCCCTAGCCGAGGTCGTAATCGATGGTGGTGACGACCCGGACCTTCTGAAATGGCGAGCTTCCACCGGACGAATTGCAGTCCTCGCACTCCTCGCCATCGCGCGGGCCGACCGAGAAATAGCCCTGGCTAGCGGTCCTGATCCTTCCCACTTCGGCGCCGCTGTCGCGGGCGAATTGTTCCGCGCTGGCGCGCGCATTGCGATCCGCTTCGGCGATCATCTCGGGCTTTAGCGCGTTGAGGTGGGTGAACGTGTAGCTGACGTTGCTTCCCGACAGCTCGACTCCGTCGCGAAGCAGATCGGCCTGGCGCGCATAAGCGGCGCGCGCTTTCATCACGTCGTGGGTCCGGAGCTGGATCGAGCGGCGCACGGTCAGCTTGTCCGGGCCGACCGACTTGCCGTCCTCGACCCTTCCGCGCTCGCGCGCGACGCTGACGTCGCTGTCGGTCACCTCGTCGGCACGAAAGCCGGCGCGCTGGAAGAAAGCATGGACCGCCTGCGCCTGGCTGTTGACCGACTGCTGCACCGGACCGAGATCGCTGCCCTCCTGTGAGAAATCGACCGTCCAGGTGGCGAGATCCGCCGTCACGTTGCGCTCGGATACGCCGCGGACGGTGACCGTCCGCTCGGCCATCTTGGCGCGCCTCAATCCGTCGCCGAGCACGTAGCCACTGGTGGTCAGGCCGACGGCAAAAATCGCGACCGCGCCCAGAAGGACGGCGCGGCTGTCCTGCAGCTTGTTGATCATGGGATGAAACCCTGAGCGTTCGTCCGCTATAAACGAGCAGCCACCGGTCACGATCGCCGGTCACGACTGCGACGAACCGTGCAATTATAGCGATGAGTTGAGCGAGGTGAAATGAAATTCCTGCATTCAATGCTCCGCGTGTCCGATCCGGCGGCCACTGTTGCATTCTTTCAACTCCTCGGGCTCGAGGAGCGCCGGCGGATGGACAATGAGGCGGGTCGCTACACCCTCATCTTCCTTGGCGTCCCCGGCGACGATGGCGGCGAGGTCGAGCTCACGTACGACTGGGACGAGGCCGGTTACGCCGGCGGCCGCAACTTCGGGCACCTCGCCTATCAGGTCGGCGACATTTACGAGACATGCCGGCGGCTGATCGATTCGGGCGTCCCCATCAACCGTCCGCCGCGCGACGGCCGAATGGCGTTCGTCCGGACTCCCGACAATATCTCTATCGAACTGCTCCAGAAGGGCGGAGCCCTGGCGCCCGCGGAGCCCTGGCAATCGATGGCGAACACGGGCGAATGGTGATGCTTGAGGTCGTGCCAGTTCCCGCCTTTGCCGACAATTACATCTGGCTGGTCCACGACGAGAGGAGCGGCGAAACCGCGGTCGTCGATCCCGGCGATGCAGCGCCCGCCCTGGCGGAAGCCAAGCGTCGGGGATGGACCGTCGGGCAGGTCTGGAACACGCATTGGCACGGCGATCACACCGGCGGCAATCTTGCCATCAAGGAAGCGACGGGCGCCCGCATTTCAGGGCCCGCCGGCCGAATCCCCGGCCGAGACGTCGAGCTCAGCGAAGGCGGCGATGTCCGCATCGGCGCCCACGTCGGCCGGGTGATCGAGGTGCCAGGCCACACGCTCGACCATATCGCCCTGATCTTCGACGAGGAGCGGATTGCATTTGTCGGCGACACCTTGTTCGCGATGGGCTGCGGCCGGTTGTTCGAGGGCACGCCGGCGCAAATGTACCGCTCGCTTCAGCGGCTCGCGGCGCTGCCCCACGACTCGCGCCTCTATTGCGCGCACGAATATACGCTCGCCAATGCGCGGTTTGCCGCGCACGCGGAACCGACGAACGAAGCGATCGCGGAGCGGCTCGAGCGCGTCCGGGCGATGCGCGACGCCGGTGAAATCACCGTTCCGACGACAGTCGCTCAGGAACGCGAAACCAACCCCTTCGTTCGCAGCACTAACGAGGGAGAATTCGCGCGCCGCAGGGCCGCGAAAGACAGCTTCCGTTCATGAACCGAAGCGCTTTCGGAACGCCCGCGGAACATTGAAGGAGGCCAAGATGCGCAGCATTTCACTCCTGATCGCAGGCTCGCTCATCGCGTCCTGTGCCGCCCCGCCGCCGCCGTACATGACGCGCAGCCCGAGCGGGGAACGCTCCTACCAGATGCTCGTCGGCGGGAAGGTGCCGGGCAGGCCGCTGAGTTGCCTGCCTCACTACGACGCCAACGACATGACGATCATCGACGGACGCACGATCGCCTTCAAGATGGGCAGCAGAACGACCTATATCATGCATCTGAGCGCCGGCTGCGAGATGCTCGGCACTGGAAATTACGCGCTGCTGTCGCGCCAGTTCGCAAGTCCCGGAATGTGCCAGGGCGACATCCAGTCGGTCGTCGACACGCTCAACCATACGAATATGGGCAGCTGCACGATCACGGACATCATTCCCTACACTCGGCCGTAGCCGGCCAGCTAGCGAGGATAGAGGGCGTCCAGCCGTTCGCCATATATGTTTGAGATGACGTGCCGCCGGATCTTCATCGACGGGGTCAGCTGTTCGTTTTCGATTCCGAAGGGCTCGTCGGCCGTGATGAAGCGCCTTACCCGCTCGATGATAGAAACACCGGCGTTAACCCGGTCCACGGCGGCCTGAAGCCGCAGGTGAACGTCAGGCGCTGAGGCGATCTCGGGATCGGGGACGAGCAGCGCGACCAGGTGCGGGCGACGGTCGCCGTAGACCATTGCCTGAGCGATCTCCGGCTGGAGCGTCAGCATCCCCTCGATACGCTGCGGCGACACATTGTCGCCCTTGTCGTTGACGATGATGTCTTTCTTCCGATCGGTGATCTTGAGCCGTCCCCGCTCGTCAAAATGGCCGATGTCGCCGGTCGCGAGCCAGCCGTCCTTCAGCACCCGCGCCGTCTCCTCGGGGTTGCGCCAATAGCCGTGCATGACGAGTTCGCCGCGGACCATGATCTCACCGTCCTCGGCGATCCTCACTTCGGTGTCCTTGACCGGAGGGCCCACAGTCTCGAGGCGAATGCCGGCTTTCGGACGGTTGCAGCTTATGACCGGCGCCGCCTCGGTCTGCCCATAGCCCTGGAGGAAGGTGATCCCCAGCGACTGGAAGAAGATACCTACGTCGGGATTGAGGGGCGCTCCGCCCGAGACCCATGCCTTCACCCGTCCCCCGACCTTCTCGCGAAGCTTGCGGCGCAAGGTCAGCTCGAGGATCCCGTCCATCGGCCGATCCCACGGCTTCAGGCGCCCCTCATATTTATCGCTTCCGATCTTGAGCGCCCGCTGGAACAGATATCTCGAAAGGCCACCGCTCGATTCCATGCTCTTGAGGATGCGCGTGCGGAGCATCTCGAACAGCCGCGGTACGACGATCATGATCGTGGGCCGAGTCTCCTCGATGTTGGCGGCGAGCTTTTCCAGGCTCTCCGCATAATAGATCTGGGCGCCAAGGCCGATCGGGAACAACTGCCCGCCGGTGTGCTCGAGCGCGTGGCTGGCCGGCAGGAAGGACAGGAAGACTTCATCGCCCCAGCCGAAATCGGTCGAGATGATGTCCGCTGCGCCGGCGATATTGTGAAGGACTGCGCCGTGATGCTGCATGACTCCGCGCGGCGCTCCGCCCGTCCCGCTGGTGTAGATGATGCAGGCGAGATCGTCGCGGCCGATGCCGGCGACCTGCTGCCTCACCTCCGCGACATCGGCACCGTTCGAGACGAGCTTCTTCCACGAATGACAGCTTACCCAGTCGGGCGCCTGGCCGGTCCGGAGCGGCTCCATCGCGATCACGTGGTGGCACTCGCTCGACGTCAGCACCGCCGGCACCAAGTTGCTCGCGAGCTTCTGGCTGGAGACGATCACCGCCCGCGCGCCCGAATTGCCGAGCACATGGGCATGATCGCGTGTCGTGTTCGTCGTGTAGGTGGGAACGGTAACGCAGCCCGCGGCCATGATTCCGAGGTCGGCGATCAGCCATTCGGGGCGGTTCTCGCTGACCAGCGCAACCCGGTCGCCTGGCTGCAGCCCGATCTCCTTCAGCGATCTGGCCAGCGAGGCGACCTGTCGCGCAGCCTCCGCCCAGCTCGTCGACCGCCACTCGCCGTCGCGCTTGGCCCACAGGAACGGCTGATCGCCCTTCTCATCGGCCCGCGTCAGGAACAGCGAAACGAGATTGTCGAAATGTTCGAGTTGCCGAGCCAAGATCCCCCCAACCGCCCTATTGCGAGAGCGCGACGCCCTCGCTGCGCGGGTCGGCTCCCCCGACCCAGCGGCCGTGCAGCCATTCGATCGCGTTCGCCTTGAAGGTGCCCGGCGGGACCGTCCTGATGTTGGCATGGCCGAGCGCTCGCAGCTGCGGAATCATCGATTCGAGAAAGGTCCCGCTTTCGACGAAGATGGTGTCTCCAGGCGCATAGATCATCGGCAGCGCGATCGCCTGTTGCGGCGGCAGGTGGAAATCGAGGACCCCGACGATCACCTTGACGACCTGCGCGGGGATGGTCGACCCGCCCGCTGCGCCGACCGCCAGCACGACATGCCCGTCGGGACCGTAGACGATCGTCGGGCTCATCGAGCTGCGCGGCCTTTTGCCGCCCTCGACGCGATTGGCGACCGGGCAGCCGTCTTTCGCCGGAATGAAGCTGAAATCGGTCAGCTCATTGTTGAGATAATAGCCGTTGACCATCAGCCCCGAGCCGAAGCTGCTTTCGATCGTGGACGTGTCGGAAGCGACATCGCCCCATTTGTCCACGGCAACGAAGTGGGACGTGCCGCGCTCGGGCTGCGGCGCCGGCGCGCAGGCCGTCTTCGCGCCGGCGGGCGATCCGGGATGGACGGTCGCCATCGAGGTCGTCGGCGAGATCAGGGCCGAGCGGCTGGCGACATAGCGCGGGTCCATCAGGCCCTCGAGCGGAACGCGAACGAAATCCTCGTCGGCGAGATATTTGTCGCGGTCGGCGTAGGCCAGCCGCTCGGATTCGGCGATCAGGTGCCACGCCGTCGGGTTGTTCGGCCCGAGGGCCGACAGGTTGAACCGCTCGAGCTGCTTCAAGGTCGCGAACACCGTGAACCCGCCCGACGAGGACGGGCCCATGCCGCAGATTCGATAAACTCGGTACGTCCCGCAGACCGGCGGCCGCGGCTTCGCTTCGTATGAGGCGATGTCGCCGGCGGTCATCGGGGCCGGATTGTGCGGCGCGTTGCTGACGGCGGCGGCGATCGCCTGCGCGTTCGGCCCGACGTAGAAGGTGTCGGGACCGAGCTTCGCGATCGTCTCCAGATAATTGGCGAAAGCCGTGTTCCTGATCAGCGTTCCGACAGGCTTGGGCTGGCCGTCCGACAGGTAGAAGAGCGCCCGAGCCTCAGCCGACAGCGCGCCGGTCGCCGGATATTTGAGCAGCGAATTGTAGAGCCTGGGCGTGATCTTGAACCCGTCGCGAGCGAGACGGATCGCCGGCTGAAACAACGTCGCCCACGGCACCTTGCCGTAACGCTTGTGCGCGAGCGCCATCATCCGGAGGTTTCCGGGAACGCCGACGCTCTTGCCGCCCGGCTGCGCGTCCCTGAACTGCATCGGCTGGCCGTTCTTGAAGAACCAGGTCCCGGTCGCCGCCATCGGCGCCTTCTCGCGCCCGTCGAACGTCACCGCCGGCCCATTCCGCTCCGAATAGACGAGATAGCCGCCGCCGCCGATGCCCGAGCTCTGCGGCTCGACGACGCTAAGCGCGAGCAAGGTCGCGAAGGCCGCGTCGGCGGCGCTTCCGCCTTCGCGGAGGATCTCGACACCGGCGGCAGCTGCGCGCGGGTCGGCAGCGCTGACCATGCCTGGCGCGGATGCCGGCGCTGAAAGACTGGGGGCCGCGGCACTGCCAAGCGCAAACGCGGCGGCGAGAAGCGGAAAATGACGCAAACGCATGGCCGGCCCGCTACTCGGTCCCGACTGCCTCGGCAATGTTGGCGAAACCATCACGGTTCAGCCGATCGGCCAGGCCGGAGGCGATCCGAAGCGCGAGGCCCGGACCTTCGTAGACCATCGCCGTGTAGAGCTGCACGAGGCTCGCCCCCGCGCGAATACGCTCCCACGCATCGTCGGCATTGGCGATTCCGCCGACGCCGATCAGCGGGATTTCACCGCCCGACGCCGAACGGAATTCACGCAGCGCTTTCAACGCGAGCGGCTTCAGCGGCGCGCCCGAGAGACCGCCCGCCTCGTCGCGCCATTTCGACCTGAGCGGCGGTCTCGACAGCGTCGTGTTCGACACGATGATCGCGTCGACCCTGTGCTGGATCGCGACGCGGACGATCTGGTCGGGCTCGCCCGCGCCGAGGTCGGGCGCGACTTTCAAAAAGATCGGCGGCCCGCCGGCCTTTCGCACTTCCTCGACGGCAGAAAGCAGCGCCCGCAGCGCGCCTTCGTCCTGAAGCTGCCGCAAGCCCGGCGTGTTGGGTGAGCTGATGTTGATCGTAAGGTAGCGGGCAACCGTGCCCATCGAGCGGACGCCTTCGGCATAGTCGGCGATCCGATCGGCGCTGTCCTTGTTCGCCCCGATGTTCACCCCGATGATCCCATGCACGCGGGTACAGTCGAGCAGCCGCTGGAACGCCGCCGGCTGGCCCTGGTTATTGAAGCCCAAGCGGTTGATGACGGCCGCGTCCTCGCGCAACCGGAACAGCCGTGGTTTCGGATTGCCCGCCTGCGGCTTCGGCGTGAGCGTGCCCACTTCGACAAATCCGAAGCCGAGCCCGAGCATCTGCTCCGGCACCTCGGCATCCTTGTCGAAGCCGGCCGCCAGCCCGACGGGCGACGGGAATTCGAGGCCCGCGACGCTGCTCTTCAGAGACCGAGGGAAATCCGGAGGGAGCCGCCTCGGCGCGAGCTTCAGCGCAGCGATCGTCGCCCGATGGGCCCTCTCCGCGTCTAGCGCGAAGGCAAAGGGCCGGACGAGCGGGTAGAGCGACACGGCGCTCGTTCCGCCTTGCAACCGAGCCGTTGTCAAACTAAATCGGAGTAGAACAGTCCGATATGCGCCTGAGCCACCTCGCCGATTATGCGGTCGTCCTGATGACCGCCGCCGCCCGTCGCCCCGCGGGCGCGCGCCTCAGTGCGACCGAGCTTTCGGCCGAAACGGGCGTGCCGCTCCCGACGGCACAGAAATTGATGGGGCAGCTGGCCGGACGCGGGCTTCTGCGAAGCATGCGCGGTGCGAGCGGCGGCTTTTCGCTCGCCAGGCCGGCACAGGACATCAGCCTCGCCGATATCGTCGAAGCGGTCGAAGGACCGATCGCGCTCACCATGTGCTCGGATTCGAGCAATCATCAATGCATCCTCGACGCGCATTGCCGGGTGAAGCCGCACATCGGCGTGGTCGGGCGCGCGATTCGCGGCGCCTTGGGTGGCGTGAGCCTGACGGAGCTCGCGCGATGAACGAAGCCGTCAAGAACCGCGAGATCCGCGACAAGATCGCGCAGGATTACGAGTGGGGCTTCGTCTCCGACGTCGAGCAGGAGTTCGCGCCCAAGGGCCTCAGCGAAGACACGGTCCGCTTCATCTCCGCCAAGAAGAACGAGCCCGAATGGATGCTCGACTGGCGGCTCAAGGCCTATCGCGCCTGGCTCGAAATGGAGGAGGTCAGCTGGGCCAAGCTCGACATCCCCAAAATCGATTACCAGAACGCTTATTATTACGCCGCGCCCAAGGCAAAGCCGAAACTCGCGTCGCTGGATGAGCTGGATCCCGAAATCCGCCGCACCTACGAGAAGCTCGGAATCCCGATCGAGGAGCAAAAGGTGCTCGCCGGCGTCGAGGGAGCGGCGAAGGTCGCGGTCGACGCGGTGTTCGACAGCGTCAGCGTCGCGACCACCTTTCGGGAGGAGCTGAAGAAGGCCGGCGTCATCTTCCTTAGCATTTCCGAAGCCATTCGGGAGTACCCCGAATTGGTCCGGAAATACCTCGGCTCGGTGGTACCGCAGCGCGACAATTATTTCGCTTGCCTCAACAGCGCGGTCTTTTCCGACGGCACCTTCGTCTACGTCCCCGAGGGCGTGCGCTGCCCGATGGAGCTCAGCACTTATTTCCGAATCAATGCCGAGAACACCGGCCAGTTCGAGCGCACTTTGATCGTCGCCGACAAGGGCAGCTACGTCTCCTACCTCGAAGGCTGCACCGCGCCGATGCGCGACGAGAACCAGCTTCACGCCGCAGTGGTCGAAATCTTCGCCCACGAGGACGCGGAGGTAAAATACTCGACCGTCCAGAACTGGTATCCGGGCGACGCGGAAGGGCGCGGCGGGATCTTCAACTTCGTCACCAAGCGCGCGCTCTGCTCGGGCGACCGGTCGAAGGTCAGCTGGACCCAGGTCGAGACCGGAAGCGCGATCACCTGGAAATATCCGAGCTGCATCCTCAAGGGCGATGGGAGCGTCGGCGAATTCTATTCGGTCGCACTGACCAACAACCGCCAGCAGGCGGATACCGGCACCAAGATGATCCACATCGGCGCCAACACGCGCTCGACGATCGTGTCGAAAGGCATCAGCGCGGGCCGGTCGAACAACACCTATCGCGGACTGGTGCGCGTGCTCCCGCGCGCCGAGAATGTGCGCAACTTCACCCAGTGCGATTCGCTTCTGCTCGGCAGCGACTGCGGCGCACACACCGTGCCCTACATCGAGGTCAAGAACCCGACCGCGCAGATCGAGCATGAAGCGACGACATCGAAGATCAGCGAGGACCAGCTGTTCTACGCAATGAGCCGCGGTCTCGATGCGGAAAGCGCGGTCGCGCTGATCGTTAACGGCTTCGCCCGCGAAGTGCTGAAGCAGCTCCCGATGGAGTTCGCGGTCGAGGCGCAAAAGCTGCTGGGGATCAGCCTCGAGGGGAGCGTGGGATGACCTTCGTGCACCTCCTCTGGCACGTCAGACATGACAATCAATACGGCGACGATGCGAAGCTCGTTGGAGTCTATTCGTCTGACGCATCTGCGCAGGCTGCGATCGAACGGAAGATCAATATGCCGGGATTTTGCGACCATCCGGCGGGGTTTGAAATCTCAAAATATGAGATTGATCGTGACGCGTGGAGTGAAGGTTTCGGAATTGATGATGCTTGAGATCACCAGCCTCCACGCGACCGTCGCGGACAAACCGATCCTGAACGGCGTGTCGCTGCGCGTGCCCGCGGGCGAAGTGCACGCGATCATGGGCCCCAACGGCTCGGGCAAGTCGACGCTCGCCTACGTACTGGCGGGGCGACCCGGTTATGAGGTGAGCGAGGGCGGCGTCAGCTTCGACGGCCGCGACCTGCTCGCGATGGAGCCGCACGAGCGCGCCGCCGCCGGGCTGTTTCTCGGCTTCCAGTATCCGGT
>DATNFJ010000035.1:0-19225 GCA_035606455.1 Sphingomicrobium sp.
TCGGCCTCGGCGACCGTCTCGCGCATGATATGGATGCTTTCGGCCTCGAGCCGGTCGAGATGCGTGAGTGCGCGCAAGCTTTGAATGTCGTCCCCGCTGAAAGATTCGTCCGCGGACTTAATGGCTAGGGCGCGCGAGCGCCATGGTCAGGCGTGGTCCCCGAGCGCGTCGATCAGCGGCTGCAGCCCGGCACCATATTTCCGCCACCGCTGGAGCGAGGTTCGGTAGATCGGCTTTCGCACCTGGGCGAGGCTCGCGGTCTTCACCGGCCGCTCCGACTTGTGAAACTCGACGCATCGGTTGTCCCACTCCAGCCCGAGGAATTCGACCAGCCGCCTTGCTTCCTTTTCGGCGTCGGCGACCACGTCCTCATAACGGACACTGGTCATGAACCCATCCGGAAGCACCGCCTCCCAATGGTCCATCAGCTCGCGGTACTTGCGATAGTAACGGCCGAGCTCGGCAAGGTCGTAGCTGTGCGGCATGTCGTCCTTGAACAGCTTGGTGAAGGTCGAAAGGCAGGTGTCGACCGGGTCGCGCAGCGTGTGGATCACCTTCGCCCTCGGGAACAGCAGGTTGATCAGGCCGAGGAAGAAGAAGTTGGTCAGCAGCTTGTCGCTTATTCGCCGGGCATCGCCCGCACCCGCGGCGAGAGCCTGCAGATAGCCATTCGCCAGCTCGTCGAGCTGCGCCGGCTCGATCGTCTCGACGATGGCCGGATATTTGGGCAGCGACGGGAAACAGTCGCGCAGCTGGCCGAGCACCCGGCTCAGATGCTTCACTTCGCCAGCGCCGTGGACATCGGGGTGACTCGAAAGGATTTGCTCGACCAGGGTCGATCCCGACCTCGGCATTCCGACGATGAACACCGGCCGCTCGTCGTCGAGCCCGGCATAGCTGCGCTTCTCGAACAGGCGTTTCGGAAACGCCGCGCGGATCGTATCGAAGAACCCGTTCGTGTCGGCTTCATTATATCCTAGCTCGGCGCGCTTGGTCCGGCCGCCGGCGACATAATGGTCGAGCGCCTGTGCGTGCTCGCCGCGGTCGTCCAGCGCCTTGGCAAAAGCGAAATGCAACGCGAGCAGCTCGTCCGTTTCCGGCTCCGGCGCTTCCTCGAAAATCTTTTGCATCCGATCGAACAGCGCCGCTCCCGCACCGTGCGAAAAATCGACCAGGTCGCCCAGATTGGCATAAGCGCCGTACATCGCGGGATTGAGCTCGAGCGCTTTCACGATATGCGCTCGCGCCTCGTCGAGCCGGCCGACCGACTTCAGCGCCACTCCGCTGAAGTTCAGCGCTTCGGCATGATCCGGCGCCGCCTTGAGCGCTTGGCCGAGGACTGCCAGCGCTTCCTCGTAGCGGTCCTTGTCGTGCAGCAGCTGGCCGAGCACGGTCAGCGCGTCGGCGCTTTCCTCATCGATCTCGAGCGCGAGCCGCGCCGCCTGCTCGGCCGCTTCGAGATTGCCGCGACCGAGCTGGACCTTCGCCGTCAGCACCAGCGTCTGCAGGTCGGGCCCGAGCTTCAGCGCCTCGCCGAGCACCGCCAGCGCTTCGACGTCGCGCTTCCGCGACGACAGAAGCTGCGCGAGATTGTTGTGCGCCTCGATGTAGCGCGGGTTCTGGGCGATGGCCGTTCGAAGCTCGCCCTCGGCGTCCTCGAACTTGCCGTCCTGCTGGAGCAAGGCACCGAGATTGTTGTGCGCCTCCGGATAGATCGAGCGCTGGGTCAGCGCCTGCCGGTATGCCTCCATCGCCCCTTCAGAATCGCCGGTGGCGCGCAGTGCATTGCCGAGATTGTTGAGCGCTTCGGCCATTCCGGGTTTGAGCTCGAGCGCCCGCCGATAGCACGCGACCGCTTCTTCGAACTGCTTGCGTTCGTACTGGACGATTCCGAGATTGTTGAGCGCGTGGACATTGTCCGGTTGCAGTTCGATCGCTTGCTGCGCCGCGCTCGCCGCGTCGTCGAGCCGCCCCGCGCGGCGAAGCACGTCGCTGAGGTTCGCGCGATAGCTCGCCGCGCCGGGGTTGATCTCGATCGCCCGCCGAAGCGCTTCGTTCGCTTCGCCGGGCCGGCCCAGCGCCGCGAGCGCCACGCCGAGGATGTTGTGCGCGTCCGAACTGTCCGGCCGTGCCGCGATCAGCTGCCGGCAGACCCGCTCGGCAGCCGCGAACTCCCCCTTCGAATAGAGCTGGCCGGCCATTTCGATCGCCCTGGCAGGCGTCACCTTCACCCGCCCGTGCTGCGCCTTCGCTATCCCTTCGTCGATCGTCGGCCGCATCCGGCGCCTTTACGCTGCAAGTTCCGGCGCTTGAACCTTGGCCGGCGCAAAAAATTCATGCGCCGGCAAGCTTCCTGAAGCGACACTGGGGCCATCGACGCCGATCGCGCCAAGCTGTATTGGCGGCCCGTTTTTTCATTGCTCCAGAAAGATTTGGGGGAGATTTGAAGTGCCGACACGTTTCCTGACGATGACCGCCTTGCTGGCGGCGGCCGCCGCACCCGCGATCGCCGCTGCGCCGCCCAAGCGCGCCGCTCCGCCGGCCTCCGCCCCGGCCGCTGCGCCCCCGCAGCAGGTCTCGCGTGCCCAGTATCTCGCCGAGTACCAGGCGCGGTTCGCCGCCATGGACACCAATCACGATGGAGTCCTCGACTCGAGCGAAGTCGCCGCCGCCCAGCAGAAGGAGCTGCAGGCCGCCCGCGCCGACGAACAGAAGCAGCTCGAAGCCGAGTTCGCAAAGCTCGACACCAACCATGACGGCCAGCTGAGCAAGGCCGAGTTCCTCGCCGCGGCCCGGCCGCTCCAGCTCAACCGGACTGCACAGCAGGCGATCGCCGAGGTCGACACCAACAAGGATGGCAAGATCAGCGCCGCGGAGTTCGAGGCGCGGCCGCTGGCGAATTTCGACAAGGTCGACGCCAATCACGACGGCGTGATCACGCCGGCGGAGGTCGAGGCGGCCCGCGAGGCGGCGGCGCAGCAGCGCTAGACGCCGCTTTTTCCGCGACGCTCGAGGAGCCCGGCGGCTGGCCAGCCGCCGGGCTTTTCTTTACCAGCGACTCTTCCCCGGGGAGCCATTCCCGCCGAGATGTTTCGAAGGCGGGCGAACACAATGGCTGAGAGGCGGCAATTCGGCCGCGACCCGCTGAACCTGATCCGGATGACACCGGCGTAGGGAGAAGGAGAGTCCAATGGGCGACGCGCCTGCCAGAACCGAACTCAAAGTGACCACCGGCCCGATCCGCGGCAGCCGAAAAATCCATGTCAGCGGCGTCGCCATGCGCGCGGTCGACCTCGAGCCCTCGTCCGGCGAGCCGCCGGTGATCCTCTACGACACCAGCGGCCCGTACACCGATCCGCAGCAGCGGATCGACATTATGGCCGGACTCCCCGAGCTCCGGTCGAGATGGATTCGCGGCCGCGGCGACGTCGAGGAGATCGCCCAGCGCGAGGTCCGGCCCGAGGACAATGGCCAGCTCGGTCCCGACCGGTCGGGCGGCGTCTCGCCCTTCCCCAATGTCCGCAAGCGCGTGCTCCGCGCCAAGCCGGGCGCGAATGTCACCCAGATGCACTACGCCCGGCGCGGAATCGTCACGCCGGAGATGGACTATGTCGCCACCCGCGAGAATCTGGGCCGCGAAGCCGCTCTGAACGCCCTCCGCGACGGCGAATCCTTCGGCGCCTCGATCCCCGATTTCATCACGCCCGAATTCGTGCGGGATGAAGTGGCAAGAGGCCGCGCGATCATCCCCTCGAACATCAACCACCCCGAGACCGAGCCGATGGCGATCGGCCGCAACTTCCTCGTCAAGATCAACGCCAACATCGGCAACAGCGCCGTCGCCTCCGACGTCGCCGCCGAAGTCGATAAGATGGTGTGGGCGATCCGCTGGGGCGCGGACACGGTCATGGACCTTTCGACCGGCCGCAACATCCACGACACGCGCGAATGGATCGTCCGCAACAGTCCCGTGCCGATCGGAACCGTCCCCATCTACCAGGCGCTCGAGAAGGTCGGCGGCGTCGCCGAGGACCTCAGCTGGGAGATCTTCCGCGACACGTTGATCGAGCAGGCCGAGCAGGGCGTCGACTATTTCACCATCCACGCCGGGGTCCGCCTCCCCTACGTCCCGCTGACGGCGAAGCGAGTCACCGGAATCGTCAGCCGCGGCGGCTCGATCATGGCCAAATGGTGCCTCTCCCACCACAAGGAGAGCTTCCTCTACGAGCGCTTCGACGAGATCTGCGAGATCATGAAGGCTTACGACGTCGCCTTCTCATTGGGCGACGGCCTCCGCCCCGGATCGACCGCCGACGCCAATGACGAAGCGCAATTCGCCGAGCTCTACACCCTCGGCGAGCTGACGAAGAAGGCGTGGGCGCACGACTGCCAGGTGATGATCGAGGGCCCCGGCCACGTGCCGATGCACAAGATCAAGGAGAATATGGACAAGCAGCTCGAAAGCTGCGGCGAGGCGCCCTTCTACACATTGGGCCCGCTCGTGACCGACATCGCGCCCGGCTACGACCATATCACCAGCGGCATCGGCGCCGCGATGATCGGCTGGTTCGGCACCGCGATGCTCTGCTACGTCACGCCCAAGGAGCATCTCGGCCTCCCCGACCGCGACGACGTCAAGGTCGGAGTCGTCACCTACAAGCTCGCCGCCCACGCCGCCGACCTCGCCAAGGGCCACCCCGCCGCCCGCCTCCACGACGACGCGCTCAGCCGCGCGAGGTTCGAGTTCCGCTGGCGCGACCAGTTCAACCTCAGCCTCGACCCCGACACGGCCGAGGCCTTCCACGACCAGACCCTCCCCGCCGAAGGCGCCAAGACCGCCCACTTCTGCTCGATGTGCGGTCCCAAGTTCTGCAGCATGAAGATCACGCAGGAGGTCCGCGAGTTCGCGCGCCTCCAGGAGCAAAGCGCCAACGCAGCCCCTCTCCCCTCAGCGGGAGAGGGAGGGGCCCAGCCGCAGGCTGGGAGGGTGAGGGGTGTGTCGGCAGACGCCGAAGCCGGCATGGCCCAAATGAGCAAGCGCTTCCACGAGGAAGGCGGCGAGATTTATGTGCCGGCGGCGGAGCGAGCCCAGTGATCGCCGCGCTACTCCTTGCCGCCGCCGCCCACCATGCGACTGCCGGGATCGTAGGCACCTGGCGCCTGGTCTCGGCGACTCAAACCATGGCGGACGGCAGCAAGCGGCCCGATCCCGACCTCGGCCCCAACCCGCGCGGCTACATCACCTACACCCCAACCGGGCAGGTCTGCACGATGATCGGCAGCAGCGAGCGGCCGCGCTGGGCCGATGGCGCCCATCCGACCCCGGCCGAGGCCAGCGCGATCTTCGCCAACATGGTCGCCTATTGCGGCACCTACACGCTCGACGAGGCAGCGGGCGTCGTCGTCCATCACGTGGAGCTCGACCTGTCGCCCAACCGCATCGGAACCGACCGCAAGCGCTTCTTCAAGCTCTCGGGCGACCGCCTGGAGCTTCACCCGGCGCCGCCCTGGCCTGCCGGCGTGCGCGACTGGACGGTGTCCTGGGAACGGGTCCGGTGATGCCGGCATGGCCCAAATGAGCAAGCGCTTCCACGACGAGGGCGGCGAGCTTTACGTGCCCGCCGATTAGACGCGCGTCGGGGGAGAGCGATGGACCTGACACTGATCTCGATCGTCGCCGGGCTCGGCCTCACGGAGCTCCTGCTGAATTTCTATCGGCTAGTCCGCGACCGCCGCCACGTATCATGGGATGCCCTGCCGCTCGTGTGGGCGATGCTGATCCTGGTCGCAGTCGTGAACTTCTGGTGGGGCATCCGCGCGATCATGGCCGACGTCAGCGGCTGGACGACCGGCGATTTCCTCCTCTCGATGGTCGCCCCTATCTTCCTCTTTCTCGCGTGCGCAGCAGCATTGCCGAGCATCACGTCGGGCGAACATGCGGACATGAAGGCTCTTTATGCCGAACAGCGCACAGCCTTCCTGATCTTCTTTCTTGGCTACCAAGCGGTGAACTGGGTGCTCGATGCATCGGGTCTCACCGGAGGCTGGCCGCCACGGGTTGTCCTCATCCACCGAACAGCGGTCTGCGTTGGGTTGGCTGTGGCGCTGGTCGGCCGCTCGCGTCGCTGGGATTGGATGGCGGTTGCCGTCATAGCGGCGGCATATGCCCTGCGCCTGATCACCCAAGTCGCGCATTAGCGACGAACGGGAAACGCACATTCAAATCCCGCTCTCGTGCAGCGCCGCTCCAGATAGTCCGCCAATCCCTTTCCTAATAGGATTTCATCTGCTCCACGCTGGCAGATGCGCACCCACGACTCCGCTCCGCCCCGCTCCTCGAGCCCCGCGCCCTCCCGCCGCATCCGAAGCGCCTGTCCTGAGCGATGTCGAAGGGACGGCTGGACCACCGACCGGCAGGTCAAGTTCATCATTGCCCTGAACAAGACCCGCAGCGTCACGCGCGCGGCGGCCGCCGCGGGGATGAGCCGCGAAAGCGCCTATCGCCTCCGCGACCGGCCGGGGCATTCCGACTTCGCCCGCGCCTGGGACGCGGCGGTCGCGAACAAAGGTCACATGGCTGCGGCCGAAAGTCACACCCGCGCCCGGCCTGTCACCCTCGATTCCTCTCGCGAAGGTCACGAAAGTCACGTCCGCGGCGGATTCGCGCAAAACCGTCCAGCTCGTCCACTTCGCGCGCCGCCGACCGGCTTTTGGACCGGCCCGAACCGTGGCTGACAGGAACGCTGCGCACCTCTTCAAACCCACTGGGCAGGGCCGCGCGGCTGGCTTATGATTTCACGCACCCGAGGCGGCGGGCAGGACGCGATCCCCCGCCTCACCAGCCCCACAAATTTGACGGAGAAACGGTAATGAAGTCCCTTCGAATCGCCCTCGGCGCCGCGCTCCTCGCGAGCGGCGCGGCTGCCTCGGCCCAGACCGCGACCGACGCCCGCTGCGTGCTTCTCAGCAGCGCTTATGCCAAACAGAACCAGGACGCGAACGCGCAGAAGGTCGCGGAGGCGAGCTATTTCTTCTACCTCGGGCGGATCGCGCCGGGCGCGACGGCGGCCCAGCTAAAGGCGCTGTTCGACGAGCAGGCCAAGGGCATCACCGACGCCAATGCCGGCGGCCTGATGAACAGCTGCGCCAAGGGGCTCCAGGCCAAGGTCGACCTGATCAACAGTCTCGGCGGCCCGCCGCCGGCGGCGACCCCGCCCAAGAAGTAGGTGCCGCGCTCTTCCGCCCACACGACATTTCGCAATTGGCCGAAGCGTCCATTCTCCCGTCGTTCAGGGCGGCCGTGCGTCTATAGTGAATGGCGGTGACCGCGTCCTTCGCCGATAACGCGCCTGCCTGTCCGCTCGAGCGGAGGAGTGATTGTTGAAGCCCCGTTGCACCCTGCTCCTGGCGTTCGCGCTGCTGCTTTCCGGCGTCGCGAGCGGTGCCTCGGCGGCGGATTCGGCGGCGGGCGAGCCGCCGAAGATCGGCAAGCCGCGGCCGGCGCCGCCCGTACCGCCGAACGTGCCGACGCTGCCGCCCGCGAACTTCGACCCGACGCTCGCGATCGGCGGCAAGGACGTGAAGGCGCACGAGACCGAAACCCGGCTCAGCGTCGACGTCCGGGTGAATGGGCGCGGGCCGTACAAGTTCATCGTCGACAGCGGCGCCGACACGTCGGTCATCGGGATCCACATCGCCCGCGACCTGCAGCTGCCCCTTGGAACGCCCGTGGTCCTCAACGGCATGACCGGCCGCAACCTGGTCGACCGGGTGAAGGTCGATGCGCTGACCGTGGGCTCGAGCACGATCCAGAACCTCGAGCTTCCCGCGCTGCGCGAAGTGGACCTTGGCGGCGACGGGATGATCGGGATCGACGCGCTGGTCGAGCAGCGGCTAATGCTCGATTTCGAAAAGCATCTGATCAAGGTCGAGGACGCGCGCATCCCCGAGGTGCGCGAGCCGGGCGAGATCGTCATCATCGCCCGGCGCCAGCGCGGTCAGCTGATCCTGACGCACATCAAGGCCGCGGGCTTCGATCTCGATGCGATCATCGACACCGGGTCCGAGGTCACGATCGGCAACCTCGCGCTTCTCCACCAGCTGATCCGGGGCAACCGCGACAAGTTCCTGACCCTGCCGGTGATCGGAGTCACCGGCGCCGTGGCCAAGCTCCAGGTCGCGCGGATCGGCGAGCTCCAGCTCGGACCGGTGACGCTTCAGGACGTGCCGATGGCCTTCGCCGACGTGCCGCCCTTCGCAATGTTCGGCCTCGACCATGAGCCGGCGCTCCTGCTCGGCACCGACATCTTGCAGACCTTCCGGCGAATCTCGCTCGATTTCCGAAGCCGCAAGGTGCGATTCCAGCTGCGTCGCTGCGACGACGAAGTGGTGATCAACACCGATCCCGACAGCGCCACCCGGCTGAAGTCGACCAGCGGGCATCCGGAGGTGTGCCAGCGGTAGGCATTTGTCGAAAAGCTTTTCCGGCGGGCCGCGCTTTATGGTCAAACGCGTCCGTTAAAGAGGTGTTCGATGTTGATTCCATTCGCGTTCGCCGCCGCGCTCATGGCGGCCGCTTCTCCGGCCGCCCCGCAGCCCGCCCCCGCCGGCGACCAGGCGATCGTCATCACCGGCCAGAAGGATACGAAGAAGGCGGTCCAGGATTTCGTCCGGGCGCTGACTCCGGTCGATTCCAACGGTCAGATGAGTCGGTTCGAGCATGAGGTCTGCCCGGCCGTGTTCGGCATCCCGGAGCCCCAGGCCGGGGCGATCGAAGGGCGCATCCGGCTGGTCGCGAAGAGCGTCGGGATCGTCGTCGGCGGGGAGCATTGCGCGCCCAACGTCCTGCTCCTCGTGACCTCCGACAAGAAGGCGTTCCTCGAGGAGCTGGAGCGCCATCGTTCCAACGAATATGGCGTCTCCGACCACCAGTTCCACGAGATGGAGCGGGCGCCCGGGCACGCGGCCGCGTGGCAGGTCGCGGGTCCGATGATGACCGCCGACGGCACCGACCTCATGGAGGATACCACGCAGGGCAAGGTGGTGAACCGGACGATCGATCCCTCGTCGCGGATCACCGTACCGGTGCACCCGCAGTTCGACGCCTCGGTCGTGGTGGTCGAGCGCCAGGCGCTGGTCGGGCTGACGACCACCCAGCTCGCCGATTACACGGCGGTTCGGGCGCTGACCGGCGCAGACCCGGCGAAGCTCGCCAATTCGGGCGCGCCGACCATCCTCCACGTGCTCGACGTTCCGATCGGCGGCGAAGCGCCGGTGACGATGACCAAATGGGATTTCGACCTGCTCTCGGGGTTCTACGATGCCCACCGCGATCTCAGCACCGGTGCGCAGCGCTCGGCCATCGCGAACGGCATCGCCAGGGACCTGCAGCGCGGGTCGCGCAACTGATCTTTAGGGACCCTGCGGCTGTTAACCTGGGTTATTTTATTTCACCCCCGCAATTGTCCTAAGGATGCCGGCCACGGGGGTACAGCGTGATGGCCGAGTACCGGCTTTATTGTGTCAACGATCGCGGCGGTTTCAGCACGTCGCACGAAATTCACGCGGAGGACGACTCCGACGCTTTGGCCAAAGCGCGCGGCATGAAGCTGCCAGTCGCGTGCGAGCTATGGAACCGCAACCGGCTCGTCGCGAAGCTGCCCGCGCACGCACCGCCGCGCTGAGCCCGCGGTCCTGACCTGAGCGGCAACCCGCGCGGAAAGGGCGCCTGCAGGCACAGGCGCCCCGATCCGGCACGTGCTCTTGCCGGATTAGTAGTTCGTTGTCGCGTTGCCGGTCGCGTTGACGTCGGTCGTCCCGCTGTTGGTCGTCGCGTTCATGTCGGTCGCGTTCATCGTCGTCGCATTCATCGTCGCGGCGTTGAGATTGGTGGCCGCGTTGGTTGCCGCATTGGTCGCCGCGACATTGTTGGCGTTGTTGTTGCTGCCGCAAGCGGTCAGAGTGGCAAGCGCCGCGGCGGTCAGGGTAATCCTGGTCTTCATCTTGGGTTCCCTCCAGTTGGTCGACCGCCGCCACAGCGAACGGGACGGCAGAATCGTTCCATGTCTTGGGCGAGATGGCTTGCCGATTGCCGGAATCGCCCTTCTCCGCCCGCCGCTTACGGTCGTCCCTCACATACGAAGGGCGCCGGAGTGTACCGGCGCCCCTCCTTCAACGGGTTCCAAAAGCCGCTATTTCGACTTCTTGTCGGTCGTGTTCGATGTCTTGTTCTCGGCGGCGTTGTTGATCGCGGCAGCCTTGTTCTCGGCCGCATTCTTGATCGCGGCGGCCTTGTTCTCGCCTTCGTTCTTGACGGCCGCAGCCTCGTTCTTGGCGCTGTTCATGATGTTCGCAGCTTCGTTGTTCGATGCTGCGGTGACATTCTCAGCGCTGTTCTCGGCGTTGGCCTCGATGTTCGCCGCCGCGTTGTTCTCGGTGTAATTCTTCTTGCACCCGGCAAGGGCTAGGAGCGCCGCGCCGAGGATCAAGGTCGTGCTGGTTTTCATACGCTTTCCCCTTGTTCTTCCGCCCCTGACGGGACCGCGGACGTGTAGTGCGCGAGCCTGTCCGGCGCATGGAAGCTGCGTGAACTTAATGTTTGAGCGCAGTTACCGCCGCGAGCGTCTTGGCCACGTGCTGGCTGAAATCCAGATCGTCATGGACCATCACGATCTTGCCGCTCTTGTCGATCACGTAGGATGTGCGGGTCGTCCAGCCCGGATATTTCGCCCAGGCGACGTCATATTCCTTCTGGATCTCCGGCGTGGCGGTCGCGACCGGGAAGGCGCTGCGGCATTCCTTGGTCGAGAAATCGTGCAGCGTGGCGAGATTGTCGCCGGACATGCCGATGACTTGCGCGCCTTCCTTCTTGAACTGCCCGATCGCGGTGCTGAACGCATGCGCCTCGGCAGTGCAGCCGCTGGTGAATGCCTTGGGGAAGAAGTAGAGCACGACCGGGCCCTTCTTGAGCATGTCGGCGAGGTGGATCTTGAAATCCTTGCCGCCGACCGCGCCGGTGGTGGAGAAGTCCGGCGCCTTGTCGCCGATCTTCAGGGCGGCGAGCGCGGGCGAGGCAATCAGGCTGACAGCAACGGCGGCGAAGAGAAGCTTACGCATGGCGAGTCTCCTTTGTTCAGCGGTCCCTTACCGCTGGCGAAGCAATAGTGCGAGACTGTGTTCGTCCCTGTCCCCGCGGAAGAAGTTCAGCAGTGCCGTTTGAAAAATGGATTCTGGCTCTATCCGGTCGAATAGGGTGAGGCTGGACTTGAGCTTCATCAAATCGACAGAGCCGAAGATTTCTTCGGCGGAACGTTCACCCGCCCACCATTGCAGTGCGGCGACGCATTCACGAAGGCGCGGACCGAGAATCGGGTGTTTGAGATAGGCGCGCGCCTCGTCGACCGACCGTATGGCGTAGAATTTCGCTGTCGCGCTTCTGCCCAGACCGTCCAGCTGGGGAAATACGAACCACATCCAGTGACTCTGCTTCGACCCGGCTTGAAGCTCGGACAGAGCCCGGTCGATCACCCCCTTCTGAGCATCGACGAAACGCTGGAGATTATGTGGGTCGGGTTGAACCATGCCGGCATCATGGGCGTCGGCTCGCCGGCGCGAAAGGGCGCTGGCGCCTAGGCGGCGGGCGCCAGCAGCCCTGCGAGCACGTAGAAGAGGATCATTACCGGGCCGGTCAGCAATGTCATTGCGATGAAACCGAGGCGAATGATGGTGGGATCGATGCCGGTATAATCGGCGAGACCTGCCGCGACCCCCATGATCTTGCCGTCGCTGCGGTTGATCAGGAAACGTCCGTTCATCTGATTATCCTTAAGATTTTGCGCGGCGCGTCAGGCGATCGGGAGCGAGGTCGCGGCCGAAACCAGCAGAAGCGCGGTGATGAAGGCGCCGGCGAAGACGGTGGCGGTCTGGCGGGCGGAGGAGAGTGCGTTGAACATGTCAAACCCTTTTGCATTTTTCGGCGAAGCCCCTTCGGCCCCGCTGCCAATATCAATGCAGAGAGCGTGCCAATTCAAAAAAATCCTTATTTCTCAGTGTACATTCCCCGATCGAACGTCGGAATTAGCGCGCATCGCACCGCAATGTAGCAAATTCCACCATAACATCTGTGTAGATCGGCTCAGCTGGACGTCGTGCTTCCGCCGTCCGGGTGAAGCACCTGTCCCGTCATGTAGCTCGCGTCGTCGCAGGCGAGGAAAAGGAAGCTCGGAGCCACCTCGTTCGGCTGGCCCGGGCGGCCCATCGGCGTGTCCTTGCCAAACTTCGGAAGGTCCTCCTTGGGCTGGCCGCCCGACGGGTTCAGCGGAGTCCAGATTGGCCCCGGCGCGACGCCGTTCACGCGGATGCCATCCTTCACAAGATTCTTGGCGAGCGCGCGCGTGAATCCGACGATGGCGCCCTTGGTCGAACTGTAATCGAGCAGGTCGGGCGAGCCCTTGTACGCGGTTTCCGACGTGCAATTCACGATTGCCGCCCCCTTCCCGAGGTGCGGTCGGGCCGCCTGGGTCATGAAGAACATGCCGAAGATGTTGGTCTGGAAGGTGCGGCGCAGCTGGTGCTCGTCGACCTCGGTCACCTTCTTGTCCGGGTGCTGCTCGCCGGCATTGTTGACGAGGATGTCGAGCCTGCCGAGCTGGTCGACGGTCTGCTTGACTGCCTGTTCGCAGAACTTTTTGTCGCCGATATCCCCGGCGATGGCGATCGCCCGGCGGCCCTCCTGCTCGACGATCTGCTTTGTCTTGTGGGCGTCGTCATGCTCGCACAGGTAGACGATCGCGATGTCCGCGCCCTCGCGGGCGAAAAGCGCAGCGACGGCGCGGCCGATGCCGCTGTCGGCGCCGGTGATCAGCGCAACCTTGCCCTTGAGGCGGTCCGATCCCTTGTATCGCGGTTCCCAGTCCGGCTTGGGCTCGAGCCTGCTTTCGTGCCCCGGCTCCTGGTCCTGGTGGACCATCGGTTCCATGACGTCGGACTCGTCCTGCATCGCCTTACTCCTTTGGCGCGATCCCCATGCCTTCGCGTTCGAACTGGTCGCCGGTGGCCTGGTTCATCTCGTCCGCATCTGCGTTCGCCGCTCGCCGCCCGCGCGGCACCTTCGCAGTCGAATGCCTGGATGCTGATTGCTTTTTCATCGTCGTTCCCCTCTGCAACCGCCGCGATGCAGCGCAGTTCCCGTGTTCATCGCGGCCTTCACCCGCGGCGGCGCTTCTCCGCGCTCGGCTTCCGCTCCTCAGCCGACTTGACCTCACCCGGACGGCAGCGCGCCACCAGCGTAGGAAAATCGAAATTGCTGTTGTCGATCAGCGCGGCGCCTTCGGCTGCGGTGCATTGGGCCTCGGTGGCATAATGGGTCTGAAGCGTCGCGACCGGCGTGCACGCGCTTCCCCCGTCGGCGCAGCCCAGAATTGCGATAATGAAATAAGCCGGACCCATGTAGCATCCCCTAAGATGCTGTTTTAACCGCTCGATTTCCTGCCGGTTCCGCTCGCCTTTTCGCAGGCGCGTTTGCTGTCCGCGATCCGCAATCCTACCTAGGCGCGAATGGCAGCAGCGGGCGTACAGAAGCAGAGGACAAAGCGGAACGCCGGCTTCGCGGCGCTGTGGCGATTCCTGCCGATGCTGTGGCCGAAAGGCGCCCTGGAGCTGAAGCTTCGAGTCATCGCTGCCATGGCCCTCGTGCTCGCCGGCAAAGCCGCGGTGCTGCTGATGCCCTTCGCATACAAGGCGGTGATCGACCGCATGTCGAACCATCAGGCGCCGTTCGTCATCGTCGCGGAACTGGTCGGCGCTTACGCGGCCGCGCGCTTCGCCGGCGTGCTTTCCGATAATCTACGCAACGCGCTGTTCGAGAAGGTCGGGCAGGACGCGGCGCGGCGTCTCGCCGGGACCGTGTTCAGGCACGTCCACGACCTTTCGCTGCGGTTCCACCTCGAGCGGCGCACGGGATCACTGACCAAGATCGTCGAGCGCGGGACGAAGAGCATCGACATGATGCTCTACTTCCTTCTGTTCAACATCGGCCCGACTCTGATCGAGCTGACCGCCGCCTGCGTCATCTTCTTCGTCAAGTTCGGGCCTGGCCTGGTGGTCGCGACCCTGATGATGATGGCGATCTACATCGCGTTCACGCGGCGGGTGACCGAGTGGCGCGCGGAGCTCCAGCGGCAATTGAACGACGTCGACAACAAGGCGATCGGCCGCGCCGTGGACTCGCTGCTGAACTATGAGACGGTCAAATATTTCAACGCCGAGGAGCGCGAGACTAGGCGCTACGACGAGGCCATCGCCGCCTTCGCGCGGGCAACGGTACGCAACGAAGTTTCGCTCGCCTGGCTGAATATCGGCCAGGCGCTGATCACCAACCTGATGATGGCCGGCGCGATGATCTACACGGTCTGGGGTTGGAGCGTGGGCCGCTACACGCCGGGCGACGTCGTGTTCATCAATACCATGCTGCTCGGCCTGTTCCGTCCGCTCGACATGCTCGGCTGGGTCTACCGGACGATCCGCCAGGGGCTGATCGACATGGAGGCGATGTGGAACCTCGTCGATACGCCCGCCGAGGTCACGGACGCTCCTGACGCGAAGCCACTGCAGGTCACGCGCGGCAATGTTCGGTTCGAAAATGTGCATTTCGGCTACGAGCCGGCGCGCGAGATCCTGAAAGGGCTCGACCTCGACATTCCCGCCGGGACGAGCTGCGCGATCGTCGGTCCCTCAGGCGCTGGCAAGTCGACCATCGCCCGCCTCCTCTACCGCTTTTACGACCCGACCTCGGGGCGCATCCTGATCGACGGCCAGGATATCGAGTGCGTCACGCAGAAAAGCCTTCGGGCGTCGATCGGAATCGTCCCCCAGGACACGGTGCTGTTCAACGATACGATTGGCTACAACATCGGCTACGGCCGCGAGCATTCCGACCAGCAGCAGATCGAGGCCGCGGCGCGCGGCGCGGCAATCGACCGTTTTATCGCAGTGCTCCCCGAAGGCTATGAGTCCATGGTCGGTGAGCGGGGCCTGAAACTCTCCGGCGGCGAGAAGCAGCGTGTGGCCATTGCCCGAACCCTTCTCAAGGACCCGCCGATCCTGGTGCTCGACGAGGCGACCAGCGCGCTCGACAGCCGCACCGAGGAGGAGATCCAGAACACACTCGACCGGGTCTCGAAGAGTCGGACCACGATCATGATCGCGCACCGCCTGTCGACCATCGTCAATGCCGACCAGATCGTGGTTCTCGACAACGGCCGGGTGGCGGAACGCGGAACGCACAACGAGCTGCTCGAGAATGGCGGACTCTATGCCGATCTCTGGTACCGGCAGGCCGCCGAGCGGCTGGAAGAAGAGACCGCCGAAGCCGCGGAATAGCTTTCGCTGCGTCGCCGCAAAGGCTAGTCACGACCCGCTCGGTCCATGAAGATGTTGAGTAGATGACCGACCCTTACACGATCCTCAAACAAACGTTCGGCTTCGACCATTTCCGCGGCGTTCAGGAACAGGTGATCGCTCGAGTACTCGCTGGCGAACGCACACTGGCGGTCATGCCGACCGGCGCGGGCAAGTCGCTGTGCTACCAGCTCCCCGCGCTGGTCAGGCCGGGGACGGCGCTCGTCATCTCCCCCCTGATCGCGTTGATGCACGATCAGATCCGCGGCGCCGAAGCGATCGGCATCCGTGCGGCCTCGCTGACCTCCGCCGACAGCGAAAGGGACCGCACGATCGAACGCTTCCGGAGCGGCGACCTCGACCTTCTCTACGTTGCGCCGGAACGTGCGACGCTGGACGGGTTCCGCCGGCTGGTCGACCGCGTCGACCTGGCGCTGATCGCGATCGACGAGGCGCATTGCGTCAGCGAATGGGGCCACGACTTCCGCCCCGACTACCGCAAGCTCAAGCCGCTGCTCGACGATCATTCCGAAGTACCGCGGCTGGCGCTGACCGCGACCGCCGACCGGCGGACGCGATCCGACATCCTCGCCCAGCTCGGCATTCCCGACGACGGGCTGGTGATCGCCGGCTTCGACCGGCCCAACATCCGCTATCATGTCCGCCACCGCGAGCAGACCGGCAAGCAGTTGCGCGAACTTCTGGCGGCGCAACCGGGACCCGCGATCGTCTATGCGCCGAGCCGGATGAAGGCGGAGAAGATCGCCGAGCAGATCGCTCGCGACGGCCGCCCGGCGCTTCCCTATCATGCCGGCTTGGAGCCGCAGGTGCGCGCGCGCAACCAGGCGGCGTTCGTCAATTCCGAAGAGATGGTCATCGCCGCGACCGTCGCCTTCGGCATGGGGATCGACAAGCCCGACGTGCGGACCGTCGCCCATGCCGCGATCCCCAAGAGCATCGAGGCTTATTACCAGGAGACCGGTCGCGCCGGCCGCGACGGAGAACAGGCGGGAGCGTGGCTGTTCTGGGCCTCCCAGGATTTCGCGCTGGCGCGGCAGCGAATCGAGCAGGAGGTCGAGCCGGAGCGCCGGCCCGCGGAGCGCGAGCGGCTGAACGCGCTCGCGGCCCTTGTCGAGACTCCCGGCTGCCGCCGGGCGATCCTGCTTCGCCACTTTGGCGAGAATCCGCCCGAGCATTGCGGCAATTGCGACAATTGCCTGAACCCGCCCGCGACGATCGATGCGACCGAAGTCGCGCGCAAGCTGCTGTCGGCCGCTTTCCGAACCGAGATGCGTTTCGGTGTCGCCCACCTCGCCGACGTTCTTGCCGGCAACGACAATGAGAAGGTGCGCAGCTTCGGTCATCACCGGCTGAGCGTGTTCGGCATCGCTTCGCCCGAGGAGATCGCGCTGGTGCGGCCGGCTGCGCGGGCGCTGATCGCCCGCGACGCGCTGCGGACCGATGCATACGGCGGCCTGTCGTTCGGCCCCGGAGCACGCCCGATCCTCAAGGGAGAGCAGGACGTCGTCATCGCCGTTCCGCCGAAGACGAAACGGCAGCGACGGCGCGAGATGGTGGTAGCCGACCCATTGTTCGACGCGCTGCGCGAAGCCCGCCGGACGCTCGCCGCGGAGGCGGGCGTTCCCGCTTACGTCATCTTCCACGACTCCACCCTTCGCGAAATCGCGGCAGCCCGCCCGACCAGTCTTGCCGAGCTTGCGCAAGTCAACGGCGTTGGCCGAACCAAGCTCGAGCGCTATGGGGGCGCCATGCTCGCAGCGGTCGAATCCGCCCGCTGAACCATTCAGCCGAGCGCAAAGCGTCGCCGCTTACGGCCCAAGTGACTGATTTAGTTGGGGAGAGACATGATCCGCAATCTTCTGCTCGCGTCCGCTGCAATAGCCATGACCACCGCGGCGCAACCCGCGCTTGCCGCTCCGGCGAAGACCGCCGCCCCGGCTTCTGACACGCTGCCGGCGTCCAATCCGTTCGCCCATCCGAGCAGCCTGCCGTTCCAGGCGCCCGATTTTTCGAAGATCAAGGACAGCGACTATCTGCCCGCGCTGCTCGCCGGGATGGCCCAGCAGAAGCGCGAGGTCGTGGCGATCGCCAACAACCCGGCGCCGCCGACCTTCGCGAACACGGTGGTGGCAATGGAACGCTCGGGGCTGCTCCTCGAACGCGCGGAGCTTGCCTTCTCGGCCGTCAATGGCGCCGACACCAACGACACGCTGCAGGCGACTGATACGAAGACTGCGCCTTTGCTCGCGGCGCACAGCGACTTCATCTATCTCAACCCGAAGCTGTTCCAGCGTTTCAAGACCCTGCACGACAACCAGGCGAGCCTGAATCTCAACCCGGAGCAGGCGAAGCTCCTCGACGTCTATTACAAGCAGTTCGTCCATTCAGGCGCCGAGCTTCCGGCCGCCCAGCAGGCCCAGCTCAAGGCGATGAACGAGCGGCTGAGCTCGCTTCAGACCGATTTCAACCAGAAGCTGCTGGCGGCAGCCAAGGCCGGCGCTCTCCACGTGGATGATCCCGCCGCGCTTGCCGGCCTGTCGCCGCAGCAGCTTGCCGCTGCCCAGCAGGACGCGAAGAACCGGCAGCTGTCCGGCTATGTGCTCCCGCTACAGAACACAACCCAGCAGCCGGCGCTGTCGGACCTCACGAGTCATGCGACGCGCCAGCAGCTGATGGACGCAAGCCTCAACCGCGCTGAACATGGCGATGCGAACGACACCCGCAACATCATCAGCGAGATCGCGCAGCTCCGCGCCAAGAAGGCCGCGTTGCTCGGCTATCCCGACTATGCCGACTACACGCTGTACGACCAGATGGCGAAGAACCGCGCGACCGCCGTCGCCTTCCTCGACCGCCTAGCGGCGCCGACCGCAGCGAAGGAACGCCAGGAATGGTCCGACATCGTCGCGCTGGCCAAGTCGCAGGGCGCGAACTTCCAGCCCACCGCGGCCGACTGGAACTTCTATGCCGAACAGATCCGCAAGCAACGCTACGATCTCAACCAGGACGACCTGAAGCCCTATTTCGAGATCCACAAGGTGCTGACGGACGGCGTCTTCTATGCCGCGAACCAGCTTTACGGAATCACGTTCAAGGAACGGCACGACCTGCCGACCTGGAACCCCGACATGATGACGTTCGAGGTGTTCGATGCGAACGGGAAGCCGCTCGGGCTTATGTATTTCGACTATTGGAAACGCGACAACAAGCAGGGCGGCGCGTGGATGAGCAACCTCGTCAACCAGTCGTACCTGCGCGGGACCCAACCGGTCATCTACAATGTAGCGAACTTCACCAAGCCCGCGCCCGGCCAACCGGCGCTGATCAGCTTCGACGACGTGACGACGATGTTCCACGAGTTCGGCCACGCGCTCCATGGCCTGTTCGCGGCGCAGACCTATCCGACCCTCTCGGGCACGAACGTGGCGCGCGACTTCGTCGAGTTCCCCTCGCAATTCAACGAGAATTGGGCGCTCGATCCCAAGGTGCTCGCCCACTATGCGGTGAATTACCAGACCGGCCAGCCAATGCCGCAGTCGCTGGTCGACAAGATCAAGAATTCACGGACGTTCAACCAGGGCTATGACAATGGCGAGACCCTGGAAGCGGCACGGCTCGACATGGACTGGCATTCGCTGCCGGCCGACGCGCCTCGGCAGGACGTCGACAAGTTCGAGGCGCAGGCGCTGGCAACCAGCGGGTACGACACCGCCGACGTTCCGCCGCGCTACCGCTCCAGCTATTTCCTGCACATCTGGAGCAACGGCTATGCGGCCGGCTACTATGCCTATCCCTGGACGCGGATGCT
>DATNFJ010000036.1:0-3808 GCA_035606455.1 Sphingomicrobium sp.
CCTCGCTTGGTGACGGGACGGTAACGAGCCTAGGCGGAGCTGCGGACAGCTGCAATCGGCGGCGCGCTTGACGTTCGACAGTTCCCAACTGCGCCGCGGCGTGTCAGAAGTCGCGGCAGGGGGACCGGATGAGCGGGTCGATCAGGCTCACGGAAGAGGAATATCTCGAGCTCCTGAAGCCGATGGGCAAGGAGCTGAGCGCGATGGCGCGCTGGGTTGCCGAGACCAACCAGCGCGTGGTCGTCCTGTTCGAAGGGCGCGACACGGCGGGCAAGGGCGGATCGATCGACATGTTCGCCCGGCTGCTGAACCCGCGCCAGTGCCGCGTCGTCGCGCTTCCGAGCCCGAGCGAGCGCGAGCGCTCCCAATGGTATTTCCAGCGCTATGTCGAGCATATGCCGGCCGCGGGCGAGATCGTGCTGTTCGACCGCAGCTGGTACAATCGCGCGGGGGTCGAGCGGGTGATGGGGTTCGCCACGCCGGAGCAGGTGCAGGACTTTTTGAACGCCACGCCGCAGTTCGAGCGGCACCTGACCGACGACGGGATCCTGCTGTTCAAATACTGGCTGTGCTGCGATCAGACGGTGCAGGAGGAACGCTTCCTCAACCGGCTCAATAACCCGACCAAGCGCTGGAAGCTGTCGTCGATCGATTTGAAGGCGCGCGGGCTGTACGACGATTACACCGAGGCGCGCGAGCTGATGCTGTCGGCGACGCATACCGACTATGCGCCGTGGACCCTGGTCGATTTCAACGACCAGCCGCTCGGCCGGCTGACGCTGCTGAGGGACCTGCTCGACCGCGTGCCGGATACCGAGCTGCCGCTCGCGGAAATCCCGTGGCCGCCGCTCGCGGGGCCACCGCACAAGGAGCGCTTCGGCGTGCTCGAGCCGATCCCATCATACCAGCCGCCACTGCCGAGGAGCCGGGCGCGGGCTCACTGACGTAAGATCAACCAAGCATCGGGGGGACAAGATGCGTGCATCGAAGCTGCTGCTCCAGATCACACTTTATTACGTGGCGATCGGGCTCGCCCTGTTCATCGCACTGAAGCTGTGGCCCGACCTTCGTCATTATCTGCCGATCGGCGGCGCCGAGCAGCTGATCACCCAGCCGACCAAAAACCCGCTCCACGCGAGCGAGGCAGTCCGCGCGGCCCATGTCGCCAATTTCGGCGAGAGCGTGTTCTGGCTGGTCGTGGCGATCATTGCCGCGATCCTAGTCTCGCTGCCGATCAGCTGGACCTACATGACGGTGCGCGGCGGCGACGAATATGACCAGTCGCTGGTCAACACGATAATCGTCCTGCCGATGGTCGTCACCGGAATCGTGATCATCGTCCAGAACAGCCTGGCGCTGGCCTTCTCGCTCGCCGGGATCGCGGGCGCCGTGCGGTTCCGAAACTCGCTCAAGAGCTCGGGCGACGCCTTGTTCATATTGCTCGCCGTGGCGGTGGGGCTGTCGGCAGGGATCGGTGCGATCGAGCTCGCGGCTGTCATCAGTATGTTCTTCAATTACTGTTTCGCTACGCTCTGGGTCACCGAATATGGCGAGCGCGCCGGGATGAAGCGGTTCCTCGCCGATTATGACGGGATCGACCACGCAGCCCCGCCCGCGCCTGAGAAGAAGAAAAAAGCCTAGCGGGCGCAGCGGCGCAGGAGCTTGTCGTTCACCGCATCGTCGGTGGCGATGTCGGCGAAGAAGCCGTCGAGATAGGCTATGGCCTTCGCCGCGCGCTGCGGATCGATGCCCGGAGTCGCGGTGATCGCCGCCATCATCTGCGGCCGCGCTTCGCGCATCTGGCGGGCGGCGGCGAGCGCATCGGCATTATGGACGCAATAGCCGCGATAGACGCGTTCGCGCACCGAGCTCAGGTGGAGCTGGTCGGGCGGAGTCGCGTAAGGCGTGTCGACGAAGCCGGAGAAATCGAAATCGTAGGGGACGACGACGGTCGCTCCCGGCGCGAGCGGCCCCATCAACTCGGCATTGTGGCAGCACGCCTTCCCGGCTGGACCCGCGCGCATCGACCAGTCGTGATTGGCGATCATGTCCTGGAACAAGGCATACCGCGCGGCATCGGGCGGGCTGAGATCCTCGATCGGGATGAGGTTGGGGGCGTGGCTCGCCTTGAGGCCGTTGCGCCTGGCGAGGTCCTTAAGGTCCTCGAGGAAATAGCCGACGCGCGAAACCATCGGCCGCCCGCTCGCATCCCGGTAATCCACGTTGGCGAGCCGCACGTCGAAGCTGTGCGGGGTCAGCAGATTGTACATTTTGTACGCCGAATATTCGAGCAGCACATATTGCTGGAACGCCGGATTGTTCTTGCAGTGAGTGACGAGCTTGAGCTTCCTCTGCCCGGCGAACGGCGAGGTCGCGGGGGGCGGGGCGGTGAAATCGACGCGAAGCGGCGGGAAATCGCAGGTGTCGCTCGAGCGGCGGGTGATCCCGCGGACGCTGAGCGCGACGGGAAGTGCGTTTCCTTGCGGATCGGTGAGCGTCCCCTGCACGACGTCATTCCCGCGGTTGTGGATCAGCGTCGGCAGCGGCGCCTGGATGGCGATATGGATCGGGTCGGACGCGGCAAACAAAGGCTTGCGCGGTTCCTGCGCCGTCCCCGGCGACGACAGCGCGAACAGGCCAAGACCAAGAAGCGCGAGCACCCCCCTCATGGATTCGTCCTCCCCACGGTGTGCGGGATCATCTTCCCGCCGACGATCTCGAGCCAGCTCAACGGCCCGCCATAGTAACGCGAAATGCCGGTATCGATGCGCGCGAGCCGCCCATTGCCCAGGAACTCGATGCCCTTGAGGTCGGGCGTGTGGCCGATGACCATCCGCTGCGCGCCATAAGCCGAGAGAACCGTGTCGAGCTCCTGGTCGACGGCCATCGGCTTGGGCGGCGGCGACTCCTTTGTGCGGACTTCCTCCGCATCGGCGTCGCGAGTGACCAACCCGCGGTACCAGAGCGGCCCGAGCGGGTCGTAGAGGATGGTGGACGGCCCGTCGTTGGCGCTCGCCATCGCGGCGGCGACGCGGCGGTTGATCTCGTCGAGCGAGAGCTTCGCATATTCGGCGCTGAGGCCGCCGTGGACGAACAAAGTGCCATTTATCTTCACGACCGCGGGGTTGCTCGTCGCCCATTTACCGAGCTCGCCGGACGGACTCCACGCCTGCCGGTGCTCGACCCAGCCAAGCGGGTGCTCGGCCATCCATTGGTCGCGCAGCTGCGAGGGCCGGACGTTCGGATTGGCGGCTTCGAGTTTCTTCGCGAGCGACAGGTAGAGCTGCTCGCGCCGCGCGGGCGAGCGGTCGTCGGCGTAGGACGCATATTCGCCCGGCGTCGTGTAGCGGTCGTCGCCGAGCAGGTTCATCGCTTCGTGGTTGCCGAGCACGACCACGACTCTGCCGCCGGCGCGCGGGGCTTCGGCTGCAAGCTGCTGGAGGCTGCGGATGATCTGCAGCGAGTCCGGTTCGCGGTCGACGACGTCGCCGAGCTGGACGAGCGTCGTCCTACCGCCCGCCCAATGTCCGTCCTGGTCGATGATCCCGGCCGCGCGGGCGATGTCGAGCCACGCCTGATAATCGCCGTGCAGATCGCCGACGGCGACGATGCGCTGCGGCTCTTTTGCGGCTTGCGCGGGAGTGAAGGAGAGCAGGACCGCAAGCGCGAGAAATGCGATGCGGATCATCCGGCCGAGCGTGCGTGGCTTGGCTGCCCCCATGGCGTCAATGTCGCATCGCGTGAAGCGGCGGGCAATGATGTTAATCTTACCAGCGCCGCTGCGGACACTCATCGCGGTTCAAATTCG
>DATNFJ010000037.1:0-8982 GCA_035606455.1 Sphingomicrobium sp.
TTCGGGAACACGAGATTGTCGCAGACCGTTCGGGTCTTGCGCGTCTTCGGATCGTAGCTCAAAAGGCGCCCGTTCGGCCGGCCCTCGAGGAGGTCCAGGCCCCAGCTCTCGATGTCGTAACGCCTCGTCGCGTCGGAAAAATAGATAACGCCGTCCGGCGCGATGTCCACGTCATCGGCCATCCGGATTGTCGTATCGTCCTGAATGGTGAGGAGGCTGCGCTGGGTCTGGTCGGTCAGAAGTTCGACCTGCCGCTCCTTGTTGACGCGCACGAGACCCATCCCGGCGACGCAGACCAGGATATTTCCCTCGCGATCGGTCGCAAGGCCCAGGGGACGGCCGCCGATCTGGGCGAAGGTCTCGACTTGCGTGTAGTCAGGGGCCGCGATTCGAACGAGCCTCCCGTCGCGGGTCCCACAGTAGAGATGATCGTCCGCATCGAGGATCACGTCCTCCGGACCATCGATCATGCCGGATGCGAGAACCTCGGCGCCGGCGAGCTTTGGCGCGGCCTCGCCCGGCATGAACCCTCTGGCGCCGGCGGCTTCGTCAAGCCTGAAGTCGATCGGATCGACATAGGCGGACGCCAGCAGCCGGTGCTTGTGCTTCCGGAACTTCGTGTCGATCGACAAAATGACGATGAGAATGGCGCCCATCGCGAGCTGAACGAAGTCGCTGCGGAGGCCCGAGTTCAGGAGCGCGTTGTTGAGAATGTAAATCGTGGCGAAGCCGATCATCACCGCGACAGTCGAACCGCGACCTGGCACGAATCCGCCGAGGCCCACGACCAGAGCGGTGAGGGCGAAAAACTCCATGCCAACCCCCGTGTCGGAGGCGACCGCGTTCTCCCGCGCCGCGTAAAGGAAGGCCGCGAGGCCGACGATCAGGCCCGCGAGCACATAAGCGAAGAAGATCGTCGCCTTGACGTGGATGCCCCCGTGCCTCGCGGCCTTGCGATTGCCGCCTGCGGCTAGGACATGCCATCCGAAGCGCGACTGACGGAACATCACGAGCACGCCAACGACAGCGATCGCCAGCACCCAGAAACTGATCGGAACCGTCAGGAATCGGTCAGACCCGATCCAGTCCCACGCCTCGTCCGTCCTGGAGCTCGTGGAGATGGCGACCAGCTCTCCCTGCGAGGCAAGCGTGAAAATTCCACGAACCGTGATCATCGTCCCGAGCGTCGTCAGCAATGCGCCGCAGCCGGCGAGTCCCGCGAGCGCGCCGTTGACGAGGCCGACGATCGCGCCCGTCGCGAGACTCGCGAGCAGCACGAGTGCGACCGGCAGGTTCAGGATATGGAAGCAATAAAGCGCGGCGAACGCCGACATGGCGAAATTCGAGCCGACCGAGAGGTCGATGCCCCCAGCGGCGACGACGATGAACAGCGCCAGCACGACAAGTCCGCCATCGGAGGCGTAGAGCGCGAGATTGCGCAAGTTGTCGAGCGTGAAATAGCCTTTGCTCGTCACCCCCACGCCGACGATGACACAGACGAACGCCAGAAGGGGCACCGCGCTCTCGACCCATCCCTTGGAAAGGATGTCGGCGAGAACGCGGCGCGGAGATATGACAAGCAGCGGAACACGCAGCTTCGGCAGCGTCGAAAAATCAAACTGAGCCGACAAACAGACAGCCTCCGCAACGCTTCATGCAGGGCGGGCTCCTCGCAAAGTCCCGCCCGCACGCTCGGGCCGCGCTACTTCTTTGGCGGCATCTTCCAGCACAGGGACGGATCGTAGTCGGGGCCGGCCCTGATGATCTTCAGCGGGGACTCGACGGTCAGCATCGAGCCATTCGAGGACGTCGCGCCTTGCAGCAGGAGATCAATCATGGTGCCCGCGTCGCGGCCCTGCCCGTCGGCGTCGTAGCTCCACTCGGCCGTGAGCGTTCCGTTCTCGATCGCCTTGCACGCTTCCCCGTACTCTCCGCCTCCGGTGGCGTAAACGAGCACCTTGCCCGAAAGCCCCGCATCCTTGACGGCGTTGCCGGCGCCGATCGTGTGGACGTCCCAATGGCCGAAGATCGCGCACAGATCGGGATTCTGTTGTAGCACCGCCACGGTGATCTGCCGCGCCTTCTCAGGCTCCCAGTTCGACGCCTGGTTCGAAACCACCTTGATCTCCGGGTGCTGCTTGAACACCTTGAAGGCGGCCTCGTTCATCATCACGCTGTCGGCCGCCGTGAGCTGCCCGGGGATGATCGCAACTTTGCCGGACTTGCCGCTGCCGGCGCCGCATTTCTTGACGATGTCCTCCGCAATCTCGGTGCCGATCCGCGTCCAGTTGGCGCCGACGAAGGCGGCCGAAGGCTGATTGGACTGAAGATTGATTTGCAGAACCTTGATGCCCTGCGCCTGCGCCTGCTTGATCTGCCGCGCCAGCAGCTGGACCGTCGGATTGTGCACGACGAGCACGTCGGGCTTGTCGCTGATCGCCTTGGCGAGTAGCGCCGACATCGCCCCGGTGTTGAAGGCGGCGTCGCGGATCTCGAAGCTGTAGCCGTGCATCGCAGCGTGCTCTCTCATCCGGCGGGCCCAGCCCTCGGTGAGCGTGATGCCCATCGAGATGGGCACGAAGATCACCTTTTTCCCGGCCATGCTGCTTACCGGGTCGGCGCGAACGCCGGTCGCCAGCGCGAGGCTCGCGCCGATCGCGAGTCCGATTATCGTCCCACGCAACTTGCTTCCTAGACAGCGCAACATTTGCTTCCTCCCTCGGCTACATCAGCCTTTCACAGATCGCCGACCGTGTCGGTTTCCGCGTCTCTCGGATTGAGATAGTTGTCGGCGAAGATCGCCCCCATCAAGACGACGCCCCTCAGCATGTCCTGAATCTGGGTGCTGAAGTCGTAAAGCGTCATGCCATTGCGAAGGACGGCGATCAGCACGGCGCCGACCAGCAGGTTGCGCACGCCTCCACGGCCGCCTCGAAGCGGAATGCCGCCGAGCACAACCACCAGGATGACTTCGAACAGCAGGCTGCCATTGGTGACGACGCGAAAATCGACGGTCCCGCTCGCCGCGGCGATCACGAGGCCGGCGAGGAGCGCGGTCAGCGCGGAGTAAATGTAGACGAACACCGTCGTCTGGCGCACGGGCAGGCCGGCAAGGCGCGCAGCCTGAAAATTGTCGCCCATGCCGTAGATGACGCGCCCGGCGGTCGTGTAGCGAAGGAGAAGCCAGGTCACGATCAGGGTCGCAATCATGAGCGCGACGGGAGCGGTCACGCCCGGCAGCACGTCGGACTTGAAGACGACCACTGCCGGGTTCGATTTCGGCAGAATCAGCAAATACTCGCCGCGCAGAACCGCGAAGCGGAAAAGGCCGGTCACGAACATCGCCGAGGCCAGCGTCGCCAGGATCGCCGGGATCTCGACAAAAGCGATCAGCCAGCCGTTCACGAAGCCGATCAGCGCCATCGCAAGGATGGCGAGAACGATGGCCGGAGGGCCGGTAAAGCCGGCGTTGATCAGCGTGCTGAAGGTCGTTGCGCCTGCGACCATCGCCGCGACCTGCGACAGATCGAGGCCGCGCGAGACGATGACGACCGCCATCCCGCAGCTGAGGATGACCAGCGACGTCGAGTTGGAGAGGATGACCGAGAGATTTCCAAGCGTCGCGAAACCCTTAATCGTCAGGGAAAAGAGAACGATCAGCGCCAGGGTGACCGCCATGACGATCGGCTCGAGCAGGCTGCGTCGCGGCCTTCTGCCGGCATTGATGGCGCCGCTCGCCGTCGCCTCAACCATGGAGGTTCACTTTGTCAGGGCCCTTGGTCTGAAGAATTTCGCGGGCCTCGGCGGGGCTCGCAATGTCCAGCGACAGGTCCTCGAGGATCCTCCGGATCTTGAGCACTTGCGCGGCGCATGAGGTCGCCAGCAGCCCCCGGCTGAGGAACAGGCTGTCCTCGAGCCCGACGCGGACATGGCCGCCCATGATCGCGCCCATGGCGGCGAGGGACATCTGATGGCGCCCGGCGCCGAGCGCCGAGAACTCATAGTTCCGGCGGCCGAACAGGCGATCCGCGGTGGCGCGCATCAGCAACAGGCTCTCCGGCTCCGGTCCGAGGCCGCCCAGATGGCCCAAGGCATACTGAATGAACAGCGGACCCTTCACGAGACCCTCCTCGACGCAATGCGCGAGGTTGTGCAGTTGGCCCACGTCGTAGCAGACGAACTCGAACCGGACGCCATTCTGATCGCCGAGCTTGGTGAGGATGGCCCTGATGTCGCTGAACGTATTCCCCCAAACCCTGTCTTCGGAGCCTTCCACGTAAGGCTTCTCCCAGGAATGCTTCCAGCCGACGACGCCGCGTGCCGCCTTGTGGAAGGCAATATTCATCGCGCCCATGTTGAGCGAGCAGAGTTCCGGCTTGGCCTTGAGCGGATAGGCGAGCCGATCCTCGAGCGTTTTCTCCGCGCCGCCGCTCGTCGTGATGTTGATGATCGCGTCGGTCGCCGCGGCTATGACGGGGACGAATTCCTCGAAAACGGCGGGGTCGGGAGTCGGGCTCCCATCGGGATTGCGGGCATGCAGATGCAGAATGGCGGCGCCAGCGCGCGCAGCTTCGATTGCTTGCTCAGCGATCTGAGCGGGCGTCACCGGTAGGTATTCGGACATAGACGGGGTATGGAGCGAACCGGTCACCGCGCAGGAAATGATCACCCTCCGCCGACCCGGTGCGGGCTTCGCGTCTCCCTCCACTATGTCAAAGATACTCGACATTTTCCACACTGATGGCTTTGCCGGGGATGTTCGAGGCCCGGCATGGCCTGGAAGCTGGCGGGCGCAGCGTAGCCGCGTATGGGCTGCGAAGCCCATAATCCGATCGGCCGGTCACCGAGCCCGCCGCAACGACGCGAAGATCGCGGCGCGAGTCGCGCGAGAACGGCCCGCATGTGAGAGAGTAAAAATGAAAGTTGGGATTGAAAGCGATCGTGCGCTCGACCTCTTCATCTGAGCAATCTCGATTGGGCGGGCCGAACCTGCGATGGGGCGTTGTTGATGAGCGCTTTGAGGCTCTCGAATCAGACGCGGAGGCCGCCCGTGGAGCAGCCCCATCCACTTGACCAAGATGCTCCCTGGCAGCGCCGACAAGCCAACGAACCTACGAAACCGCGCGTCGATGGCGGGCTCGCCGACATCGGGGATGTGGGCCTCGGCGCCCACGCTGGCGAAGACCTCGGTGCGGACGCCGTCAATCCGGCTCGCGCCGGCGATCACGCGCCCACAGGTCACGCACGAGGCTGGCGCGCGACCGCCCCCGTCGGACATGGACATTTCTCCCCACGGCGCGCAGCCCGCGCCTAAGGATAGACATAACTGACGGCCCGAGCAGCCTGAATGTCTCTAATCGCCAGTGCGGCGAGCAAAATATGTATGCTTTTGACATTCTCGTCCGACCAAGACTGGAGCGGCGCCTTTCTACGCAGCGCGCCCAGGAGGGATCAGCATTGGCCGATCCTCGGCAGAATTACTTCGTCACTTGATCAAGCTCAGGATCAACTCCGACGCGTCTGCTGGCTCAATGCCACGGCCAGGATGATGATTCCTCCGCGAGCGATCAACTGCTGGCTGTACTCGAGCCCCATGAGGATCAGGCCGTTGTTGATGAGCCCTATCATCAGTGCGCCGACGATCGCGCCCGGAACCGTGCCGACGCCGCCGAACAGGCTATTGCCGCCAAGCACCGCCGCGGCGATGACGGAAAGCTCGTCGCCCTGTCCGAACTGATAGCGGCCAGTTTGGAGGCGGCCGGCGTAGAGCATGCCCGCGACGGCAGCGGTGAGGCTCGAGATCATCAGAACCCTGAGCTTTATCGATTTCGTGTTGATGCCGCTGTAGCGGGCGGCGGTCTCGTTGCCGCCAGTGGCGAGAACGCGTCGGCCGAAGGTCGTTTTCCTCAGAGCGAGGTGCCCGACGACGCCGAAGACGAGCGTCCATACGAGCAGGATCGGGACAGGCCCAAGGCTGCCGCCGCCAAAGACGAACGCGTAGGTCCGGTCGAGGATCGGAATGGCTGCGGTGCCGCTTGCCCACATCGACACGCCGGTCGCAATCCCCATCATCGCGAGCGTCGTCAGAAAGGATGGGATCCCGACGCGGGTGGTGATCACCCCATTGAAGAGGCCGACAATGAGGCCCGTCGCGAGACCCGCGGCGACGCCGGCGGGCGCTCCCGCCGCCCGGATCGCCATGGCGGTGGTGACGGAGGAAAATCCCGCCAGCGAGCCGACGGAAAGATCGATCTCGCCGGCGGCCAGCACGAAGGTCATCGCCACGGCCATCACCGCGATCATCGCAGATTGCCGAACGATGTTGAGGAGATTGGTCGGGTTGAGAAATCCCTGGTCGCCGAGGGTCAGCGCGAATATCGCAAAAATGCACGCAAAGCCGATATAGATGATGTTCTGCCGCCAGTTGGCGAGGAGCGAGCGGCGCGCCGGTTGGCGATCAATCTTTGGCGCGAGCTCAGGCTCGGCAGGCGTTTCACCCGGCGCCGTCATGTCGAGAATGGCTTCCTCAAGTTGGACAGAGAACGCGCCTGGCGCATGACGCCCGCGATCATGCGCCAGGGCAAGGACCTGAGCCGGTTTCTGCTAGTTCATGCTTTTCCTGACGTCGGCTGGCGCATCGGTGTGGTAGACGGCCTTCCACGCGTCCAGGAGATTGTCCATGGTCACGGCGAGCGAGGGCAGCGCGACATAGTCGGGCGCCTTCTTGCCCAAGAGCCCGTAGGCCGCGAGCTTCGCCTCGGTCACGCCCTGGTCGTAGGGCCGCTGGGCGCCGAGCCCCTTGACGTAGCTTCCTTGCGCCATGTTGATCGCGACGTTCTCGCCCAGATCCTCGGTCGTGATGACGAGATTGTCCTTACCGGCGGAGCGGGCGGCCGAGATCACGCCCTCCGCCGGAACGTCCCAGACAGCCCAGATCCCATCGATGTTCGGATGGGCGGTGATCATGGCCGAGGCGACCTTGTCGGCGTCGCCTGAAAAGTCGGGGCCGGCGACGCCTTGAGCCTCGATGATCTTGATGTCCGGGAACTCCGAGATCGCTTTCTTGAAGCCTTCGTAGCGCTGCTTGGTCACAAAGAAGTCCGCGGCGTGGAACACGGCCCCGATATTGCCTTTGCCCTTGAGGAACTTCGCCATCAGGAGGCCGGCGGCGAGCCCATTGCCATAGTTGTCGGCCGAGACGACGCTCACATAGTCCTTGCCGGCGACAAGGCCCTTGGGGACGTTGTCCATGAAGACGAGCTTCACGCCCGCGTCCGCGGCTTTCTTGTAGGCGCCGGCTTCGGACACCGGGTCCACCGGAATGGACACGATGATGCTCGGCTTCTTGGCCATCACCGTCTCGATGTTGGCGACCTGGGTTTCCGGCTTGAACCCCGCGTCGGTCACCGCGATCACGTCGATCCCAAGGGCCGCGAACTCGGCCTTGAGCCCATCGACCTGCGCGCGGGACCAGTCATTGCCGCCGTAATGCAGGACGATCGCCGCGGTCGCGTGTATCCCCTTGACCTTGGCAAGCTCGTCGTCGGAAAGCGTGACCACGGAAGCAGGGGACGGCGCCTCGCCGTTGGGCCCGGTGCTCATGACCTTGCCGGCGAGGGCGGCGAGTTCCGCGTCGGGGTCGGCCGCGTAGAGAGGGCTCGTCGCGGCCGAGATCATGAGACCCGCGGCCATGAGCAGCGCCTTCACAGCCGGTCTCGATATCGTTGGATTCATCTGTTTCCTCCTTTGCTTCAGCTTCGTCTTCGACTCTTCGGTCGAAGCCTGCCGATGAAACTGCGTGCGCGCTACGCCGCCATCGCCGCTCCGGTGTGGATCGCCAGCAGAAGCTCGTGCTCCGCATGGCGAAGTCGCTCGCCTTCGTCGGCATCCGCGTCCGAAGCGGGATCGAGCTCATGGCGCGCGATCTCCTTGACGATCCTGCCCTCCGACATCACGACGATACGGTCGCAGGCCGCGAGCAGCACCGGCGTCTCAGACGAGATGAGCAGGATCGCGCGCCCGGAGCGCGCAAGCTCGCGGACCAGTCTCACGATCTCGCTCTTGGCGCCGATGTCGACGCCCGCCGTCGGCTCGTCGAGAACGAGGATGTCCGGCGTCGTCGCCAGCCACTTGCCGACCACGACCTTCTGCTGGTTGCCGCCCGAAAGCGTATTCACCGCGGCGCCGGCGGACGCCGTCTTGATCCGAAGCTGAGCGATCTGTTCGTTCGTCACTTCGCTCGCCGCTGCGTCCGACACCCAGGAATGGCGGCTCACGCGCTCGAGCACCGACAGCACGATATTGGCGCTGACGCTGTGCTGCGCGATCACGCCCTCGAGCAGTCGATCCTCGGGGATGAGCGCGACGCCGCGGCGATCGCGTCCCGCGGCGAGCGGATGTTCGCTTCGACCCCTTTGATTCGGATCTCTCCTGAGGCGAGCGGCTCCATGCCGAACAGAAGCCGCGCGAGCGAGCTGCGGCCGCTGCCGAGCAACCCGGCCACGCCGAGCACCTCTCCGCGGCGAATGACGAGATCGACGTTCCTCGGCTTCCGCGCTCCGGAGGCCCTGCGCAATTCGACCAGCGCTTCGCCCCGCGTCGCTCCGCCGCGCTCGACCTCGCCGAGCCCGCGGGAGGCGCGGCCGATGATGTGCTCGATGATCGTGGCGAGCGAGAGCTCGCTCATGGGCGCGGTGACCGCGCGCCGCCCGTCGCGCATGATCGTCGCGCGATCGGCGATGCGCATGATCTCGTCCATGCGATGGGAGACGTAGATGATCGCGGCGCCGTCGCTCTTCAGCCGGCGCAGCAGCACGAACAGCCGTTCGACCTCCGAGGCGGACAAGGCCGAGGTCGGCTCGTCGAGGATAAGAATCCGGCTCCTCTCAGATAGCGCCTTGACGATTTCCGTCAATTGTCTCTGACCGGCGCTGAGCTCGGCCAGCGGCGCCTCGGGGTCGATGGTCACGCCGAACTCATCGA
>DATNFJ010000038.1:0-21071 GCA_035606455.1 Sphingomicrobium sp.
CCAGGTAAAGGACAGCCGCCCGAGCGAGGATGGGGCGTCGATCCGAAGACGCCGGCAGTGTGAGGCCTGCGGCGCCCGCTTCACCACCTTTGAACGCGTCCAGCTTCGCGACCTGACGGTCGTCAAGAAGAACGGTGAGCGCGAGCCGTTCGACCGCGACAAGCTCGCCCGCGCGGTCGGCCACGCTGCGCGCAAGCGCGATATCCCCGCCGACAAGATCGACCGCATGATCACCGGCGTCCAGCGTAGGCTGGAAACCCAGGGCGATGAGGTGAAGAGCGCCGAGATCGGCGAAGCGGTGATGGATGGCCTCAAGGCGCTCGATCACGTCGCCTACATTCGTTTCGCGAGTATCTACAAGGATTTTACCGAACCGGGGCACTTCGCCGAGATCGCCGAAAGCGTCGAAAAAGAAGGAGCGGCCCCGTCGGCCGATTCCGATCAACCGAAGAAGTCGCCGCCGGAACGCCTGCTGTGACCGCCTCCGACGCCGACGCAAGCAAGCCGGTCATCGTGCTCGTCCGGCCGCAGCTGGGACAGAATATCGGCAAGGCCGCGCGGGCGATGCTCAATTTCGGGCTGACCGAGCTGCGGCTGGTTGCGCCGCGCGACGGCTGGCCGAATCCCGACGCCGGGCCTTCCGCAAGCGGTGCCGACATCGTCCTCGAGCAGGCGAAGCTGTTCGACACCGTGGAGGCTTCGATCGGCGACTGCAACCTGGCGTTCGCCGCTACAGTGCGCCGGCGCGACCTGGTAATGCCTGTCCTGGCGCCCGAGGAAATGGCGCAGAAGATTGCCGACTCCAAAGGACGAAGCGCCATCGTCTTCGGCCCCGAGCGGTCCGGTCTCGAGACTGAGGAGGTGGCCCTCGCCAACGCGATCGTCACCGTCCCGATCAACCCGAAGTTCGCCTCGCTCAATCTCGCGCAAGCGGTGATCCTCCTCGCCTACGAATGGTCGAAGCGCAGCGAGCTCGCGCAGCCTCCCGCGAAAGAAGTCGAGGACCCCGCCCCTCACGGCGAGCTTGAAGGAATGATCCGCCAGCTCAATGACGAGCTCGAGCTCAAGGGATATTTCCACCCGCCATCGAGAACCGAGGCGACGAAGAACACCTTGCGGACGATCTTCACCAAGACCGGCTGGTCGTCGCGCGAAGTGAAAGCGGTTCGCGGGATCGTGCGGGCCCTGGTCAATCCGCCGAGAAGCCGAGGCAAAAGCAGCCATTCGGCGCGCTAGCCCAAGCTTTCCGGTTGCGAACATTGCGCCAAAGGCGCATCATCAAGTCCTTGAGCTGAAAGGTGAATGAGATGCTGCACATGTTAGCGCTCCTCCTTGCGGCGGCAGCACAGGCGTCGCCGGGATCAGGCCTTCCTCCGGGAACCATCATCGGCGCGGACCCTCGGCAGGGCCCGATGCCGGTCACCGACAAGATGCTTATCCCCGCGCGTATCCCTGATTGCGCCGACGCCTACCAGGCGCAGCGCGCCGAAGAAGAACAGATCAAGGGCTACACGCCCGAGTGCATCCGGCCGCTGAAGGACCCCAAGCCGCGCAGGAACTGAGTCGATTCGTCGTCGCTCAGCGGAGACGGGATGACGTTCATCGATTCGACGAGGCGCAGGGCTGGATTGATTGAAACCCCTCCAGGACTGGAATAATGTCCTGTTTGCGAGGGTTATTTTCAATTCCGGGAGAGTTTTATGCCGTTTATGTTCGTTGCGGCACTGATGTTTGCTCAGGCGCCTGCTCAGGCTGCGCCGATCATCGTCGACAAGAAGAAGCAGCAGGTCTGCGAATATGTCGAGGCCAGCGGCTCGAGGATGCGGCAACGCGTCTGCCACGACCGCAACGCTCCGGCCGTTCCAGGCACCGAGAGCGCGTCGGACAACGCCGGCATGTTTCACGCACCGCCCCCGGCCCCGGCTCCTGGCGGCGTCGGCGCACCTCCGCGCTAGAGGCTCCAGGTCAACTTGACCTTCTCGGGGCGGCGCCCTAGGTGCGCCGCTCGCAATTGATCCCGCATGCCCGGTGAAGCGGCGATCGCGCTGAGCAGCTTGGCTCAGCGGTGCGGTCCCGGGCGCATTTGAAACGCGAATTGGAGAACCAACGTGACCAAGCGCACCAGCGCCAAATACAAGCTCGACCGTCGGATGGGCGAAAACGTCTTCGGACGGCCCAAGAGCCCGGTCAACCGCCGCGAATATGGCCCCGGCCAGCACGGCCAGCGCCGCAAGGGCAAGCTCAGCGACTACGGCATCCAGCTTCGCGCCAAGCAGAAGCTCAAGGGCTATTACGGCGATATCACCGAGAAGCAGTTCAAGAAGAACTATATCGACGCCAGCCGGATGAAGGGCGACGCGTCACAGAACCTCATCGGCCTGCTCGAGCGCCGGCTCGACATGGTCGTTTATCGGGCGAAGTTCGCGCCGACCATCTGGGCCGCTCGCCAGCTCGTCAGCCACGGGCACATTCGTGTGAACGGCGTGAAGTGCAATATCGCGTCGCGCCGGGTGAACGTGGGCGACGTGGTGGAGCTCGGCTCCAAGGCGCAGGAGATGGCGCTGGTCATCGAGGCGCAGAGCCTCGCCGAGCGCGACATCCCGGATTACGTCGTTCCGGACGGCACGTCGAAGGTCACCTACACGCGGGTCCCCAAGCTCGACGAGGTGCCCTATCCGGTCCGGATGGAACCGAACCTCGTCATCGAATTCTACTCGCGCTGATCGGGCGCCGATCGGAATGATGATCTAGGTCGGCAGGCGCCCGGGCCTGCCGATGCGACGGCCGCAGTTCGCAATCATTTCGCCTGCGCTTGCGGCGCCTTTGACCGCGTTCCCGCAAGGCTTTCGCCGGGATTCTTCAAACGCTGGTATAGCGCCTCGGCCAAGGCAGCCCGAAGCGGCTCGCGCTTGCCTTCAAGCTTGGTGCCTGCACGCAGGCAGGGCCCCATGTAAGGAAGCAGGCCGGAGAATGCCGCCGTTTCTGCCCCGCTGGTGGGGTCGCTGTCGACCAGCAACATGATCCCCGTGGGATCTGTCTCAGCAACGCAGTCGGCCATCTCGTCTACGCTGGTATCGCGCCCGGTGAAGGCGAACCAGGAGCGCGCGTACGACTTCTGAATCGGTAGCGGCTGAAGCTGCGCCACCGCGGCACGATCACGCTTCAACAATTCTTCGGCAATGTCGCCCCGCACGATGTCCGGCGGGTAACTGACGCTGACCGCCTCTACCGTGTCATTGCCGGGCAGATCGACGAGGCACTCGTAAGCGCCGCCGATCATCCCTCTTAGCCTTTTTACTTCTTCGTCGCTCCTGGCGCTCAGGAGATCGCGCCCAGCCGATCCCCGCTTCACGAGGATGCAGCCGGCGAGCTTATGCGCTGCCTCAGCCGCATCATGTTCATTCCGGACCTGGTGCTTCTCGAGCCGTTCGCCTAACCGGGAGCCGATCGGCGGATCGGCGGAGGCTGCTGAACCGACCACTATGAAACCAAGAAAAACGGGCATCAGCCTCATTACCATTCTTCGCTCCTCAATGTGCCGGACGAAACGTCACTGGCCGATGGTGCGCTGGAGAATGCTTTGGCGTCGGCGATCAGGTTCGCATCCTGGGCAACCGCCGACGCGGACACGAACACGCCCGCGCCAGCGAGCAATGCAACACGCAACTTCATGAATCCCCTTCCCCGGCAAGGGGATAGTGCACGCTGACGCGAGAAGTGCAAGGGTCCGGATCGCAACTGCTGCTCTGGACAGTGCAATGCCGAACCCTCAACCTCGACCTGATGAGCGAGGCCGAGATCCTTTCCCAGCTGCGCCGGCGGTTCGCCGATTTCCCGTTCGACTGCGGGACTCGGTCGAATCCAGGGGTCATGGATGCAGAGGAGTGGCGCGACTGGACCGGCAGGGAGACTTCACCCGATCAACGCCGCATCGAGGATTATCTCGGCGCCTTCAATCTCGAGGGAAAGCGCATCCTCCACGTCGGCGCCGGCAATTCCGGGCTTGCGCGCCGCCTTGCCGGTCGCGCCCGGGAGATTGTCGCAACGACGGTTGTCGAGGCCGAAGCCAAGTTCGGCGCCGGCTTCGGAATTCCGAACTATCGAGTCATGGTTCACAACAAATTTGCCGCCGACAAGCTCGCTGTGGGCGCTCCCTTCGACTTCATCGTCGACAATAATCCCACGAGCTTCTGCTGCTGCCTTCGCCACCTTGCCGCCGCGGTCGAATTCTACGCCTCGCACCTTGGCACACGGGGGCAACTGGTGACCGATCGAGCCGGCCTCCGCTGGACGCCGGTCACAAACCCCGGATGGGGCTTCAGCGTCGAGGATTTTGTAGCGGTCGCGGCACTTGCCGGACTCTCCTGCTATCGAATCAACCGCGACACTATCGTGTTCGCGCGGCAAGCCCCGGAGAAGCCGCCGTTGCTGTGGAGAGCCGTAACCGGGCTACGAAAGCTCGGTCGAAGCAGCGCGCGCAGGCTGGCGGCCCTCAAGAAGTCGCACGTCGCCTGACAGGCCATGCCCGCCTTCAGCTTGCGGCATGTTTCGCGCCTCGCCGAGGCGGACTACACCGGCAGATAGAATGAAGCGTCCGTCTTTCTCGATCATCGTCCCGACCTATCAGCGCAGGGGCCTCGTCTGCGAGACTGTGTGCGCCCTCTCGGGGATCAAATATCAAGGTGATGTCGAAGTCCTCGTAGTCGTCGATGGCTCGACGGACGGGACGGCCGCGGCACTGAAAAAGCTCGACTGCCGATTTCCCCTGCGCGTCGTCGAGCAGCCGAATCGCGGCGCCGGGGCCGCGCGCAATCTCGGGGCACGCAAGTCCAGGGGCGAGATCCTCCTTTTCCTCGACGACGATATGATCTGCGAACCCGACATCGTGGATCAGCACGCCCGGTCCTATCGCTCGGGCGCCGACGCGGTCATCGGCGATTTCACGGAACCTGCCGCGCCGTCGGGCTTCCTGTCGCAGGTCCTGGCAAAGCGAGGCGATGGGACGCTGACCCCATTCGACATGTTCAGCGGCCAGATCTCAATGCGGCGAGAAGCATTCGAAGCCGTGGGCGGCTTCGACGAGAGCTTTGCCGGAAACGGCGATTGGGGCGATTTCGACGTAGGGCTCAGGCTGCTGAGGGATTTCGTCGTCGTGCATAATCCAATGGCGGTCAGCCATCACCGCGGAGTGCTCACACCTCGCGCGCACGTTCGGCGCGCGCGGACATGCGCCGCTGCGACGGTTCGCTTCGCGGCGAAGCACCCGGAGCTGAGGTCTCAGCTCATCGAATGGACAGGGGCGGCGCGGATAAGCCGCAAGGTCCGGCTGCTCTGCAAAGTCCCGGTCATTCCTCCGCTCGCGGCGAACCTCACCGCGTTGATCGCCGAGGCCGCGTTGCACACGCCGCTGCGGTCGAGCGCGACGCTGAGCTATCTTCGCCAGGTGGGATACACGCTTGCGTACTGGTCCACCATGGAGCGCGAAGGGGGACTATAGTCGCGGCGGCGAGCTGTGCCGCTGTGCAGCCAGTGCCTTGACAAGCCCAGGGACCCACTGTCCACACGTCGGCATGGCGAGGGCGAAGGTTCTCATCACCGGCGGCGCCGGAAACATTGGCGGAAGCCTCGCGCGCCATCTCTCGTCCCGCGATCGATATGACGTGCTCGCCGTCGACAATTTGGAGACGGGGTCGATCGAGAAGCTGCCGCCCTCCGGTTCCGGCTTCAGCTTCATCCGTGCGGACGTGAATCGCCATGCCGAGATCGCGCCCATATTTTCGACTTTCGCGCCCGATTACGTGTTCCACTACGCGGCCACGGTGGGAGTCGCGCGGACCCTCAAGAATCCGATGGCCGTGCTGGAAGACATCGACGGTATCCGCAATGTGCTGAAGCTGGCCGAGCACGCGGGCGTGAAGCGTATGTTCTATTCGTCGTCGTCAGAGGTTTACGGCGAGCCGGTCGAGACTCCGCAGCGCGAGCATACCACTCCGCTCAATTCCCGCCTGCCCTATGCCGTCGTGAAGAACCTCGGCGAGATCTACTTTCGAACGTACCAGCGCGAGTTCGGCCTGCCCTACACGGTCTTCCGCCTGTTCAATACGTACGGGCCCTTGCAGAGCGAGGATTTCGTCATCTCCAAATTTGTCTCCTGCGCGTTGAGAGGCGAACCGCTCACGATCTACGGTGACGGCAGACAGACGCGGACCTTCTGCTACGTCGACGACAGCATCGAATTCCAGCTGGAATGTCTGGAGAACAACCTCTTTGTAAACGACACGGTAAACGTTGGCTCGGACAGAGAGATTGAGATCGTCGAACTTGCCGTGCTGATCCGGCGCCTGCTCAATCCGCGGGTCGAGATCGTCCACCTGCCGGCGCTGCCCGAAGGTGACATGAAGTGCAGGAAGCCCGACAACTCACGCATGCTGAAGGCGCTCGGCCGCGACCTTCTGCCGCTCGAGGAAGGCATCCTGAGGACCGCCGAGTTCCAGCGATCGAGAGTCGCTTGTTAGCCAGTCTCGCTTCGCGTTCGAAGCTCGTCCGGCGCGCCTGGAGCACGGCACAGGGACTTCGCGCGAGGCTACCGCATCGTCCATTCCCGGTGATCCTCAACTATCACCGAATTGCGGAAGAGCCGTTCGATCCGTGGGGCGTGGCAATAAGCCCCGCGAACTTCCGGGATCACCTCCAATGGCTGTCACGCAACCGGACGGTTTTGCCCTTGCGCGAGTTCGCGCAGCTCCATCGGCGAGGAAAGCTGCCAAGGGATGCGATCGCGATCACGCTCGACGATGGCTATGCCTGCAATAGCCAGGTGGCGGCCCCGCTGCTCAAGCAGTTTCGTCTGCCCGCGACCTTCTTCATCCCGGCCGAGCTGATAGAGCGGGGTGCTCGCTATTGGTGGGACGAGCTTGAGGACATGATTTTGAACCACGCCGGGTCCACGCTGACCTTGGACGGTGACGAGATTCCGCTCGGGACGAAGAGTTCCGCCGACCGTCAATGGCTGCCGGGATCGCCGCCCCTCACTCCGCGCCAACGCACCTTCTATCAGTTGCACGTCCGCCTCTCGAGGAAACCGGCCGCTGATATCGACAGGGCGATGAATGGGTTGCGGGCACAGGCGAAGCCGCCGACGTCGGCCGCACCCTTGAAGCGGCCGATGACGCCCGATGAAGTGCGAGGCTCGGTCAACGGCTACGTGGAGTTCGGCTCGCATGGGTTGAGGCACGGATGGCTGCCGAATCTCGACCTGGCCGAGCAGGAGGACGAGATCAGCGGCAGTGTCGAACGGTGCGCCTCGCTTACCGGCTCTCGGCCCGCCGCCTTCGCTTACCCCTATGGGATGTTCGACCGGCGATCCGAACGATTGACGCAAGAAGCAGGCTTCGATTGCGCCTGCACCACGCGAAATGTTGGAGTGTCGCGAGTCAGCCGTTCTTTCGCCCTCCCGCGCGTGCAGGTCGGCAATAACGATTCGGCCGGCCTGCAGCGCACCCTGACCCGCGTGCGGGCGGATTGAGGGTCGACGGTCCGGCCGTGAAGAACAAGATCGCGATCCTCATCCCTTACTTCGGAGAATGGCCGGCTTGGATCGATTTCTTTGTGGAGAGCTGCCGCTGGAATCGTGGGATCGAGTGGTTCCTGTTCAACGATCGAGCGCCGCCGCAGAATCGGGCTCCGAACGTCAACCACATTAGCGTCTCTTTCGCGGATTACCTGATTCGCTTGTCGGATGCACTGGGCGTCAAAGTCGGCGCCGAGATCCCGTACAAACTGTGCGACGTCCGGCCTGCCTTGCCTTTCGTGCACGCCGATTTGGTACGCCCGTTCGATTTCGTCGGTACCGGCGACCTCGACGTGATCTACGGCGACATCCGCAGTTTCTATGATGACGGCTTGCTCGCAAACTATGATTTGTTCTCCTCGCACGCTGACCGCGTGTCGGGCCATTTCACCTTGATGCGTAATCGTGAGGACGTGGTGAACGCGTTTCGCCGGGCGTCGCGCTGGAAAGCCGCATTCCGCAACACCGAATATGTCAATTTCGACGAGCGCGCGTTTTACAACCTGTTCGCCCTGCGGCGGCGATGGCGACCCGGCGGATCGGCCGCCGAGTCAATCCGCTGTTTCTTCCGCGAGGCTTACAGCACGCCGGGCGTGACCGACCGGATGCGCTGGTACTGGAAGGATGGCCGGCTAACCAATGAGTTCTATCCGCACCACCCGTTCATGTACCTTCACTTCATGAGCTGGCACAGCAACCGCTGGTACAAGGATCAGCGGGGCGCGGACCCGAGCGCGCCCGCCCCATGGGGCGTGCTTCCCGAGGTTGTGCAGATGGATTGGCGCGATGCTCGCGACAAAGGCTTCATGATCAGCCCTCAGGGCATCCAGCCGATCGAGACGCCGAACTATCCCTAGAGCGCGCCTTCGGACTGGAGACGCTCCAGGAAAGAGCCTGGCGATGCCGGCTCATTCTTGAAACTGCTGATGCAATAGTTCCAAAGGTGGATCGCGACCGTCCCGTCGCCAGTCACGTCGTCGAGGTCGATATTCGGATCGCGGATCCAGTCGGCGCGCTGCCACGGGACGGGATAGAACCGCTCCTGCGGCTGCGCGAGATGCGTCAGCCCCAATTCCCGAGTGAGTGCAGTCAGCGCATCCGGGCTGGTCGTTCCCCACGCCGTATCGGTCAGGTCCACCTTGCCGGTGAGAATCTCGATTGCGCGTTTCTGAATATATTTTCGCCACGGCAGCCACTTCGGCGTGGTGCGCTTCTCGAACGGTTCGAGCAGGCGTGGGATTAGCGGGCTGTCCGCCGGCGCCCTGAACACGGCCGTATTATAATAATCAGGCGCTTGAGTGCCGAAGAGGTACGGGCTTTGAACGTCCAGCGGCGCCAGCAGATAGACGTCGGTGTCGACCCAGGTACCGAGACCTCGTCGAAGCAGCTCATAGCGGAACCAGTCGGAGTAGAGGTCCGGGCGATTGCACCATGGGGCGGTGATCGTCTCGTACGGCAGGATTTGAGAGGCATCGCGAACCTCGACTTCCTCGGGCACGCCCGCGAACTCTCGGTAACAATAGAGGACCATCTTGTGGCCGTGCCGAGCGATCGATCGCATGCACGCACGTTCCACCGGGCCGAGACCCTCGCCAATCCACAAGCTCAAGCAATCGGCCGCCGCCAAACAACCCTCCCGAGGCGCCTGTGAGGTTCGCTTGCTAGCCACAGTCGCAGGTACGCGCGAGCGGTTTGTCGAGTTCGGTGCACCTGCTCTATCATGCGCCGATGGAACAGCGGGCAGCCACCGGTCCGGACATCGGCCTCTGGGCTGGACTTCGCGAGCTTTACGCGAGGCTCTCGACCGCGAGGCGCCGCCAATTCCTGTTGCTCGTTGGCCTGATGTTTCTTGGCGCGATCGCGGAGCTCGGCACCGTGGGGTCGGTGATCCCTTTCCTCGCGCTCGTGTCGCAACAGAGCGGTGCGGTTCATTTGCCGGGGCCTCTCGCCATGCTTGCTTCCGTCGGTCCCGCGGCTGGATTGAGCGGCATCGTCTGGACGGCGATTGTCTTTGCAGCCTTCGCCATCGTCGCGGGCCTGATCAGGCTCGAGCTGGCGTGGCTTACGCAAAACTTCGTCAATCGCGCCGGGCACGAGATTGCGCTCGAGATCCAGCGGCGAATTCTTGCCCAACCGTACAGCTTTCACATCGAGCGGCACTCGAGCACCTTCACCTCGGCTACGGACAAGGTCGAGATCGTCGTTTTGGACATCGGCCTGCCGCTGCTCCAGGCGGTGATCGCATTCTTCATCGGATGTTTCGTGCTGGCCGTCCTGTTCGCGATCAATCCGCTGGCGACGGTCATTGCGACGAGTGCGTTCGCACTGGTCTATGCGATCGTCTCGGCGCTGGTCGGGAAGCGGCTTGCCGCGAACTCAGCGGTCGTGGGAACCGCCTATCATGATCGGCTCCGAGTGGAGCAGGAAAGCCTCGGCGGCATTCGCGACGTAATCATCGACAATTCGCAGGCGATGCACCTCGACCTCCTCGAGCGCGTGAACAGCCGCCTCGTCCGGGCGAGGGCGACGACCAACTTCATGGCCCAGGCACCGCGGTTCATCATCGAGGCCGCGGCCGTCGTCGTCATCGTCATCACCATACTCCTCTCACGCCAGCCCGGTGGCATCGCACTGGCGATTCCGTTTCTGGGGGCGCTGGCGGTTGGAGCGCAAAGGCTGCTTCCGCTGGTTCAGACCGCCTATGCGGGCTGGTCGGTCGCGACGGCGAACCGCTCGATCGTCGGCCAGATCGTCGAGCTGCTTCGCCTGCCGATGGGCCGCGACGAAGGGCGGCTTGAACCGCTTCCGCTCGAGGATCGGATCAGGTTCGACGAGGTGAGCTTTTCCTATCCGTCGAGGCCGCACGTAGCGGCGATCGACAAGGTCAGTCTTGAAATCCGTCGCGGATCCATGGTCGCGCTGATCGGCAAAACCGGAAGCGGCAAGACGAGCCTCGCAGATCTGCTGATGGGACTTATCCGGCCGATCAGCGGACAAATCCACGTCGATCAGGAGCCGCTTACGGCCGAGAACGCGCAGCGCTGGCAACAAAGCGTCGCCCATGTCCCTCAGACCATCTTTCTCGCGGATTCGAGCATTGCAGCGAACGTGGCTCTCTCCAGGGGAGGTGAACCGCCAGATCCCGACCGCGTCGCCAGCGCGCTCAAACTGGCCCAGCTGGACGAGTTCGTGGCCTCACTTCCCAAGGGCCATGACACGACGGTGGGCGAACGCGGAATCCGCCTTTCCGGCGGCCAGCGGCAGCGCCTCGGCCTTGCCAGGGCAATCTACAAGGACGCACCCGTTTTGGTGCTCGACGAAGCGACCAGCGCGCTTGACGAACTCACCGAGTCGAGCATTGTCGAAGCCCTCGAGCGGCTGAAGCATGAAGGCCGCACGATCGTGATCATCGCCCACCGCATGTCGACAATCGCCCGCTGCGATTCGATCGTGAAGCTGGAGGAAGGCCGTCTCGTGGACGCCGGCTCGATCGCGGAGTTGACCGGCCCCGCGCGGCTTCGCTCAGGCGCTCGGTCCGGCGCCCGCAACGTCGGCAGGACGTCTCCATCGCGAGGCAAGCGAGAGCGCCTTTCGGGGAACTGAGCGCCGGGTCGAAAGCTGTCGCCTCGTCCTGCGCTTGTTTCCTTTGGCTTCAGCCGTCATCTTCGCGCCCGAAATGGATCGCTATCCCTCCCAGCCGAAGCGGGTCCTCGTCACCGGCGGAGCGGGCTTCATCGGCTCGCACTTGTGCGACCGTCTGGTCGCGGAAGGGCACGAGGTACTCTGCGTCGATAATTTCTACACGGGCAGCCGCCAGAACGTGCGCCACCTGCTAGGCAACCCTGCGTTCGAGCTGCTCCGCCACGACATCACCTTCCCGCTCTATGTCGAGGTCGACGAGATCTATAATCTCGCCTGCCCGGCATCGCCGATCCACTATCAGCGCGATCCGGTCCAGACGACGAAGACCAGTGTCGCGGGATCGATCAACATGCTGGGGCTCGCGAAGCGGCTCGCGATTCCCATCCTCCAGGCGTCGACCAGCGAAGTCTATGGCGACCCCGCAATCCACCCGCAGACGGAAAGCTACTGGGGCCATGTGAATCCGATCGGATCGCGAAGCTGCTACGACGAAGGCAAACGCTGCGCCGAGACGCTGTTTTTCGATTATCACCGTCAGCTCGGGCTGGGGATCAAGGTCGCGCGCATATTCAACACCTATGGGCCGCGAATGCACCCCGATGACGGACGCGTAGTGTCGAATTTCATTGTCCAGGCGATCGAAGGACGGCCGATCACCATTTACGGCGACGGAACGCAGACCCGCAGCTTCTGTTACGTCGACGATACCGTTGACGCCCTCATTCGCCTGATGAGCACAGACGACGGCGTCACCGGCCCCGTGAACATCGGCAACCCCGCGGAAATTTCAGTCACGGACCTGGCCGAGCTGATCATCGCGAAAACCGGATCGCCCGCGGCCCTTGAACGAGCCAGGCTTCCCGAAGACGATCCGAAGAAGCGTCGACCGGACATCGGCCTTGCGCGTGAACTGCTCGGCTGGGAGCCGAAGGTGCAGCTCGAGCAAGGGCTCGAGCGGACAATCGCCTACTTCCGGGAGCTCATCCCCCGGCCGCTTCCAAGGTGACGAAAGCCCGCTCTAAAAAATTGGTCGTCTGAGGCAGGATCAGCCGAGGACTTCGAGCGCAGCGGCATAGGCAACTGCGTCGAATGGTCGGCCAATGGTTTTTGGATCAGTCTGGCGCGAGGTCTCGCGCGTGGTGCGGACTGACAAGTCCGCTCTCTTGAATAGTCTCTTCATCTATTGCTTCGGCGGTCTCTGCCGCCTTCCTTTTTGCATCTTGTTCGCGCAGCCGTTCGCTGCGCTCGGCCTTGTCGGCGAGGGCCGTCCATGCCGCTTCGGACCTTCGGCAACGCTCGCGCACATGGTCGAGCGTTGCTGCTTCCGCCTCGGCCCGTGCCTGGTCGGCGCGGGCGAGGAAGAATTGAAGGTTCGAACTTCGGATGACCGGCCCCGCCAAGCTCAGCCGGCCTGCTCGTCGTTGGCGGGCGCCTCAGCCGAGTCGGCGTCATCCGCCGGCTTCAGGTTCGCCGCGGCCATCTTGCCGCGATTGTCGGGCTGGAGGTCGTAGCTGACACGCTGGCCGTCGCGCAGCGAGCGCATACCCGAGCGCTCAACCGCGCTGATGTGGACAAAGGCGTCATTTCCGCCGCCGTCGGGCGCGATGAAACCGTAACCCTTGTTCTCATTGAAGAATTTCACCGTTCCGGTGGTCATTTCATTTTCCTTCTTATGCGGGACCGTAGTGTCGGTCCGCTTCTTGGCTAGGAGAGGCAGGAGAAGGAAAAGAGGAGCCGCAAAGCGCCTGTAGACCGTCATTTTGCGACTAGTAGCCGCGTTCACATAGGCGCAACTGCCGCCAATTGTAAGGCTTCGTGGAAAAAGCGCGTGGCCGGATCGGCCTTCAACGGGATCACGCGAACCAGCGGAAATCAAACGTCAGAGAATCTGGCCGACCAGTTCTCCATCGCGGAGCACGTCACAGATCGGGCAGTCGTCACTCTCTTCGGCGCGCTTGACGGCGTGCCGGTCCGACGATGCAAGAATGTGCTTTTTCTTGACGACGGCACCGCCGTGCTTGGCGAGCTTGTCGATGCGGTAGAGTTTCATGCGCTCTCCCCTTTGCTTGTCGCGCGGCCGACGATTCGGTGAGGATACGGCGCGCGTCCGTCGTCGCTGCGAGCAACCGCTTGCCGCTTCCCGACGCGCCGGGCGCCTTCGATCTGGCGCCACAGGTTGAGGCTCTTGTCGTCCATCGTCGCGGCGGGCGGAACGAAAGTTGCACGGCGCCGGTTCCGTCGGATTACCGGCGCGTCAACCACGATCGTACGCAGCGGGTTAATCGTCTGGCCGCAAACCGATCCTTGGTAGTGCCGTTGAACTTTAGCGAGCTCCAGCGGCACTACCACCAGGCGCGGTGGAGCCCCGCGGCTGACCGTTCTCCCCTCGCAGGCATCCGGGGGGCTTCACGCGCGGAGCGCGAAACTCAGGCAAATCCCGTTGATTGCGTGACTTTCACTCGCGGTTCAACTTGCCCTCGCCTAAAGTGGGCTTAACCGCGACGCAGACCACGGAAACCGACAGACAAGCCCTTGTCCGCCTATCGGCTCACCTTGCCCTACGAGCGGCCGCCGCTCCAGCGCCGCGCCTCCGGACTTGCGCTCGCGGTAGCGGTCAACGTCGCGTTGCTGCTCTTGCTGTTGACGCTGGGGCGCTTCGCGCCCGAGGCGAAGAAGGTGAGCGACGCGCTGGTCGTCGATCTCATGCCCGAATCGCACAGCACGGCCGGACCGGCCAGGAGCCAGCCCACGAAGCAGGCGCCCGCGCCCTCCCAGACGAAACCGTTGCCCAAGCCACCCCCGATCGTGCTTCCGTCCAAGCCGACGATCCCCGCTTCGAGCGCGCCCTTCATCGAAATGAGCAGCGCGGACCTGGCCGCATCCGACCTCCGGAATTTGCCCAAGGGCGGGTCCGGCAGCGATGGCGACTCAGAGGTGGTTGGAACCGGTCCGCACGGCGAGGTACTGTATGCCGCCCGATGGGCGCGGCGGCCGACCGACGCGGAGCTCAGCGGCTATCTGCCTCCCAATGCTCCTGACGGTTACGGCCTCGTCGCCTGCAAGACGATTCCCGGCGATCGCGTCGAAGATTGCATTGAGCTCGACCAGGAGCCCCGCGGCTCCCACCTCGCGAGCGCGGTGCGCCAGGCGGCGTGGCAGTTCCGCGTGCGCCCGCCGCGCAAGAATGGAGTCCCGCTGATCGGCTCATGGGTGCGGATCGAGATCGACTACGAGCATGTAGACCGAAGCCAGGGCTTCTGACCCACGGCCGCCCGGCCTATGAAGCGGCGCTGTCCTGCAGCTTGTGGCGCTTGAGCGCGTGCCGCAGCTGGTCGTAGCTGAGGCCAAGGGCCGCGGCGGTCGCGCGCTGGTTGAATCGGTTGCGCTGCAGTGCATCCTCGAGCAGCTGGCGCTCGTACGCCGACACCGCCCCACGAAAGTCATTGGTCGCCACGGGAGGCGTCGCGGCTGCGCCGTTGAGCGGCGCGGCAGGCTCTTCGCCGTGCACTTCGGCCGCGGCCGCGTGCGTCTGCACGGTGTCGGCGGCGCCCGGCGCCCACGGGGAATAGAACGGGTCGAACGGGATCTGTTCGATCGGCCGCTCGGGGTCCTCGTGCCTGTAGACCGCTCGTTCGACCACGTTCCTCAGCTCGCGCACGTTGCCGGGCCAGGCATAGGCTTCGAGGTCGGCGAGCGCCCGCGGCGTGAATCCCGGCCAGTTGGACCAATCGAGCTCAACCGCCATGCGCCGGCCGAAATGCTCGGCGAGCAACGGGATGTCGCCCTGGCGCGCTCTTAGCGGCGGAAGGGTGATCACTTCAAAGGACAGACGATCGAGCAGGTCGGCGCGGAACTTGCCCTTGTCGACCAGAGCCGGAAGGTTCTCGTTGGTCGCGGCGACGATACGGACATCGACGTTGATAGGCTTCGAAGCGCCGATTCGGGTGATCTCACCATATTCGGTCGCGCGCAGGAGCCGGTCCTGGGCCGGCATCGACAGCGTTCCGAGCTCGTCGAGGAACAAGGTGCCGCCGTCCGCTTCCTCGAAGCGGCCGTGGCGCGTCTTGGCGGCGCCGGTGAAGCTGCCGGCTTCATGCCCGAACAGCTCGGCCTCGATCAGATTCTCGGGTAAAGCCGCGCAGTTCATGACGATCAGCGGCCCGGCCCAGCGCGACGAGAGATGATGGAGACGTTCGGCGATCAACTCCTTGCCGGTCCCGCGCTCGCCGATGACGAGTACTGGCCGATTGAGCGGCGCCGCGCGGCTTGCCCGCTCGACAGCGTCGAGGAACGCCAGGCTCTGCCCGATGAACTGGTCCGTGCGTTCCATGATACCTGCCGAAATCCGGCTGACTGTTGGTGGCAAATCCCACCATTTGGCAAGGATTTTCGCCTTGTTTTCCAGCAAAAATTGGGGGTTTTCGCGAAACTCTGGAGTTTCCGGAAAAATGGCACGTCTCTTGTATGGTAGAAAGCAGGTTTAGGCGCCTAATTTTGGAATTCGGAGTGAGTGGATGAGCATCTTTTCCCGGACCCGGGACATCTTCGCGGCGAACATCACGGAGATGCTCGACCGGTCGGAAGACCCGGCCAAGATGATCCGCATGGTGATCCTCGAAATGGAGGAGACCCTGGTCGACGTCCGTGCCTCGGCCGCGCGATGCATCGCCGACGGCAAGGAAATGCGCCGGGCGCTCTCACGCCTGGATGAGCTTCAGAAGAGCTGGACCGAAAAGGCCGAGCTCGCGCTGTCCAAGGAGCGCGAAGACCTCGCCAAGGCGGCGCTGATCGAGCGCCAGAAGGCCGCCGATATGGCCGAAGGGCTGCGCGACGAGATCAAGGTCATCGACGACACGCTGAAAGGCTATGAAGGTGACATCAACAAGCTTCAGGGCAAGCTTCGCGAGGCCCGCGCCCGCCAGAATGCGATTGCGACCAGGTTTGAGAGCGCCGTGACTCGCGCCCGCGCTCGCGAGCTCCTGAACGGCAACCGGACCGAGGATGCCTTCTCCAAGTTCGACGTTCTGGAGCGGCGCGCGGATTTCGCCGAAGGCCGCGCGGATGCGCTCGGAATGACGGGGCCCAAGAGCCTCGAGGAGGAAATCGCCGAGCTCAAGGCAGCCGAATCGGTCGACAAGGAGCTCGAGGCCATGAAGGCCGCACTGAGGGCGAGAGGAAAGTAAACATTTATGGAAGACGTGCTGGTTCCTGTTCTCATTGTCGCTACGCTGTTCATTGGGCTGCCGTGGCTGATCTTCCACTATGTAACCAAGTGGAAGCAGGCGAAGACGCTGACTTCAGGCGATGAGAAGCTGCTTGACGAGCTGCACGACGCGGCCCGCCGCCTGGACGATCGCCTGTGCACGATCGAGCGGATCATGACGGCTGAAAACCCGAATTGGCGGCAACAGTGCATGCCCGGCCGCGACAGCAGCCAGCGCCTGCTCGCAGACGGAGACTGACATGGCGTACGACCGCTACCCCGTCCGCGAACGGCGAACCAACGAGCCCCAGCAGGTGAATAGCCGAGCCGATCTCGAAAGGCAGTCGTATTACGACGGCCAGCCCGCGAGCCGCACGCGGTTCTATCGCGACAAGCAGAACGGCAAGATCATGGGCGTCTGCGCCGGAATCGCCGATTACACCGGCTTCGACGTCGCCCTTGTCCGCATCGCCTTCCTGGCCGCCGTCTTCATGAGCGGCGGATCGGTCCTGCCTTTCTATTTCATTGCGGGCTGGGTCGCTCCCAACAAGCCGCGCGAGCTGGAGTATGATCGCAGCGAAGACCGCGAGTTCTGGCAAGGCGTCCGCGCATCGCCGACGCGTGCCGCCCGCGACATTCGCTCGCGATTCAAGGATATCGACCGGCGGCTAGCCGACATCGAAAGTTACGTTACCACCGAAAACCGCTCGCTCGCTCGTGAGATCGAGCAGCTGCGCTAACGTTCCGAAACAGGGGGAATTCATGGATCCGCAAGTTGGGCAAGTCTTCGATTTCGTTCTCCGGCTTTTCCCGTTCATCGCGATCATCGTCGTTGCCGGAGTCCTGGGCTCGTTGCTCAACAATTGGCTCAAGATCAAGAATGGCTATCCGCTCTCCAACTCCTGGGGGATGCCGCTGCATCCCAAGCGCGACGAGGAAGCGATGGAGCGCGTGAAGCTTCTCTCGAGCGAGAATGCGCAGCTCCGGGCCGAGCTCGGGTCGATCAAGGATCGGCTCGAAAGCCTGGAGCGCATCGCCACCGACCAGCCGTCGAAGCTCGCCCGCGAGATCGATGCGTTGACAGTGGACAAGGGAGGGAATGCGTGATGCAGGGGCCCACTGCCGTCATGCTGGCGATGATCATCATCGGCCTGCCGACCATCATGATCATGCTCATCGCCAACCGCTTCTTCAAATTTCGCGAGAAAAAGCTGGAAGTCGAGGCACTGAATGCAGCCGAAAAGGCCGCCCAATATGCGTCGCGCAGCCACGAGCTCGAAGAGCGAGTTCGCATCCTGGAACAGATCGTCACCGACGGCGGTGCTCAGACGGCGGCACAGATCGAGGCGCTCCGCGCGACCCCGTCGTTGAAGTCCGGGGCACGCAAACGCACATCAGCGACGAGTTAAGGGGACCAGCCGATGATCTTAGACGATCCCGCAACCATCTGGGTTCTTATCCCGCTCGCCGCGATCGGGATTGCGCCGTTCAAGATGTGGCTGAAGGTGAAGGAGAAGCAGATTTCCGCGCAGACCAGCCTCGCCGCGGAGAAGAGCGCCCAATACGCGCAGCACATGGAGCGGTTCGAGGCGCGCCTCCGCGTGATCGAGCAGATCGTCACCGATGGCGGCGTCCAGACGGCTTCGCAAATCGAGGCGCTTCGTGAGCAGGCGCGAATCCCACGGCCGGAGAAGCAATCATGAACCGCTTCGACATCGGCGTTGTCGTCGTAACGTTCGTCGCCTTGGGTCTGATCGCGATCATCAGGAGCGTCATCGCGCCGCTCGTGCGCTACCGGGTGGGCCGATATCGCCTCGAGTCCCGACCAATGGCGTCGGCCAATCTCGGTGAAGAGCATCGGCACGAGGTCGAGGACGCTACGCAATGAACGGTCCGGAATTCGTCCTCGCTGTCCTCTTCCTCGTCCTGGTCTTCGCGATCGTGAAGCACAAGATGGGTATCCCGGATCGATCATTGCGGCAGATGATGGGGGGCGAGACCAGCGACGCTGAGAACGACAAGCTGCGGCAGCAGGTGCAGCAGCTTCAGGATCGAATTCGCATACTCGAACGCATCGTGACCGACAGCGGCGCGCAAACGGCGGCGCAGATCGAAGCGCTTCGCGAACGCGACAAGATTGCAGAGGATGAATCGAATGGATAGCGGGCAGCTGACGGCGGTCCTGATCGTGATGGTGGTCGTGATCGGCTCGATCGCCCGGGCGAGATACGGCTACGGCCGCTTTGGGCGATTGAGGCGTTACCGCGACGACGACCAGATCAGCGCGCAGGATCGTGCGGAAAACCTGCGTCTTCGCGACGAGGTCAAGGAGCTCAAGGAGCGCATCAAGGTGCTCGAGCGGATCACCGTCGAGAAAGAGAACAGTCTGGCCAAGGAAATCGAATCGCTCCGCGACCGATAAGGAGCTAGTGCCGCTCCATGGCCGGCCTCCCCGCTTTGTCTGAAATCCTGGAGGAATATCTGCTCGTCGATCAGGAGGATCGCTATCGGCTCCTGATCGATCTGGGCCGCCAGCTCGAACCGATGCCCGACGCGCTCAAGACCGAGGCGACGAAGGTTCGCGGCTGCTCGGCGTCGGTGTGGGTTTATCCGACCGTCAGCGACGAACGGCTGCACTTCCTCGCGGACAGCAACGCGGCGATCACCAAGGGCATCGTCGCGCTGATCCTCGCCGCCGTCCAGGACAAGCCCGCGGCGGAGGTGGCGCGGATGGACGTTACCGAGGCGCTGGCACCGTTCGAGCTGCGCAAGCACTTGAGCGCAAACCGCACCCAGGGCGTGCCGAACATGATCGCGCTCGTGAAGGAAACGGCCGAGCGCTACGCCGCCGCGGCCTAAGCCGCCTTCCCGTTCTTTCGCTCTTCGGCCCTCTTCAGCACGTCGTAGGCCGCCTGCACCTGCTTGAAGCGCTTGGCTGCCTCGTCGTCGCCGGCATTGGCGTCGGGATGGGTTTCTTTGACCAGCCGCCGGTGCGCCGCTTTCACTGCCGCGAAATCGGCATCGCTGTCGAGTTCGAGCGCGTCGAGGGCGCGCATCTCGTCGCGTGAACGGGTGCCGTCACCGGGCCCCGCCCATTTCCACTGCGCCGACTGGCGGAAGCCGGAGTTCCCCCTCTCCTCCTCGGCCGCTCGCCGCGCCGCTTCCTCGGGACTCAGCCCGGCGAAGTAATTCCAGTTCTTGTTATATTCTGCCGCGTGCGCCTCGCAGAAGAACCAGCGGTCCTTGCTGTGGGGCGCCTTGGGCGCGGGCCGATCGCCGATCTGGCTGCAGCCTTCGCGGTCGCACAGGCGCACGCGCGCCGCCGACCGGCCCTTGTCGCCGTAGGAGCGCCAGCGGGGAAAGCCCCAGTCATCCGATCTCTTCTGCCGAGCCATAGCTTCCCGCAGTGTAGGGTTCCGATCGCCTGTTGACGAGCGGCGTTCGATGAATTTCCACGCGCAAACCGTCCGGGGACGGTCGAGCATGGAAATGCCAGAGGGCCTGTAAGCCGGGTTTTGTCCATCACCTCCACTATGAAGTGCGATAGCACTAGCAAGTGCGACGGTGACTGTGCGGCCATTCCTCTAGGAGACGGGTCGCCCCGCCCCTCAAGCAACCAACCCGGGCGGCGAGCCGGAACCAGGCCCATGTGCCGCCCCTATTCGGTCTTGCACCCGGTGGGGTTTACCGTGCCGACCCTGTCGCCAGGACCGCGGTGCGCTCTTGCCGCACCCTTTCGCCCTTGCCCCGCCGAAGCGAAGGCGGTGTGCTTTCTGTGGCACTGTCCCTGAGCCGCCTTCGCCAAGGCTATGGCGGCCCGCCGGGCGTTACCCGGCACCGTGGTTCCATGGAGCCCGGACTTTCCTCGCGCTTCTTGCGAAACCCGCGGCCGCCCGGCCCTCTGGCACCGCGGCATATAAGGGGAAGCGGCGAATTGTTCGAGTCGGCCGTGCGAGGCTTTGTCGGCGCCGGCTATTGCGCTAAATCGCATGCGTCACGGGGAGGACGGAATGTCTTTCGTAGCCGGACTTGGGCACGCACTGGAGCTTCGCCAACGCGATGTGGTCTCCGAGCTTCGACGCGGGGACAGCCTCGAGGACGTTCTCAATCGACACCTGCTGATCGTCGAAGAGATGTGCGACGACGAGATACTGACGTCCGTGCTGCTGCTTAGCCCCGACGGAAAGCATCTGACGCACGGAGCCGCTCCGAGTCTTCCCCAAGCTTATCGGGAGGCAATCGATGGGTCGGAGATCGGGCCCGCGGCGGGCTCATGCGGCACCGCCGCCTACTCAGGAATCCCGGTATATGTGACGGATATCGCCACCGACCCGCGTTGGGCGGCGTACCGCGAGGTTGCCCTTCCCCACGGTCTTCGATCGTGCTGGTCAACCCCCATCCGGCATGCCGACGGGCACGTGATGGGCACCTTCGCAATCTATCATCGAACCTCGTGCGGTCCGGTCAAAGCCGAACTCGCGGCGATCGATGTCATCGCGGATAATGTCGCCCAGGCAATCACATGGGCGCGTGATCCCGATGGCCGAATGCAGTCTTTCAACGTTTTGCCGAAGCAGGTCGCGGCCCTTCAGGCGCTTGCCGCGGCGATCAGCCAGCAGGCGTCGAGTCTAAGTGCGGATGGCCAGGAGGCAATTG
>DATNFJ010000039.1:0-61039 GCA_035606455.1 Sphingomicrobium sp.
CAGCCGAGCGCGGAAGATCCAGCGCTTCCTCAGCCAACCGTTCCACGTTGCCGAGGTCTTCACCGGAATCCCCGGCAAGTTCGTCCAGCTCGAGGACACGATCCGCTCGTTCAAGGCGGTCGTCGACGGCGAGTACGACCATCTCCCCGAAGCCGCCTTCTACATGGTCGGCGGAATCGACGAAGCGGTCGCCAAGGCCGAGAAGCTGGCGCAGGAGGCGTAATCGATTTCCCCTCCCATCAAGGGAGGGGACTTAGGGGTGGGTGACGAGCGAACGGGCTCAATGCCCGTGAGTGAGTTCCTTCAGCGGCATCGAGCCGCTTCAGTCACACCCACCCCGTGCCCCTCCCTTGAAGGGAGGGGAAGAGAGGAAGAATGACCGAGCTGAATCTCGAAGACTGCGTGAATGACACCTGCCCCTGGTCCGGAAAGCCGGTCAGGGCGGACAGCCTGTCGCTCTATCGCGGCAAGGTCGTCGGCTTCTGCAACACCGGCTGCCGCGACAAGTTCGAGGCGGCGACGAACGCGTTCGACGCCGCACTTGCAAAGGGCCCGACGAGCTAACCACCTCCCCTCCCTGCAAGGGAGGGGATTCAGGGGTGGGTTGCTGACGAATGGGCTCAATGCCCATGAGGAAGCTCCTTCAGCGGCATTGAGCCGCCTCAGGAGCACCCACCCCAACCCCTCCCTTGCCAGGGAGGGGACGAGAAGGAAGAGAAGAACTGATGGCCGACCTCCATTTCGAGCTCGTTACCCCCGAGCGCCAGGTCATGAGCGACGACGTCTACATGGTCGTTGTCCCCGGGACCGAGGGCGAATCCGGAATCATGGCCGACCACGCGCCTTACATGACCACGCTCAAGAACGGCGAGATCGCCGTCTACCGCAGTGCTGGCGCGCAGCCGGAGCGGATCCCCGTCACCGGCGGCTTCGCCGAGGTCAACGAGCGCGGCCTTACCGTTCTGGCCGAAAGTGCCGGCGAACAGGGTTAAGAGCGTTTTAAACCGCGCTTGGTAGCAGTCCGCCGAGGGGATCGGCGGGCTGATGCACTATTTCTTCGAGGATCTCACCGGCCTCGCCGCGGCCACGCCGCTCGCGGTGCTGCTGATGCTCGTCCCCGGATTCGGCATCGCCACGCTCCTCGCTCGCGCCGGCCTCATCCGCGACCAAGGCGCAGATCGCATCTGCTGGGGCCTGCTGCTCGGACCGGTCCTGCTTCCGGCCGTCGACGCGCTTCTCGTCCGATGGCTCGGCTTCGGCACGATGCTCGTCCTCCATCTCGGTCTTGCGGGCCTCGGCGCGCGTACCGCCTTGCACACCGTACGCCGAGTCCCGGCCCGATGGTGGGCGGCAGTCGCCCTTGCGTGGGTCGCGACCGCCTGGGCGAACGTCGACTTCGACTGGAACGGCCGCCTCTATCAGTCGCAATATATCGTCGACACGGTGAAGCATGCGGCCGTCGTCGCCGCGCTCGCGCACCACGGCATACCCTTGCACGACCCGTTCTTCGCGCGGCCGGGGCCGAGCGGATATTATTACTATTTCTACATCGCGCCGGCGCTGATCCACTGGCTCGCCGGCGCCGTCGTCGACAGCCGCGCCGCCTTCGCCGCCGCGAGCTTCGCCACCCTGATCGCATTCGCCGCGATGCTGTTCCTGGTCGCACAGGAAGCCGCGCTGATCCCCGCCGAGGCGCGTCGCCGCTTCGTCGCCCTGCTCCTGTTCCTCTGCTGCCTGTCCGGATTCGACCTGCTGCCCGGCCTGTGGATGTGGTTCCAGTACGGCCGCCTCATCGCCGACCTCGACTGGTGGAGCGAGGAGATCCGCTGGACCCTGAGCTCGGTCTTGTTCGAGCCGCACCACATGACCGCGGTGATGGCGGTGTTCGGCGGCTGCCTGCTTCTAACGGCCGGTGAGCGCGCCAGCCTGTGGCTCCGCGCTCTCGCTGCGGGCCTCGCCTTCGCGACCGCCTTCGGCTGCTCGGTGTGGATCGTGGTTGGGGCGGCTCCTGTCCTTGCGCTCTGGTGGCTGTGGGACCGCGCGAAGCTCGGCACCGCGAACATGTGGGCGCTCCCGCTGAGCGGCCTCACCGCTCTTCTCGTCTCCGTTCCGCAGATCCTCGACATCCGCGTCGGGCGAGCGCCCTCCGGCCCGCCGCTCGCCTTCTTTGTCCGCCCGGTCGGCCCGGTCCGGGCCCTTCCCCACGGCCTCGCCCAATGGATCGCCCATCTCGCGGTTCTCCCCGGCGGCTATCTGATCGAGTTCGGCGTGTTCGCCTTGGGCGCCGTCGCCTTCCTGATGCGCGGCCGCCTCGCCCAGAGCCGGGCGACCCCGATCGGCCGCCTCCTGCTGGTCTCCGCGCCCGTCGCGCTCCTGCTCGTGACCTTCGTCCGCTCGTCGATCATGTACAACGACTTCGGCTGGCGCGCGGTCTGGCTTGCCCAGCTCCCGGCGCTGCTGTGGACCGCCTCGGTGCTGAGCGCCCGCCGCGAACCGTTGACCCGCTCGCCGGCGTGGAGCGCCGCGCTCGCGCTCGGGCTCGCGACGATGGTCTGGGACATGGCCGGCCTGCGCCTCCGGTGCCCCGAATTCTCCACCGGCTTCGTCAACGCCCATCCGGCGGTCGATTATGACTCGCGTGGCGCTTACCAGTGGATCGACCGGACTGTTCCGGCGGACGTGCTGATCCAGCACGACCCGGCGGCTGGACCGCGCGCGCTGGATTTCGGACTTTACAGCGACCGGCCGGTCGCCGTCGCCGACGGCGACGCCCGCCTGTTCGGCGCTCCCGAGCCGGCGGTGCGTTCGCGTGTCGCGATCCTCGCCCCCATCTTCCAGCGGCCGATGCCCGCCGCCGAGCTTCGCCAGCGCGCCGCGGAGGCGGGCGTCGGCGGCCTCCTCCTGACCAGCGTCGACCCGCTGTGGCGCTCGACCGGCGGACCTCCCGCGGGCTGGACGTGCCAGTACCGCTCGGCGCACAGCTGCGTCATGCTGCTGGAGAAGCTGCAATGAGGATCGTTCGCCAGTGCCTCCTCCTCGCCGGTCTGACCCTCGTCGGATTCGCGATCTACGTCCTGCTGTTCTGGGCCGGCGTCGCAGCCGCGATGACGATCCTGTTCTACCGGGGAGTCGCGCTTGCCCTCGCCGTGGCCGTCGTGACCGGCCTCGTCGCCCTGTGGCCCGCGCGCCGCATCGGCGACAGCTCGCTGCCGATCGCCGCGGCTGCGCTGTCGCTCAGCTTCAACATCTGCTTCCTCGTGCTCCTCCCGGTCACCGTCGATCGGTCGGTCAGCATCTATCTCCTCTCGACCGTCGAACGCCGCCCGATGAGTCCCGCCGAGCTCCAGCGCGTCTTCATCGACGGCTATGTCGTGAAGATGGCGGCGATCGACCGTCGCATCGATGAACAGCGCAAGTCGGGGAACATCACCATCACGCCCGACGGCAAGGTCCGTCTCACCCGCCAGGGCGAGCGCTTCATGAGCTTCAGCCGCCTGATCGCGCGCCTGTTCGGGACCGACCCGCGCTTCGTCAGCGGCGGCAGCGATCCGGCGCCGCGCCGCGAAGCGCATTGAACGGGGCCGGGTCGGGCACATTCCCGAACCCCAGCCCAAGGGCCTGCATCTGAGGAACGTCGACGAACGCGATCGTACCGCGGCTGCAAAGCTCGCGAACGTCCGCCGGCCTGAGCTTGTTCGCCGCCAACCGCAGGGGCCGATTGCCGAGGTCCGGGGTGTTCCGAACCTCGTCGATCCTGAACGCGGGGCCGTACGTGTTCACCACCACCATGTCCGCCCTGATCCCGTCGATCATGCGACTGACCCGCGCATAGGGCCGCACGAACGCGGTCGCCTGCCACGTCAGGAACGGGATGCTGCCGAAAACGGTCACCAGGCTCGCCGCGCTCACAAACGAACGAACTCCGCGCCGCTCCGCCGCCTCGCGCCACCCGTAGGCGGCGAGCAGTGCACAGCTGCCGATCAGCCCGTGGAGATAGCGATAGCCCCAGCCCATCGCCTGGTACGGCAGCAGGAACGCCATCGCCGCGACGGTCAGGACCACGCCCGCGAGCAGCGGCGCCGCGATCCCCTCGCCGCGCCGGACCGCGGGCCACGCAAACAGGATCAGCGGCAGCAGCGCCAGATTCTCCCACGTCGCGAATCGCAGCAGGTTGGCGATCGTCAGCGGGATCGTCTGCGGCTCGTGGCTGGTCAGCAGCGGCAGCACCCGTTCGGCGATGAATCCGCCGCCGCCGGACGCCGGCCCCGACGCGGCGCCAAGGCCCGCCGACATGGCGACGAGGTGCGGCCACGAAATCCAGAACAGTCCGAAGATGGCATAGCTCACCAGATAGGCGGACGCCGTCCGCCACTCCCCGCGGCGCCGCAGATGCTCGATGAACGGCAACGCGAACAATGGATGGAACACGACCTGGTGAAGCCCGATCGCCAGGAACCCGACCGCGATCGCCCCGGCGTGCGCCCGCCCGCTTCGGCGCAGGTACAGCGCCAGCCAGACCATGTTAAGCGCGAAATGCCCGGTCATCGCGTAGGGCGTCATGGCGGTGACCAGCAACTGCGCCGACGTCGCGACCATCAGCAGCGTGATCGCCTGCGCGCCGCGCTGCTCCGGGAACAGCCGCCAGGCGCAGTCGAACGTCGCGACCGCGCCAATCGCTGCGAGCACCGGCCCCGTCAGCGCCGGATCGATCAGCCCGAACAGCGTCCGAAGCATCGCATTGACGGGCATGTACGCCGAAACCCACGCCGCATTCCCCGGCAGCGGCAGAAGGAAGGCGGGGGTCAGCGCGTCCGCATAATGCCGCCACTCGGGCGCGATCGGCGCAGCGAGATGGCCATGCCGGAACACCTGCATGTCGAACACCGCCATCTGCTCGTCGCGCGACAGCGGGTAGTCGCGAAACAGCACATAGGTCCCCGCCCACAGCAGCAGCGCCGCGAGCGCAGCGGCGATCACGACTGTCCGCATCGTCAACCGCACTTCCGGCAGGTCGGGCAACCTCACCCGGATCACGCAGAATGCGAGCAGCAAGGCCACCAGCCCCACGGCCACGAACCCGTCCTGGTGGAGCACGTAATAGCGCGGAATGAACCCCGGCGCGGTGAAAGCGGCCGACAGGCCGAAGGCGATCAGCACCCCCGCGAGCGGCAAGGCGACGGCGCGCAGTTCCGGTTCCGGCCTTGTCGCCTTTATACCAGCCACTCGGCGCCCTCCCCCGAGGACCTTGAACCCGCTGCCCGCCGCTCCGTCAATGCGCCCATCGGCTCACTGCCGATTTCTTTCGAAACATAATTAACACTTCCTTAGAGCGTCACACTTAACCCTCGCCGAAACGACGGGGGAATGCATGCGCCAGCAGGCGGCGAGAAAGTTTGCGGAAACGCGGCCGGAAACGCGCCGTGATCGCGTCGACGTCACCATCGTCATGCCCTGCCTCAACGAGGCGCAGTGCCTTCCGCATTGCATCATGAACGCCCGCGAGGCGCTTCGCCGGATCGAGAGCGAATATGGCCTCGCCGGCGAGATCGTGATCGCCGACAATGGCTCGACCGACGGCAGCCAGATGCTCTCCACGGGCCTCGGCGCGCGTGTCGTCGACGTTTCCGAACGCGGCTACGGCGCGGCGCTGATCGGCGGCGCAGAGGCTGCGCGCGGCAAGTACATCCTGATGGGCGATGCCGACGGAAGCTATGACTTCACCGACGGCGTGGCGATGATCGGCGAGCTCGAACGCGGGGCCGAGCTGTGCATGGGCTCGCGCTTCAAGGGCGGGATCAGCCCCGGGGCGATGCCGTGGAAGAACCGCTACATCGGAAACCCGGTGCTCACCGGCATTCTCAACCTCTTCTTCCGCGCCGGGATCAGCGATGCGCACTCTGGTCTTCGCGCGATCCGCAAGGATTCGTTCGTCGGTCTGGGCCTCAGTGGCGCTGGAATGGAGTTCGCGAGCGAGATGGTGATCAAGGCGGCGCTGAAGCGGCTTCGAATTGCGGAAACGCCGGTGAAGCTGCTGCCCGACCTTCGCGACCGGGCGCCCCACCTACGCCCGTGGCGCGACGGTTGGCGGCACCTGCGCTACCTGTTCATGCTCTCGCCGACCTGGGTGTTCGGGGTTCCCGGACTCGCCGCTTTCTGCGCCGGAATGACCATCCTCGCCGTCGCGCTCCTGCGCTCGCTCGGCCTGACCGGCCCGACTCCGTTCGGTGAAAGCTGGATTGTCGTCGGCGCATTGCTGTCGTCCGTCGGACACATGGCGGGACTGATGGCGGTCGCGTCGCACCTCTATGGCGTACGCGCGGGCTATCGCCTTCCGAAGTCGTGGCTTCGCGCCGGGCAGCGTCTGCTGACGCTCGAAAGCTGCGTCATTGCCGGACTCGCCCTCATGACGGGCTCGATGGCGGCCATGGCGGCCATCGCGGTCTATTGGGGCGCGGGTAGCTTCGCCGCACTGCCTTCGATCCTTCCGGTGGCCCTCGCCGGTGTAGCAGGCACCATCGGTCTCCAGACCTTGTTTGGCGGCTTCCTGCTTGCGGTGATCGGCGGCAACGAAGCGAGCTTCGTGCCCGCGGCGGCCGACTGATGTCGGCGGAGCCGCCGTTCGCCGCGTTCGACCAGGTCCGCCGGCGCGAGCCGCGGATCGTCGACACCGACTGGCTGGTCCTTCGCGGCCTTTCGATCGAAGTCGCCTCGATCGCCGCCGAAATCGCCCATCCCGGCGTCGTGGCGGTGGATTTCGGCTGCGGCGACCAGCCCTATCGCACGTTGTTCGAACAACGCGGCGCGGAATATCGCGGCGCCGACCTCGGTCAGGCCGCGCAAATTGACATTCGCCCGAACGGTCATGTCGACGCTCCGAACGCCTGCGCCGACGTCGTGCTCAGCTTCCAGGTGCTGGAACATGTCCGCGACCTGGACACCTATCTTTCAGAGGCGAAACGCCTGCTGCGCCGCGGCGGCGAGCTTATCCTCTCCACTCACGGCACCTGGCTCTATCATCCCCATCCCGAGGACCATCGGCGCTGGACTCGCATGGGCCTGGTGAACGAGCTGGAATCCCGGGGCTGGCGGGTCGATTCCTGCACCGCGGTGGTGGGACCGCTCGCGTGGACCACCCTCATTCGCCTGACCGGCTATTGTTTCGCTTTGCGCAAGCTACCGCTCGTCGGGAACGTGGCCGCGGCCCTTCTCGCGCTTGTCATGAACCTGCGCGCGGCGGCCGAAGACAGGTTGACGCCATCCGCGATCCGCGACGACAACGCCTGCGTCTATCTGGTTCGTGCCCATAGGGCGAAGAAGTCCTCATGAAACGCTGGCTCCATCTCGGTCCGTACGCGCTGATTGCCGCGGCCTGCGCGCTGCTCAACGTCGCGGTGATGATCCTCGGCGACCGCGCAGGACTTCATTACGCCGTTTCGACCGCGATCTCCTTCTGCCTGTGCGTCGTCGTCGGCTATTCGCTCCACAGCCGCTTCACGTTTCTCGTCCTTCCGAGCGTCGCGGGCCTGCGCCGCTATACGACCGCGATGGCGTTGAACTTCCCTCTGGCGCTTGCTTCGATGTGGTTCTTCCACGACGCGATGGGTATCGCGATCGGGGCGGCGGCTGTCGCGTCCACCGCGGCGCTGACCGCCTACAATTATCTTTCGAGCCGGTGGGCGATCGCCGCCCGGGCTCGCGAGGCGCGCCAGTGACCAGCATCTGCCTCGACGATGTCGCCCGCGTGCTCGGCCAGCATACGGCTCACTATCGCCGGCGGCCGCCCGTTTACCAGGCGACGATGCTCGCCGACCTGGCCACGGTGTGGCGGGGTCCTCACGACAACCTGCTCGACGTCGGCGGCGGCACCGGGGTGATGGCCGAAGCCATGCAGGCGCTCCTGCCGGTGGGACGGGTCGTCGCGATCGACGTGGTCGATCGTTATTTCCCCACGCTGACCGTCGAGACCCGCGTCTACGACGGCACAACGCTCCCGTTTGCCGACTCGAGCTTCGACGCGGCGACGATCAACAACGTGATGCATCATGTCCCTCCAGCGGTCCGGCCGGGGTTGATGCGGGAGATCTCGCGCGTCGTCCGCGGGCCGATCTACATCAAGGACCATCTGCCGACCGGCCGGCTCGACGAGCTTAGACTTGGCCTGCTCGACGCCATCGGCAACATCCCGTTCGGCGGGCAGGTCGATGCTTCCTATCTCCGCGCCGATGAGTGGGGCGCTCTGGCTCACGCCGCCGGCAGGCGGATCGGCGAAACACGCCGGGGCACCTACCGCGAAGGGGTGATGGCGGTGGTTTTCCCGAACCGGCTCGAAGTCACCTATCGACTCGACCCCGAATGAACGGCGGCCAATGCGGATCCTGATCGTCTCCGCGTTCTATGAAGGCCACGGCGGCGGGATCGAGGTCGTCGCCGGCGCAATGGCGCGTGCGCTGGCACGACGCGGGCACGAATGCCGCTGGGCCGCCGCGGCGTTCGATTCGCCTCCCGACGACCCGCTCCTCACGGTCATTCCGCTCGCCGCGTCCGATCCGCTTGAACGCTGGACGGGCCTTCCCATGCCGCTGCCGACGCGCAGCGCTCGCCGCGCGCTCGAACGAGAGGTCGCCGATGCTGACGCGGTGATCGTTCATGACGCGCTCTACGCCAGCTCCCTGCTCGCCGCGCGCTATGCGCTGCGGCATGGCAAGCCGTGGCTGCTGGTCCAGCACATCGGCGCCATTGCGTATCGCAATCCGCTGTTGCGGCTGGCGATGGCGTCGGCAAACCGTCTCGTTACACGCTCTCTCCTCGCACGAGCACCGCAAGCGGTGTTCATCAGCGACGCGGTCCGGAGCTTCTTTGCGGGAGCGCGATGGGCGAAGGAGCCGGCGCTGCTCTTCAACGGTGTCGATCACCAGCTGTTTCGTCCCGCGACAGACCGCGAGCGGGCGAGATTGCGCAAGCGCTTTCAAATGCAGGACGCGCGCCGCCAGCTGCTGTTCGTCGGCCGCTTCGTCGAGAAGAAGGGTCTCGCGGCGCTTCGCGATCTTGCCGCCGCAAACCCCGGCTGGAACCTCTCGCTCGTCGGCAGCGGTCCGATCGATCCCAATGCGTGGGGGCTGGACAACGTCCAGGTCCTGGGACGCAAGGACCGGGCGGCGCTGGCCGAACTCTATCGCGCCGCCGATGCGCTCGTTCTGCCATCCGTGGGCGAAGGATTCCCGCTCGTCGTCCAGGAAGCCATGGCGTCGGGCCTGCCGGTGTTCTGCGGGCTCGATAGCGCCGCTGCGGATCCACGGGCCGCCGGCCTGCTGCACGGGATCGCGGTCGATCCCACCGACTCCACTCTCACCGCGGCGCTGTTCGCCGAGGCGATCGCGTCCAATGAAGTGGGACCGGACCCGCGCCTCGCGGCGCATGCGAAGTCCGCTTACGACTGGGATTCGAATGCGCTCTGGCTCGAGCGCAGCCTTCACGAGCTCGCCGCCTCCAGGTCGAATGCGCGGCGCTCAGGGTCGTCGAACCGCATTCCTGAAGCAGCCCGGAGCGCCTGACTCCGCCGCCGACACCAGCCCCTCGAACTTGGGGTCGCGCTCCGCGACGTTCAGCTCGAACCCCAGCCGGTGCATGTCCGCCCTGCTGATGACCGTTACCGCCCCTCGCCGGCACAGCCCTGCGAGCAGTGTCGGCGACATATCCTCCGACGAGAAGCGCAGGGGCCGGTTGGTCAGGTCGGGCGAATTGCGGACATGGTCGAGCGCATTGTCGGCCCATCGCCCGTCGACCGACTGCGACATGCTGTCGTCAATCAGGACGAACGGCGTCGGCTGCGCGGCGATCAGCCGATCCATCGCGAGGTGCGGCTGCATGAAGCGGTGCGCGGCGGCAAGGAGCAGTGGAATCGGTGCGATCAACGTCAATCCGCTGAGCAGGACCACCAACCCGTCCGCGCCTCGGCCGATCCTCGCTTCCAGCTCGCGGTAGCCGTAGCCGGCGAGCAGCGCGAAGCTCCCCTCGTAGCCGTCGAGATAACGATATCCCCAGCCGCGGCCCTGCTCGGGCAGCACGATCGCGAGGAACAGGATCCACGCGAAGATTCCGAGCAGCATGGCCCGCGCAAGCCCGCGCTCGCGCAGCGCGATCGGGACTGCTGCGATGAGGAGCGGCCACAGCGCCAGGTTCTGCCAGGCGACGAAGCCCGCCAGGTTGAGGATCGTCAGCGGGATCATCCGGGGATCGCGGCTGAGAAGCAGCGGGACGACCCGGTCGGAAATGAAATCGGCGTTCGAGGCGTGCGCCGCGGGGCCGGCGACGAGCGGCGACACGAGCAGCGGATATGCCGCCCACCACAGGACGATCGCGGCATAGGCGGCGGCATAGAGGAGCACGGTCCTCCGCTCCCCCTCGCGCAGCTTCCACAACAGGAACGGCGCGGCGAAGAACGGGTGGAAGACGAGCTGGTGCAGCCCGGTCGCGACAAACGCGGCGGCGATCGCCACTGCAGTCCACAGCTTGCCGCCGCGTAGGAAAGCGGCCAGCCACACCAGGTTCAGCGCCAGGTGCCCGGTCATCGAAAAGACCGTCATCGCGTTGACCAGCACCTCGGCCGACAGCGCATAGACGAGGAGGACGGCCCAGACCGCGCGGCTCTCTTCCCCGAACAGCCGCCGGGCGATGTCGAGCAGCGCCACGCCGCCGATCACAACCAGCAGCGGATTGTACCAGGCGGGGTCCGCGAGCTTCGAAAAACCGAGCCGCAACACGGCGTTCATCGGCAGATAGGCGGAAACGAACCCCGTCGGGTCGCTGGTATTGAGCAGGAATCGCGGGATCAGCGCCAGCGCATAGGCGCGCCATTCGGGCGGGATCGGCGTCGCGAGCCGTCCGTGACCGAAGACCGCCATGTCGAAAACGACCATATGTTCGTCGCGCGACAGCGGGAAATTGCCGAGCACCCTGTAGCTGGCCCAGGCGAGCAGCCCGGCGAGCGCGACGCCGGCGATCAGCAGCGCCCACCAAGGCGGCAGCCGCTCCGGCAAATGCCACCTGGGCCGCCAATAGGCCGTGAGGAACATTCCGAACGACGCCAGCAGCAGTGCTGGAACGTCCTGCGACTGCACCAGGTAGAGAGCGGTCGAATGCGCCCTCAGCCGCCATGCCCAAAGCGTGATGAGCAACAACACCAGCGCGCAGGCGATCGTCCGCCTTTTCCAGGCTTTCACCTCGGTCACGCGCTTCCACCCCCCAATTGTGCCGCCCTCATACGGCTGATCGCTAAACAAAGCGTGTGAAGCGGCCCTCCGCAAGTCGCTCGGCATCCCGCGCCCCGCCAAGGACGGGAATTAGCTTTTTCTAAAAGTTTCGATCCTATTCACCGTCGCGCAATCGGCAGGATAGGCGCAGGCTACACATGAGCGCATTCGGCAAGCGTGGGGGAATGACTGGCGCGCGGCCCGCTTTCGGCGTCGCCAAGCCGATGAAGGGCAGCGGTTCGGGCGCGCCCGTGCAGCCCTCCGACCCGTCCCAGGGCGGCGACCAGTTCCCTCCGATCGACGAGCTCACGCCGCCGGTCGATGCGCCCGTCTCGGAAGGCGGCGGCTCCTCGCCGTCCTCCCTCGACGCGATGGGCCGACTCGCCGCGCGCCAGAATGCGAGCGGCGATCAGGGCAGCAGCAAGTCCGAAGGGTTTGAAGCGTCGGTCCACCGGATCAAGGAACAGGTGCTTCCGCGCCTTCTCGAGCGAGTCGATCCGGAAGCCGCGGCGACTCTCAGCAAGGACGAACTCGCCGAGGAATTCCGGCCGATCATCAGCGAGGTCCTGACCGAGCTCAAGATCAACCTCAACCGCCGCGAGCAGTTTGCGCTCGAGAAGGTGCTGGTCGACGAGCTATTGGGCCTCGGGCCGCTCGAAGAGCTGCTCGCCGACCCGGCGGTCAGCGACATCATGGTCAACGGCCCCGACCAGACCTACGTCGAGCGCAAGGGCAAGCTCGAGCTCGCCCAGATCCAGTTCCGCGACGAAGAGCATCTGTTCCAAATCGCCCAGCGGATCGTGAACAAGGTCGGCCGCCGCATCGACCAGACCACCCCGCTCTGCGACGCGCGTCTCCAGGACGGCAGCCGCGTCAACGTCATCATCCCGCCGCTTTCGCTCCGCGGCACCGCCATCTCGATTCGTAAATTCTCCGAGAAGCCGATCACGCTCGACATGATGAAGGGCTTCGGCTCGATGTCGGAGAAAATGGCGACGGTCCTGAAGATCGCCGGCGCCAGCCGGATGAACGTCATCATCTCGGGCGGTACCGGTTCCGGTAAGACGACGATGCTCAACGCCTTGTCGAAGATGATCGACCCGGGCGAGCGCGTGATCACCATCGAAGACGCGGCCGAGCTTCGGCTTCAGCAGCCGCACTGGCTGCCGCTCGAAACGCGGCCGGCGAACCTCGAAGGCCAGGGCGCGATCACCATCCGCGACCTCGTCATCAACGCTCTGCGTATGCGCCCTGACCGCATCATCCTCGGCGAAATTCGCGGCCAGGAGTGTTTCGACCTCCTGGCGGCGATGAACACCGGCCACGACGGCTCGATGGCCACGCTCCACTCCAACTCCCCGCGCGAATGCCTCGCGCGTATGGAGAACATGGTGATGATGAGCGACATCAAGATCCCGAAGGAGGCGATCAGCCGCCAGATCGCGGACTCGGTGGACCTCATCGTGCAGGTGAAGCGCCTCCGCGACGGCTCGCGCCGCACCACCAACATCACCGAGGTGATCGGGATGGAAGGCGACGTCATCGTCACCCAGGAGCTGTTCAAGTTCGAATATCTCGACGAGACCGCCGACGGGAAAATCCTCGGCGAATATCGCTCGATGGGCCTTCGCCCCTACACGCTCGAGAAAGCCAAGCAGTACGGCTTCGACCAGCCGTACCTCGAAGCCTGCCTCTAAGGCCCCTTAAAAGCTAATCAGCATCGCCCGGCACTAATCTTGCGTACAGGTTGCGCTGGAATAATGTCGTTCCGATCGGGAGGGGAGCGACTGGGTGCAGATGTTGAACGGGCGTATCCGGCTGACTGGGCCATTGTTGTTCATTGCCGCCGCAGGAATAGCGCAGGCGGCGCAAGCCTCTTCGGCGGCGGACAAAGATTCGTGGACGATCCGCTATCATTTAAGTTTCGATCGGAAGGTCGCCTTTCAACCCCTTATCGCGGCTGACAAGGGACCCCTGTTGGTCACGGAGGTCGAGCTGAACGGACGCCGTGTCCCGGCCCTGCTCGACACGGGCTGCGAGTTCACCATCGTCGATTCCGCGCTCGCGAAGGAGCTTGGCCTGCATCTCGGCGTGCCGTTCGACGCCGGGGCCTATGGAGGAAAGATCCACGTCATTCGAGCGGACATCGACAAGCTCGTCGCCGGCGGGATCACGCGCACCGGCGGCTGGGTGGGGGTCGCCGACCTCAGCGCGTTCGACGCCGCGTCCCCGCAGCATTTTTCGATAATCCTCGGCGCCGACTTCCTGTCGCAGGTTGCCGTTGAGGTCGACCGCGATTCCCAATCGATTGCATTCCTGCGCAGCGGCACGCGCCCGGGCGCTGGCTTTAAAACGATGCCGCTCCGCCTGAGCCAGCCGGGCAACCACTTCTCCATTCCAATGTCGGTGGGCGGCCGCCCCATCGATATGAGCATCGATACCGGCTCGGACGGCGACTTGACCCTGGTCGATCCCAATTGGGCCGCGCTCGTGCCGGCCGATGCGGCCACCACCGATTCCGCCTCGCTCGGGGCCGGCGGCGGCCTCTACCTGCAAACGATCGCGCGTCTTCATTCGGCGGCCATCGCCGGCCTTTCCGTCGGCGACGCATTCGCCTATCGGGCTGCCGATCACAGCGCCACTCGAAGCGAGGGCATTGTCGGGATGGGTGTCCTGTCGCGATTCGACCTGTTCCTCGACGCCCATGCCCGAGTGATGGCGATCGCCCCTACGCAAAACCCCGCAAAGCCAACCGACCCGACGATGGTCGGAATTCAGGGCGAGACTACCGATGACGGGCTGCAGGTCATCCACGTCATGGCCCATTCGCCGGCGCAGGAGGCTGGCCTCAAGGACGGCGACCGCATCTGCACCGTGGACGGCGAGAAGATCACCGCCGCGTGGAAAGGCACGCCGAAGGGCAAGTGGATGCTTGGACCCGCGGGCAAGGTCGTGACCCTCGGCCGCTGCGGCGGCGGCACGGTTCAAGTCACTCTTCGACCGTTCTACTAGCGCGCGCGAGCCGGCTTCCGCGCAGGTACGCCGCCCCGACCGCCATCGCCGAAAAGCCGCCGAACGCGCCGGCAACCAGCGCCCAGCGCGGCCCGAAACTGTTGGCGATCCAGCCGACCAAGGGCGCGCCGAGCGGCTGCCCGCCGAGCACCAACGTCATCGCCAGCGCCATCACCCGCCCGCGCATCGCCTGGTCCGTCGAGATTTGCGCGAGGCTCAGCGAGGAGGTCGTCACCGTCTGCGAAAAGACTCCGACGAGGGTCAGCATCAGTCCGTACAGCACAGCGCCGGGCATTAGCGCGGCGAGAATGTAGGCCGTCCCGAACAGCCCCGCCGAGGCCACGATCAGCGCCAGTCGCGGCCGCTCGCGCCGTGCGGCTAGAAGCGCTCCAGTTACCGAGCCCACCGCCATCGCCGACGTCAGAAGCCCGAACCCGCGCGCGTCCAGGCGGAAAACGCTGACCGCCATGCTCGAGATGAACACCGGAAAGTTGAGGCCGAGCGCGCCGAACAGCCCGACCATGATCAGCAGGGTGCGCAGGTCCGGCCGCGAGCGGACGTAGCGTAGTCCGTCGCGAAGCCGGCTCTCGCCATGGCCTGCGCGATCGCGCCGGTGAAGCTCGCTCGTCCGCATCGCCAGCAGCGAAACAATCACCCCGATGTACGAGGCGGCGTTGATCAGGAACGCATAACCCGCGCCCACCCCGGCGATGATCAGCCCTGCGACCGCCGGCCCGATCAGGCGCGACGAATTGAAGTTCGCGGAATTCAGCGCGACCGCGTTCGACAGGTCCTTCTCGCCCACCATCTCCGAAACGAACGTCTGCCGGGCCGGCGCGTCGAACGCCGCGGCGCAACCGAGCAGGAAGGCGAACACGTAGACGTGCCACGCCCGCACCAGCCCGGAGATGGTCAGCAGGCCGAGGCCCGCGGCAAGCAGCCCCATCGTCGCCTGCGTCGCCAGCATCAGCTTGCGCCGGTTCCACCGATCGGCGGCCGATCCCGTCCACGCGACGAGCAGCAGCTGCGGCGCGAACTGCAACGCGGTCGTGAACCCGACGGCGGCGGCGTCGTGGTGCGTCAGCTCGGTCAGGATCAGCCAGTCCTGCGCGATCCGCTGCATCCAGGTGCCGACGTTCGACACCAGAGCGCCGGCCGACCACAGCCGGAAATTCCTGTTGTGGAGCGACCGGAACAGCCCGCGCGTCGGAAGCGGGCGATGTTCGGGCTCCGGCCGCGGATAGAGCTGCTCGGCCGGCGCGCCCCCGCTATGCTCCATTTTTGTCGAGCAATGCGAGCAGCTCGCCGGTCGTCCCTGTCTCACCCAGGCGCGGGAAGATCAGCTCCACGCTCCGGCGGTGACCTTCGTCGCTCATGTCGGTCATCGCGTCGGTGATCAGCGCGACGTTGAAGCCGAGCTCGTGCGCCTGCCGCGCGGTGGATTCGACGCCCGCCGTCGTCGCTATCCCGCACAGCACCACCTCGGTGACGGCGCGCGCGCGCAGGCTTTCGGCGAGCCCGGTGCCGGTGAACGCGCCCCAGGTCTGCTTGGTCACGCGGATGTCGCTGTCGTCCGCGCCGAGCGCCGGCTCGATCTCGGCGAAGTCGGCGTCGAACGTCAGCGACGGCCGCGGCTGCTCGGTCCGTCCTGGCGCCATTCCGGTGACGTTGACGAGCACTACTGGCAGCCCGCTCTTTCGAAAGGCGTCCGCCAGCCGCGCGGAATTATCGACCACCTCGCGAACCCCCTCGATCGGCCGCGACGTGATCCCCTTCTGAAGGTCGACCACGATCAGCGCGCTCATCGGATCGAGCGTCGTCAACGCCATGCTTCTGTCCTTTCAATGGCGTGCAGCAAGTCTGCAAGACCAACGTCGCGGCCCATGCGCGGTTTCACTTGCTCCTGTCCATTTTCCACGGCGGATCGGCGACGAACATCTCGTGCAGCATGTGCGTCTGCATCATGTACATGATGACCTTGTTGGCGTTGCGCCGAAGCCGCCGAAGCCGCTTCGAAGGGGCTCGTGCCACCATGCTCGCCAGTCGATAGGCCGCGTAGGAAAACACCCGCGACCGGTCGAACGCTCCGCGTGAAAGATAGCGGCGCCGCAGCTCCTTAGTGATCTGCCGGTCGGCGCCGAAGAAATCGGCGGCGTCGCTGGTCAGCATGAATCCGCTCTTGCGCCGCATCCGAAGATCATCCGGCAATATCCCCTCGGCCGCATCGCGGAGCACCGCTTTCTCGAGCCCGTCGCGCATCTTGAAATCGACCGGAATGAACTTTGCCGCGTCGTAGAGGTGATGGTCGAGGAACGGCAGCCGCGCTTCCAGTGAATGCGCCATCTCCTCGCGGTCGCCGAGGTAAGCAAGAATGTCGAACGGCATCGCCGCGATCCGCGCTTCCTGCACCGCGTTGATCAGCGGCTTCGACAATGTGGGCGGCACCTCCCGGCTTCGCGCTCTCGCGAGCCGATCCCGCTGGCTCTTGTGGAAGATTCGCAGCGACAGCTTCTCGGCGATCTGCCCCATCTTCAACCGCCGCCGCTGCGCCGACGCGCCCCCGCCTCCCGACCGCATGTCGCGGATCGCCTTCTGGAAGAACGATCGATAGCCGAGGAAGACCTCGTCCGCCCCCTCGCCCGTCAGCACCACCGTGACTTTCCCGCGCGCAAGTTCCGACAGCAGGAATTTTCCGACCGGCGCGAGTGTCACGAACGGCAGCTCGGAGAACCACAGGCAGCGTTCCAGATTCTCCCAAAGCGCCTGTTTCGTGACCTCCAGCTCGTGATGCTCGGTCCCGATTACATCGGCCGCGCGCGCCGCATATTCCTGCTCGTTCCGGCCGCTCCCGATGAAAGCGATCGAGAAGCTGTGCAGTTGCGCGTTGAGGTTTCGCTTCATCAGCGCACCGACGAACGCAGAGTCGATCCCGCCGCTAAGATACAGGCCTACCGGCACATCCGCCCGCAGGCGCAGCCGCACGGCTTCCTCCAGCTGCTCCAGGACGGTCCGCGCTGCTTCAGCCGGCGCGTCGCCGTACGGCTGCGGGACCGGCGCGGCGCTCTCCGCCGGAATTTCGTCCGACCAATAGCGCTCTGTCCGCGCCTCCAGCGTGTCGAGGTTCACCGCGACGTAGGACGCCGGCGGCACATGCCCGACGTTCTCGAACGGGAAACGCGCGTGGGCGGGATCCTGCTCGAGGAACGGGTCGAGCGCCTCCACATTGAGCTTAGCCTCGACCAGTCCGCTGGCGAAGATCGCCTTGATCTCCGACGCGAACACGAACCCGTCGGCCACGCGCGCCATGTACAGCGGCTTGATCCCGAACCGGTCGCGCCCGGCGATCAGCAGGCGCTTCGCCTTGTCGTAGAGAAGGAACGCGAACTCTCCGCGCAGATGCTCGAAGCAGTCGAGCCCATGTTCCTTGTACAAATAGATGATGACCTCGGAATCGCTCTTGGTCTTGAAGCGGTAGCCCTTCGCCTCGAGCGCGCTCCGGATCCGCTCGAAATCGTAAATTTCGCCATTCGCCGAAAGGACGACGCTGCCGTCCTCGCTGACCATCGGTTGCTCGCCGGTGACGAGGTCGATGATGGCGAGCCGCGTATGCGCGATCGTCAACCGCGCGTCTTCGTCGACGAACAGCCCGCGCCCATCCGGCCCGCGGTGGCGCAGCGCTTCGAACACGTGCTCAAGCGCGCCTTCCGAAACCCTGGGTCCGACCGCCGCGAAAATCCCGCACATGGAAGCGCTGATAGCCGGAACCGCCGGTCCCGTCATTGCGAGCGCAGCGAAGCAATCCAGCGGCGCAGAGCTGGATTGCCGCGCCGGCGTTGCCGGCTCGCAATGACGGCCAACGCCGAGACAGCGCCGCGGCTTCGCTATACAGTCACCCCGATGTCGCTGCTGCGCCTGCGCCAAAGCGCCGAACGGCTGATCTACCGCGTCGCCGGCCTGCCGGTGGCGATGGGCGCCGCACTCGGCGGCTCGGACGACCCGCTCCATGCCGCCTTCGCGAGGCGCTACTGGCGCCCCGAAAACGCGACCGAATGGGCCGAGCTCGCTGCAGCAATGATCCTCTGGCCCTTCGGCCTTCTCGGCGCATCCGCCTGGTTTACCGCGCGCAATGGCACCGTGATCCGCGGCCGCACGGGCAAGCGCATCTCTGCGCAATTGCGCGAGCAGCTCGCGCTCTATTTCTCCGACGGAATCCTGCCACCCTGGTACTACATCTTCTCGCTCCACGATGACGGTGCCCGCCGAGCGCCGACCTACATCCAGCGGTTCGAGACCAAGACCTGCTATTTTCGCCTGCTCAAACGCCGCAAGGGCTCTCCGCTGAACGACAAGAGGGCGTTCGCCGAGCATTGCGCGAAGCATGACATCCGCTCCGTCGAGACATTGATGACCATCGACGGCGCCGATCCCGGCGAGCCCCTCCCCGACCGCGACCTGTTCGTGAAGCCGCAGGGCGGCAGGGGTGGCCGCGGCGCGGAGCGCTGGGATCGCGTTGCGCCTCAGACGTTCGCCAGCCCGGCCGGCGAGGAGCTAACGGCGGATGAACTGCTCAAGGAACTGGTCGAACGCTCTCGCGAGCGGCCGCTGATCGTGCAACCGCGGATGCGTCCCCACCCCGACCTCGCGCGCATCACGTCCGGCGCGCTCCCGACGCTCCGGGTCCTCACCTGCCTCAACGAGAACAACGAGCCCGAGGTGATGACCGCGATGATCCGCACCTCCTTCGGCGCGAACAAGACCGTCGACAATCTCCACGCCGGCGGCATCGGGACTCTCGTCGACGTCGAGACGGGGAAGCTCGGCAAGGCGAGCAATCTCGGAGCCGATGCCCGCCTCGGCTGGTTCTCGGAACATCCCGACACTGGAGAGCCGATCGAAGGCACAACTGTCCCCTGCTGGGAAGACGTGAAGCGCCAGGCCGTCTCCGCCCACCGAGCGTTCGACGACCGGGTGGTGATCGGCTGGGACATTTCGGTGCTCGACGACGGCCCGATTTTCATTGAGGGCAACGGCAATCCCGACCTCGACATCCTCCAGCGTTTCATGCCCATCGGCCTCCGCCAGCACCGCTTCGCGCACCTCCTTGCGCATCACCTGGCGCGACGCGGCGCGTTGGCATCCAGCCGACCGCAATCTGGCGAGCTCGCCACAAAGTAGCCGGGCCACCCGCCCTGTCCTCCTGTTGCGGCTGGCGCCTACCGGTTGACATTGGATTCTTTCTTGTGTAAGTATTTTCTTACATATGAAACCAGATCGCATATGGAGGGTTGCAATGATACGCGAGCGCGCCTTGCAGGTGGTGTTGGTCGGGGTGGGCCTGTTCTATTCCCTTTGCTTCTACATTCTGTTCGACGATCTTTGGCAGTCCAAATGGCTCGTTAAGGAGCATAACGACGTCAGGCCGATGTTCCTTTGCTTCATGGCGGCGCTTGGGCCCTGTCTGTTGATGGCGGTCAAACATCCGGCCAAGCATCGCTTGATGATCTTCTCTGGGGCGTTCGCAAGCCTTGTGCACGCGTCGACCATGGCGATTCAATCGATGGAGGCCTCGGCCCACGGGATCCACCGGCAGGACAGTCCCCAGGACATCATCATCTTTGCAGTGATCGGCCTCCTGTTGCTTGCTCTGTTCCCCCGCAAGGCCGACGCGACTGTTGCGGTTGGTCCATCGAACGTCGGAGAGAATGGCGTGGAGCGCGACATTGCTCCGCTTGCGATTCTTGGATGAAACGACGCGCCAAGCCAGCGGCGGCGGTTGCCGAGAACAAGAGGACCGCCGGTGATCGCCTTCTCGTCCAGCTGGGCGCGCTCGCGAGCCCTCACCGGCTTCGGATCCTGGCAACATTGGTCGTCACGGGACGGCAATATGTCAGCCAGTTGGCCCGCGATGTCGGGATGAGCAGGCCGCTGCTCCATTTGCACCTGCAAAAGCTCGAAGATGCGGGACTGGTCACCAGCAAGCTCGAACTGTCGGATGACGGCAAGGCGCTCAACTATTTCGAGGCGACGGATTTCGAGATCGATCTGACGCCGGCCTCCGTCACAAAAGCAGTGAAATCACTCTCTGCGAACATGTTCAAAGGCGATTGAAGAAAGGTACCAGCGATGGTCGTACAGGCATTTTATCTGATCACGTTGATCTTACCCCTTGTGACGATCCTCATCGTCTTCGGGATGAAATATTGGTCGGAGGCAGTCCAATCCCACGCAGCCAGAGTCGGTGAGGAAGCCTATCGCGAACTTGCGGAGAGGGCCGTCGCGGCCCAGCGAGACAATGCGACTGCCCTTTCCGCCATCCAGGCCGATGTCGCCAAGCTCTCCGGATCTCTCGCGTCGGTGGAAAAGATCCTGAAACAAGTCGGGTGAAGCGCATATAAGCATGGCGTGAGTCCGCACATCTGGCGATTGCCGCCTCGAGCGTCTGGGGAAGCTGAAGACTTGCGCGTGGTCCGCCGAGGGACGCGACCTTTCGCATACTTCAGCCGCTATTCATTACTGCTCCGCAACGGCGCCTGCGAAAGGAAGGCGCGCCCATGCTTCTGATCCTTCTCGCCTACCTTGGCGGAATCCTGACCATCCTCAGCCCGTGCATCCTGCCGGTGCTTCCGTTCGTCTTCGCGCGCGCCGACCGAAGCTTCGTCCGCTCGACCCTGCCGATGCTCGCCGGAATGGCCGCGACCTTCGCCATCGTCGCCACGCTCGCCGCAGTGGGTGGCGGCTGGGCGGTGCGCGCCAATGCGATCGGCCGCTGGGCTGCGCTGATCCTCCTCGCGCTGTTCGGCATCGCGCTCGTCTTCCCGAGCATCTCCGACCGCCTCACCCGCCCGCTCGTCGCGCTTGGTTCGCGCCTGACCGAGAAGGAGGGGCAGCAGGACAGCGTCTGGTCGTCGGTCGTGCTCGGGATCGCCACCGGCCTGTTGTGGGCGCCCTGCGCCGGGCCGATCCTCGGAATCATCTTCACCGCCGCCGCGCTCCAGGGCGCGAGCTTCAACACCACGCTCCTGCTCCTCGCCTACGCGCTCGGCGCCGCGACCTCGCTCGCGCTCGCTTTGCTGGTCGGCGGCAGGGTCTTCGCGCGGATGAAGAAGTCGCTGGGCGCGAGCGAGCGCATCCGCCAGGTCCTCGGCGTCCTCGTCCTCGTCGGGGTCGGCGCGATTGCGCTCGGTCTCGACACCCGGGTGCTCGCCAGCCTGTCGAGCGCGCAGACCACCGGCCTCGAAACCTCGCTCGCTGAGAGGCTGGGGATCGCCCAGCCGATGCGCGCGACCGAGGCGAAGCAGAATGCAATGGGCCAGCTCGAGCTCCCCGTCGAAGGCAGGCTCCCGCCGCTCGAAAACCTCGGCATCGGACCCTGGTTCAACAGCCCGCCGCTGACCGCTGCCCAGCTCAAGGGCCATGTCGTGGTGATCGACTTCTGGACCTACAGCTGCATCAACTGCCTGCGCTCGATCCCCTATGTGAAGGCGTGGGACCAGCGCTACCGCAAGGACGGCCTGATCGTCATCGGGGTCCACGCGCCCGAATTCGCGTTCGAGCACGATCCGGCGAACGTCGCCAAGGCCGTCCGCGACCTCGGGATCACCTATCCCGTCGTGATGGACAATGACTGGAAGCTGTGGCGCGCGCTCCACAACAATTACTGGCCCGCGCATTACTTCATCGATGCCCAGGGCCGCGTCCGCTACCACCATTTCGGCGAGGGCGATTATGCGATGTCGGAGCGCGTGATCCGCCAGCTCCTCGCCGACGCCGGCCACGCGCCCGCCGGCGGGATGAGCGTGGCGCAAGGGAGCGGCGCCGAAGCCCAGTCGAATTTCAGCGAGATCGGCTCGCCCGAGACCTACATCGGCTATTATCGCGCCGACCGTTTCGCCTCGCCCGGCGGGCTCGTTCACGACCAGCCGAAGACCTATGAGAGCGCGCCGCTCGAGCTCAATCAATGGTCGCTGGAAGGCCAGTGGATCGACCAGCGTCAGAGCGCTCGCTCCCTGGCCGCCGGCGCCAGGATCAGCTTCCGCTTCCATTCACGCGATCTGCACCTCGTCATGGGCTCGGCGACCGGCAAGCCCGTACGCTTCCGGGTCACGCTCGACGGGCAGGCGCCTGGCGGTGACGCGGGTGTCGACACCAATGCCAAGGGGACCGGTGTCGTCACCGGCCAGCGCCTCTACCAGCTCATCCGCCAGAAAGGCGCGATTCAGGACCGCACTTTCCGCGTGGAATTTCTCGATCCGGGCGTCGAAGCGTTCAGCTTCACCTTCGGCTGATCCCACGCTTTGGTTGGTGGGGAAATGGTGGGCGTGGCAAGGATTGAACTTGCGACCCCTGCGATGTCAACACAGTGCTCTACCACTGAGCTACACGCCCGCCGGGGGCCGCATTTAGGGAGCAGATGCGCGAGGCGCAACCGGCTTTCGCCGAAGCTGTGGCCGTTCTAAGGGCGCTCCGTGCCCATTAGCTTCTACGACGCTGCGCAGGTCGAAGCGCTGCTCGATTATCGGGGCTGCATCGAGGCGATGCGGCGGGCGATGATCGCGCTCTCCACCGGCGAGCGCGATCAGCCCCTCCGGCAGATCTGGCCGGTGGGCGACGGTGCGTGGGGGATTATGCCCGGCGAGCTCGCTGCGCTATCGACCTTCGGCGCCAAGCTGGTCAGCGTCTTCGCCGACCCGGAACGACCCGGCTGCACCCGCCATCAGGGCGTCGTCGTCGCCTATGACGGAAAGACCGGGGCAGTGACCTGCATTGCCGATGCGGAACCGATCACCAAGATCCGCACCGCCTGCGCGACCGCCGTCGCGACCGACGCGCTCGCCCGCGCCGATGTGCAAGTCCTCGCCGTGATCGGTAGCGGCGTCCAGGGCGAAGCCCACCTCAATGCGCTGCCGCTGGTGCGCGACTTCCGCGAAATCCTGCTGTGGGGCCGCTCGTCCGACCGCACCCGCGCCCTCGCCGACCGCGTGAGCGAGAAGCTCGGCCGCCCGATCGCCATCGTCGCCGAGCCGCGCGAAGCCGTGGAACGCGCCGACGTCATCTGCACCGTCACCTCGTCGCCCGAGCCGGTGGTCCTCGCCGAGTGGGTGAAGCCCGGCACCCATATCAACCTCGTCGGGTCGAGCCATCTCGGGCCCGTCGAAGTCGATTCCGCGCTGGTCGCAAAGGCGCGCTACATCGCCGACTATCGCCCGGGCGTGCTCGCCCAGGCGTCGGAGCTCGCGGTCGCGCGCGACGAGGGCCTGGTCGACGACAGCCATGTCGTCGCCGAGATCGGCGAAGTCCTCTCGGGCCGGATCGAGGGCCGCGAAAACGCCGGGCAAATCACCATCTACAAGTCGCTCGGCCACGTCGCCCAGGACCTTGCCGCCGCAGCTTACCTGCGGGAGCGCTCGCCAACGGGCTTCGCCTAGCGGGCGCGGCCGCCGGTACGGTCGGCAAGCCAGGCCAGCGCGAGAAGCGCCGGGCACCAAATTGGGAAGATCCCGTAAAGCGTATCGCTGACCGAGTGCGAGCGGCTGTCCACGAACCAGAAAACCTGCGCGCAAAAGGCCACGACCAGCAACGTCAAAAGCCACCCCGTCGCCGATACCGGCACGAACAAGATTCCCACAGGCCTGAACCAGCGCATTCTCGACTCCCAGTCGCTGCGCCGTTGCTACAGGCGCGCACCGAAGAACGTCATGAGCAGATCATGAGGAATTGCTGAGCCGGTCTACCGCTGCTGCGGCTGCGGTTGCGGAGTCGCGGGATTTATGATGGTGGTCGTCGTCGGTGCATAGACCGGCTTCGACGCCATCTCGTCGGGCCGAAGCACCGAACGATGCACGATGTGCGGCGTGACCACGATGTACAGCTCGGTCTTCGATTCCGTCTTGCTATCCTTGCGGAAGGCCTGCCCGAGGATCGGGATGTCGCCGAGCAGCGGGATCTTGCTGTGGGTATTGATCACGTCTTCCTGGCTGAGACCACCGATGACGAAGCTGTCGCCGTCCCTCACCGTCGCCGACGTCTCGGCCTCGCGCTGGCTGATCGTCGGGTAGCCTTGGCTGAAGCCGGTGACGCTCGACACGACGCAGAAGACGTGGCTCGAGACATAGCCGTCGCTGCTCACCCGCGGCGCGATCTGGAGAGTCACGCCGACGTTCACATATTGCACCTGTTGCGAGACGCCATTGACGCCCGACAGGGTGATCGCGGTCAGGATCGGGAGCGCGTCGCCGGTGATGATCTTGGCGGTCGAGCCGCTCTGCGCGGCGATCCGCGGCTTGGAGATGATCCGGCCGTTCCCCTTGGATATCTGGGCATAGATCGCCGCCTGCAGCCCGACGCTGGTCACATGGCCCGAACAATTGCCGCCGCCCGAATCGCACCCCTGGCTGAAGCCGGGGACGATCGCTTCGCCGGAATGGAAGGTGACGAGGCCGATCTGGCCATTGGCGTTGTTGAAATCGATCCCGATCGCCTTGGCGCCGGTCTCGGTGAGCTCGACGAACTGGGTTTCGAGAACGACGCTGTCGAGCGGCACGTCGATCGCCGCGATCATCGCTTTCATGTGCGCGATGTAATCGGGGGAGCCGCGCAGCCAGATCGCGTTCAAGCGCCGGTCGATCGCCATGCCCGAATCGATCGATTGGCCGAGCGGCGTGTCGTCGCCTTCGCCGGCCTGGGGCGCAGGTCCCGGGTTGTAGGTGCTGCCGGTCAGGCTGTTCGATCCAAATGCCGGCTCGTGCGGGATAAAGGTGTCGTTGGCCTTGACGCTGACGCCCTGACTCAGAAGCCCGACGATCTCGCTGACGTCGGCATATTTGAGCTGGACCATCTCGTACGTGTCGCCCGGCGCATAACCGAGCGGCGGCGGAACGTCGGATGCGACGGCGCCGGGCTCATCGGACTGAACCGTGACCGCCGGAGCGCCGGTGGAAACGGTCACATCGATCGTCTTGTCGCTGCTCGGCGAGGCGGTGACACTCGCCGCAGAAGTCACCGAGAAGCGCAGGATGAGAATGGTCTCCACCTGCTCGAAACTGATCTGCCGGACGAGGCCCTTGAGGCCCTGCGGCGAAACGGCGCTCGTCCCGCGCGTAGTCAGCGCGAGCCCGAGCGCCGGCCGGTTCACGTCGTTTCCGACGGGCGCGAAGCCGTTGGCCTTGGGCTCGAAGTGGAGCTGGAAGCGGGTTTCGCCGGGTGAATCGGTGAGGACGGTGACTTTGGTAAGCACCGCCGGCGCCGCCTGGGCGAAGGCGGGCTGCGCGAACGGCAGCATCAGCAATGCGGCGAGAAAGGCGAACAGCCGGATCTGCGTTAGTCGGGTCACTTTTGCGATCCAGCTGAAATCAAAGAATATTCCAAAGGTATAACGAAAGCACGGACCGCGACAAGGCGGCCCGTGCTGCCGTTCAGTGCAGGGCCTTAGAACGGACCCGTGCCATTGGGCGTGCCGTTGCCGGTCGGCCCGTCATAGCCCACGCCCGCGGTGCAGAAGTAGGTGCCGCCGCAGGAACCGTTGGTGCCGCTGGTGACGTCGTTCAGCTGGCTCTTGTTGGCATAGATCGTCGCTGCGCCCGTGGGCGTATTGCCGGTCACGCCATAGATGCCGCCGATCAGCGGCGCCGCGACGCTGGTCCCGCCGAAGACGAGCCACGTCGACTTGCCCGACTGGGCCGGACCGAACACCGCGACTCCGGTATTCGGATCGGCGACCGCCGAGACATCGGCTTCCATGCGCTTCGTGCACAGCGGATCGGTCTGGAAGCCCGGCTTCGCATAAACGGTGCTGCAGCCGCTTCCGCCGCCGCTCCACGCCGTCTCGGTCCAGCCGCGGCCGCCACTCGAGCGCACCAGATGCGTTCCGCCCACCGCGATCACGGTCGGCGCCGAAGCCGGGAACTGGACTCCGTAACCGCTGTCGCCGGTCGAAACGGTGATCGCCTTGCCCGGATGGTTATAGGCGCCGGCGAAGCTCGTCGTTCCGCTCTCGCTGCCGCCGTAGCTGTTCGAGATCACGGTCACGCCCGCCGTGTTGGCCGCCGTGTTCACTGCGGTCCCGAGATTGCTCAGGCTGGAAGTCGAGGCTTCGACCAGCAGGATATGGCAGTTCGGGCACATCGCGCTGACCATGTCGAGGTCGAGCGCCTGCTCCTGGTCCCACCCGGTATTGGTCCGCGGGTAAGCGGTGCCGCCGTTCTGGTCGACTTTCTTGAAGCAACCGTTGGCCGTGGTGCAGGCCGGAATTCCGAATTTCGAGCGATAGGTCGCAAGGTCGGATTCGGCGTTGGGATAACCATAAGCGTCGACGATGGCGACCGTCGTAGTGGTTCCGCTGCTCGTGATATTATAGGCCGAGCGAAGGTCCGCGGGACCGTATCCGCTCGGTGCCGCGGTGGCGCTCGGATTGATCTTTCCGTTCAGCGGGTTGCCGCGCGCGTCGGTCACGACATGCGCGAAGCAGCGCGCCGTTCCGAAGGGATTGCCGTGCGGGCAGACGGCGACGTGATAGGTGTTGCCGCTGCGTTCGACCTGCACCGCCTGGGCCGACGCGGGTGCGGCGGCGAACGCCGCCATCGCGCAGGCCAGGGCCGCAAGGCCCCATCTTGCTGGACTCATCTGAGAATCTCCCCTGTTTGACTCACTTGAACTGAGCCACGCGAATGCTGGCAGCGAATCGTCGTTCGCGAACGTTAAACTTTTGTCATCTGTGTCCCGCTTCGTTCGTTCCGGCGTGGAAACGCCCCGCCCCGCCGACCCGCTTTATTGCACCGGCTTCAGCGAAGCGGAGCGGACCTTCGCCCGCTCGATCGTGCAGCGGTAATTGAAGTCGGAACGGACCAGGTGGTGCGCGCTTGCGTAGCCGGCCGCGGGCGGTCCCATGCCGGCGAAAATGGTGACCCGCCCCCGCACCGCGATCTCTTTCCTGCCGACCGTGAAAGCGGTTACGTCGATGGTGGCGATCTCGCCACCCGCCTTGCGCGCGAGCACCGGGCGGCAGAGGTCGACGGCGGTCCGGACCTGCGGCGAATTGGCCGCGGCGGATGAGGCGATAAGGAGAGCGAGCATGATCCTGTCAACGTGGCGCCGGCCCAGCCGATCCATGCGCCGGCTCGCCTTGGTCGCCGCCTTGCCGCTCCTTGCCGGCTGCGCGTACCACCTGCACCACGGAATCCGCCCGCTGCGCCCGCTCGAGCTTGCGACCGCGCCTTACGAAGGCACGGTCACCACGTCGCTCGACGGCAGCCTGACCTATGACGGCGGGTGCCTCCTTCTCCGCGCCGATCGGGGCGGCTACGTCCTGCCCGTGTGGCCCGACGGAAGCATCTTCAACGGCACCGCGGTGATCTTCCACCAGCCGGGCAAGGCGAGCCAGCCGATCATGGTCGAGCAGCAGGTCGAGATCGGCGGCCGCTTGCTGCCATGGCCCCGGCTCCCCGGCTATGCGCCGTTCGAGCACCAGTGCGGCGCCGAGCCCTTCCTCGTCGGCACCGTCCGCCCGGCGGATTAGGACTCGCGGGATAGTGCGCGGCCCGCGCCGACCCACCGCTGGACGAGCGGATAGACCAACCGCTGCTCGCGCTCGGCCTTCTCGGCCCAGCGGCCGACCATCTCCCTGGTTTCGGTGCGGTACCGCTCCCAGTCGGTCGCGATCGCGTCCAAGGTCCATTTGCCGGTGTGCGCGGTCGCCTTCTGAAGCAGCGAAACGTGCGACGAGCGCAGCTCCGCGAGCATCCCTTCCTCGCTCGGCGTGACATTGCCGACCAGGAATTCGGACAATTTCGTGATGAGCGGCCCCCGGGTCAGCCGAAGCCCCGCCAGCCGCAACCGGACCGAGACCAGCGCCGTTGCGTCGAAACTGGGCTCGGCGAGGACTTTCTCGAGGTCGCGGAAACAGGCCTGAAGGCTCTCATGGGCGGCGCGCAGCTCGCCGAGAAGCGCAACAGCCTCGCTCGCCCGCTGGTCGTTGGAACGCTTGGAAAATGCTGTCAGCAACGGGACTTCCAATCCGGACGATGGGCAGGGATCTTCCTGGAAGCACCGGCTTAACCCCGAGGCGTTTAACTGCCGCCGAAGAGCTATGCCTAAGCCTCGGTTAAGAGGTTCGAGCCGCCACGAGTGGAACTTGCCTGGCGCGAAGTACGCACTTCGCGCGAAACCCTACAATCTCCCGTGCTGGTCCTCGGTCTGGAACGTGCGGTCGACCTCCATCACGAGATCCTTGAGGTGGAACGGCTTCGACAGCAGCTTGGCCTCCGGCGCCGTCCGGCCGCCCTGCAGCGCCACCGCCGCGAACCCGGTGATGAACATCACCCGGATCGCGGGGTCGATCGCGCTCGCTTTCTGCGCGAGCTCTATCCCGTCCATTTCCGGCATGACGATGTCGGTCAGAAGCAGGTCGAACCGCTCGGCTTCGAGCAGCGGCATGGCCTCGGTCCCGCAACCTACCGCCTCGACTTCGTAGCCGACGCGCTGCAATGCGCGCTGCAGATATTCGCGCATCGACGTGTCGTCTTCGGCCAGGAGGATTCTCGCCATCGCCATCTTATGCTCTGCCCAATTTCAATTTGCCAGAAGCGATTAACGCACTCATGCGTTGCAGGGCCTCACGGGGAATCCTAATCTGGCACAAAATTTAACCCTCATCATGACGCCGCTTCCCTCACCCATCGTCCACGAAGCGCGGGGACCGCTGCCGGTGCTCCTGTCCGTGCCGCATTCGGGACGCGACTATCCCGACTGGCTGGTCGACAGCGCCTCGGCCGGGCAGCCGGCGCTCGCCAGCCTCGAGGACCCGTTGGTCGACCGGCTGGTGTGGCGAGCGCTCCAGCGCGGCTGCGGCGCGGTCATCGCACGGGCGCCGAGGGCGGCCGTCGATTGCAACCGGGCGGAGGACGACGTCGACCCGTCGGTGGTCGACGGGCCACGGCGCGGGCGGGTGACGGCGCGCGCCCGCGGCGGCCTCGGGATCGTCCCCTCGCGGACCCAGGCGCACGGCTTCCTGTGGCGGCGGCCGATCACGCCCGGCCAGCTCGACGAGCGGCTCGACCAGGCGCATCGCCCCTACCATCAGGCGATCGAGCAGCAGCTCGGCCTCATCGTCGAGCGCTTCGGCTGCGCGCTCCTGATCGACTGCCATTCGATGCCGCCGCCGCCGGGCGGGACTCCCCCCGTCGTCATCGGTGACGGCCGCGGCCGGACCGCCGACGAGTGGGTGAGCCGCGAAGCGATCGACGTCGCGCGCCGCTCGGGCTTCGAGGCCGCGCTCAACGAGCCCTTCGCCGGCGGCCACGTGATCGACCGCCACGCCTGGCCTGCGCGGAACGTCCACGCGCTCCAGCTCGAAGTCGACCGCCGCTGCTACCTCGACGAAGCGCTGCGCGACCCCGGCCCCGGCTTCGACCGCACCGCCGCCTTCATCGACACGCTGGTCGTGGAGCTGGGCGAAGCGCTGCTCGGCCGGCTCTTTGCTACTGCCGCTGAGTAAGCGAGCGAGCCGCTGCCTGCCCGTTTAGAGGGCCGCCGCATGCGTTAGTGCGCGCTTTCCACCTCGACCTGAATACCCAGCGCGTCGAGTTGCGCCTTTACCTTGGCGGCGTCGCCGATCACCACCCAGGTGAGCTTGTCAGGATCGATTGCCGCTTTCGCGGCCGCATCAAGGTCGGTCGCCGTGAGTGAGCGATAACGGCTCGCCACCGTGTCGTAATAATCGTCGGGCCGGTGGTAGAGGACGTTCGAGCTCATGCCGCTCAGCACGGCTCTGGACGTCTCGAACTGACCGGGGAGCTGGCGGATCGCGCCGTCGATCGTTCGGTTGAGCTCCTCGGGAGTGACGCCGTTGGAGCCAAGGAACGCGGTGACGTCGCTGCGCACTGACGCTATCGATGGTCCGGTCTGATCGGTCTGAACCGGCGCGTAGATCAGATATGGCACCTGATGCTGGACTCGGTCGATGATGCCTCCGGCGCCATAGGACCAATGCCTGGTCTCACGCAGATCCGTGTTGAGCCGCGACAGAAAGGCGCCGCCCAGCACCGCATGTGCTTCGGTGAGCGCGATCAGGTCGTCGGTGCCCTGCACGGGCATCAGCTCGCCGGCATAGATCAGCGACTGGGGTGTGTTCGGACGGTCGATCAGGACGATTCGACTGATCTGCGGCGCGGTCGGCACTGCGAAGTTCTTGACCGGCCTCGGCCCCGTCGCACGCCAGTCGCCGAAGCTCTTTTCGAGTAACGGCATGACTTCGGCGAGAGTCGTGTCGCCGACGACGAAAATGGTCGCATCGTCGGGCCTCAGCCAGGCGTCATGAAAGGCGCTGAGGTTCGCGGGCGTCAATTTGGCGACCGTCGCGGGATCGCCGGTACCGCTGAACGGCACGCCGTACGGATGATCCTTGCCATAGAGGAGCGGCGGCAAGGTCCTGAATGCCAAGGCGTAGGGCTCCTTCTCCTCTTCGGCGATCGCATCGAGCTCCTGGCTGCGAACGCGATCGACGTCGGCCGCGGCGAAGGCCGGATGCCGGACGATGTCGGCCATCAGATCTAGTGATTGCGACAGGTTGGGAGCCAAAGCGGTCAGGGAGACCGTCGATCTATCCATGCTCGGTGCGATGGAGATCGAAGCGCCCAGATTCTCCTTCGCTTCGGCGATCTCGGCCGAGCTGTACTTGTCCGTGCCCTCGTCCAGCATGCCGAGAACGAACGCCTGCGTTCCGAGCGCCGTTTTGGGATCTGCCGCATTACCGGCGTCAAACGCGATGGCCACCTGAACCGTGGGGACCGCATCACGCCGCGCGAAAAGCACCGGAATTCCGTTGGACAGTGTCGCATGCTCAACCGTCGGAAAATGGAGGTCGGCGATCGGTCCGACGGGCGGCATTTGCGAGCGGTCGACTCCGGCGGTCGTGGCTGCCGGCGATTTCGGCGCCGCTATCACATGAGCGCCCCCGCCCGCGGTATCACCCGCCAGCCTCGACTCCTGGTAGGGATCGCGCTTGCCCGGCTCGAGCGTGAAGGCGAAGACCGGGCGCGAGAGCCATTTCTTCGTCGCCGCCCGCACCTGGGCCGGGGTCAGCGCGGCTTCGGCCTCCAGCTTTTTCATATAGAAGCCCGGATCGTCCGCGTAGACGGCACCCGTCGCCAGGGTGACCGCCTTGCCGCTGAAACCGCCGACCGATTCCAGTCCACGGAACGTGAAAGCCATGTCGTCAGTCTTCGCCCGCTTCAGCTCGGCGGGCGTCGGGCCATAGCTGATGAAATCGGCAATAACCGCGTCCAACTGTCTTCCGACAAGCCCGGGATCAACGCCCGGCTTCACTGTGACGATGACCTGAAACTCGCTCACCCGTTCCAATTCGATCAAGCCGGCGTCTGCACTGACCGCAGTCTTTTTGTCGCGAACGAGCACATTTTTGAGCCGTGAGCTGGCGAGCTGTCCGAGCAGGTGTGCGGCAATCCGAAGGGCTGGAGCATCTTTTGAGGTGTACCCAGGGACGGCCCACAGGCGGTAGATGGTCGTATCGGCAACCTCATCGTGAAACGTGGCCCTTACGGGCGCCTTCAGTGTCGGGACAGTGGCCGCCGCCGGAATGGATCGCGGTCCCCGAGGAATGTCGCCGAAATATTTCTCGACCAGCGGCTTGGCTTCAGCGGGCGTGATGTCGCCCGCGAGGACAAGAACCGCATTGTTCGGGCCGTAATGCGAGCGGAACCATTCCTTGACGACGTCGAGGCTCGCATGATCAAGATCGGTCATCGAACCGACGACGGTGTGGTGGTACGGGTTGGTGCCCGGAAAGAGCGTCTGCTGGATCGAATATTGCAGCAGACCGCCGGGCTCGTTGTCGTCGCCGCGCTTCTCGTTCTGGACGACGCCGCGCTGGATATCGAGCTTCTTTTGGGTGAGCGCCGGGAGCAGGTAGCCCATGCGGTCGCTTTCGAGGAACAACGCCCGGTCAAGCGCGGCCTTCGGCACCGTCTCGAAATAATTGGTCCGATCGAAAAAGGTCGATCCGTTGAGGTCTGTCGCGCCGATCGCCTGCATCGGGCCGAACCAGCTGGTGTCGCTGTGCTCGGAGCCGCTGAACATGAGATGTTCGTAGAGATGCGCGAAGCCGGTGCGGCCGGCCGGCTCGTCCTTCGACCCAACGTGGTACCAGATCGACACTGCGACGACCGGCGCCTTGTGATCCTCGTGGACGACAACCCTGAGGCCGTTCTTCAGCGTGAACTGTGTGTAGGGGATCGACACCTGCTTCACGAGCGCGGCGACCGGTGCGCCTTGCGGCAGGCCGGTCGCAAGTGCCGGCGAGGTAAGGACGGTCGCAGATGCAAAGGCGGCAAGGCGGCTGGAAATACGCATCGTTCGAAATCTCCCGATGATTCTTGGGGACGAGCGAACCCTTGACGGCCGGCACTCCTGTGCCGCCGATCTCCTGCAGGGTACGATTATTCCGAAATCGATTAGCCGGGCGGTCTCGTGAACACGTTGACGAAGCTTTGGTCGGGACGCGCGCCATAATGCTTGGCGCCGGGACTCCCGGCGCTGGCGCCCTCCACACCCAGAATCCTGTCTGGCGGGAGCGCGTCGATCGCCGAGGGCGAAACGGGCCGGCCGTCCAGCAACAACAGGAAATTGTTGGTCGACCCGGCAATCGAGAATGGGTGCAGGGACACGGTGGTTTGCCTGTTGCCGGCGGAATAGACGGTGATCTGCAATGGATTCATCAGCGCCGACGGAGCGGTCGGCGCGTAAAGTCTCCGCACGAGCGCTTGAGGGAAATCCTGGCCACTGCGCGAACTCGCGAGCACCGGGCTTGCGCCGCGATCCGAACTCGCAGCCTCCGTCGAGAGCAAAGAAGCGGCGGGGGGAGCCGTAGCGACCGTCGCGAGCTGCGCGGAGGCATCGAATGCCGCACCCGGGCCGCGATCGGCGCTCAGCTGACGGGTGTTGGGGTGCGCCGTCCCAACGCCGGTATAGACGGGCGCGGCCGAGGCGGCGACCAGGCTAGCTGCCAGCCGGCTGGTTTTGGCAAAGGCGGCGGCGCCAATCCGCGTCTCGCTTGTCAGCCGCCTGTCGGCGATCTGCGTCTGCGCCGGATGCCTGTTGGCATCGACGCTCGCATGAGCGCTGTAGGCGAGCATGCCGGCGGCGAGAGGAACGATCGCAAGGAGGATCGCGCGTATGTCCGGCTTCTTCGGCGAGGTTTGCGCGGCAAGAAGGCGCCGCACCCGCATCGCGAGCGAGCCGCCGGTGGCCGCCATCGCCAGCGACGAGCGCTGAAGATCGGCGAGGCTTTGGAGCGCCCGCACGAAATCCGCGGGGTCGCCGATTTCACCGACCGCCGTGTCGTCGCAGCAATGCTCGCGCTCCTGACGGATGCTGCGGCCGACCCACCACACCGCCGGATGATAGAAAAGAAGGATTTCGACGATGGTCTGCACGAGGTTCGCGAGCGCGTCGAAGCGCCGCACGTGTGCGAGTTCGTGAAGGATGAGCGCCTCGAGCTGGTCTACCGGCATGCTGGTGAGCGTCGCGCTGGGGACCAGGATCATCGGCTTCAGAAAGCCAGTGACGATCGGCCCGGCAATTTCGTGCGACTGGGCAAAGGCTACGCGGAGCCGAACGCTGACTCGGCCCGCCAGCGCTTCGCACCGCTGCAGCCAAAGCTTCGGCAGCGGCTCGGCTCTCCGGCGCAGCCGTTCGACAAGCAGGAATTCTGCGCCGGTTCGAAGCGCCAGCAGCGACGCGCCCGCCGCCCACGCGGCGACCGCTGCGTAGGTCCAGGCGAAGCCGTTCGCGCTCTCGCCCGGCGCGTTCGCGATGACGAACGTTGCGGGAACCTGCGCTCCGCCGCCGCCCAAAAGGCAGAATGTGATGACCGGCGCCGCCGCCATCGCGGCCATTGCGCTCAGCGACCAGGTGTAACGAGCGCGCGAGCTGCGGCATGCGGCGAGAACGGCCCGGAACACGATCCCGATCACCGCCCCTTCCCAAAGGAAATGCGCGAGCGTGAAGCCGAGCCGAACCACCAGCGGCGACCAGTCAACGATCATCGACATCACTGACCCTTCGACTTTCTTTCATATTCGTCCAGGAGCTGACGGATTTCGGCAATTTCTTCGTCGGAAGGCACTTCAGCCTGCAACGCATGCAGCACCAATTGCCCCGGAGAGCCCGAGAAGAGTCTCCAGATGATGTCGCCAACGGCCTTGCGCTTCGTCGTTTCTGCCGGCTCCTTCGCGCGATAGACGTGACTCCGCTCCTCCTTGTTGACGAGGACGAGTCCCTTCGCGGTCATGATCTGCAGAAGCTTGAGAACGCCGGTGTAGCCGATATTGCGATCGGCACCGAGAACCTCGTGGACTTCGCGAACGGTTGCCGAGCCGCGATCCCAGAGGATGGCGAGAATCGCCAGCTCGGTCGCCGTAGGACGCTTGCCGTTCATTCACCGAGGAATGTACGAAATTTTTCGTAGAGTCAAGCGCACCCTCGCGCCGGCTTCATTCCTGGCGGATCATGCGTCCGCGGGTGCGGGAACCGGGACTTGGGCGGGGGCTTTGCCCTGCTGCATCTGACGGGCGAAGACGTTGCGCATCTCGCTCAATGAGAAGAGGTGGGCGTGGATCAGGGCCAGGAAGCCGCTCTGGTTCATCTTGCGGAGCTCGTCGCCGCGCAGGTTCCGCAATTTCTCCTCGTCGACCATCTTGAAGCCGCGATAGACGAAGGGCTGCTCGAAGCCCTCGGGCTGGATCGCGACTTCGCCGTCCATCAGCAAGTCGGCCTTGACGAGGTCGTCGACGAAGGCGGCGGTGCGCTGGCCGGCGGCCTCGAACTGCTCGCAGAACTGGAGGATTGCCTTGGTCGCCTCGCTCGGCTGGTCGCCGTCGAACAGCGCCTCGCCCTCGGCGAAGTCGCCGACCGCTTCGGCGGTGGGATCGAAGCACAGCGAAAGCTCGTCGCTGTCGGGCCTCAGGCGCGCGAGCAGGAACGGGTAGCGGCGGACGTAGGCGGGGATGTAGATGCTGCTGTCGAGCGCGCGGCCGTCCTCGTCGACGAACACGTTGACGCCCTCGTTGAGCCCCATCAGCGCAATCGGCACCGCATTCTCGCCGACGGCGAAGACGATGGGGTAATGACGCTGGACGAGCGTGAATTCGTCGACCGTCACCGGGATTGCGTGGGCGCGGCCGAGTGCCGGCATCGCTAGCAGGCCGCGGACTTTCATCTTGGCATGCTGGGTCGAGTTCAGCGGCTCGATGGCGTTATAGAATAACGGCAAGTTCTGGTTCGGGGCGGCAGTCGCCATCTTGGGATCGTCTCCTGGGGCACGGGCTTACGGCCTCGCTCGTACTGGCCCGCCGGCAGTGGTCGAGGCGGCCTCTATTGGCCTTCCCTTTGTTAGGCAAGTCGCAGCGCCACGACTTCTTCGGGCCTTCCGCAGTTCATTGAACATTCAACGCTTCGCTGCGAAGCCCACGGTAATGGCGGTGGGCTGCAGATGATCCCGGGGACGATCCTCAACGTCGTGCCGCTGTTGCTCGGCCTCTTTGCCGCGCAGCCGACGATCGTCGAGCAATCGGTCACCCGCCTCGTGATCCAGGACGAAGTGATCCTTCGAGTGCCGCTTCTCCCGCGCCCCTTTCCCGCGTTTCAATGGGAAGAGCGCAAGGGCCCCAAGTGCATTCCGATCGGGGCGATTCAGCGGGCGTTCCTGACGGATACCCAACAGGTCGATATCGTCCTTGTGAACCACGCGCGCATGCGCGCCCAGCTCGACGAGGATTGCCCGGCGCTGGATTTCTACGGCGACTTCTACCTCCAGCCGCAGGACGATCGGATCTGCGCCGGCCGCGACGCGATCCGTTCGCGGATGGGGGGAAGCTGCACGATCGAACGCTTCAAGCAGCTGGTCCCGAAGTTCCGCCGCTAGTCATCGGCTGCGCGGACCCCCGCCCTGGCGAGGAGGGATTGGGAACCTGCGGTCGGCCCGCGCACCCGATGCGTTGCGGCTAGGACGACGCGCCTGACGTTACGCCGTTCAGAGGGTTACAAAAGCGAAAGATTGCCCGCGTCGCGCCGCAGTCGAAGGACAACGCGCAGTCCGGGCGCATTGTCCTGAAGCTCGATCTCGCCGCCATGCAGGCGGGCCACGGCGCGGGCAAGCGCGAGGCCGAGGCCGCTGCCTTCGGTCGTCCGCGACTCTTCAAGACGGCGGTATTTGCCGAGCGCGTGCTCGTGCAGGTCGGGCGAAATGCCCGGGCCCCTGTCGGCCACCCACAGGTCAATGAACTCGCCCTTGTCCGCGGCCCCGAGCTCTATGGAGCCGCCGCCATATTTGACCGCATTGTCGGCGAGGTTCGCAACGGCTCGTCCGATGGATTGCCGGTTGCCCGTGTAGGCGAGCTTGGGCGGAGCGTCGATCGCCATCTCCATCCCGCGCTCCTCGGCGAGCGGATTGTAGATTTCGCAAATGTCCCGAAGCAGCCCGGCGAGGTCGAAATTCTCGAAATGCTGCTTGCCCACGCCGGCTTCCGTGCTGCTGATTTCCAGAGTCGCGGAAATGAGGCGAAGCATCCGGTCGATGTCGAGCGACACCGCCTCGATCGCCTGCTGCTGCCGGTCCGCATCCGCGCCGGCCGCTCGCTCGATGTTGGCGCGCATTCGCGTCAGTGGAGACCGCAAGTCGTGTGCCAGCGAATCGGTGACGAGGCGAAGTTGTTCGACGAGTTCTTCGATCCGCTCGAGCATCGCATTGATCGCCGCCGCGAGCATCCCGAATTCCTCGGCCCCCCTGTCCTCGTCCAGGCGGTGGCTGAAATCGCCGCCCGCAATGCGGGTCGCGACATTGCCGATGGCGCGTGCGCGCCGCTCGGCGACCTTCAGCACAACCCATCCGCCGATGAGGCCGAGCGGTACCGCGAGGAGCAAGGCGCCGAGCAGCGCTTCCACCAGGGCGGCGCGCATTCGCTCCCGCTCGTCGATCGTGGTGCCGAGCAACAGCCGCTCCCCGCCCGGCAAGGCAATCGTGCGGATCGCGAACAGCTCGGCCCGGACCTGCCCTTCGGGGTAGAGCCGGAACTCGTTCCATTGCGATGGGGTCGGCAGGACCGGCGGCCAGCCGGAAAGGTTGCCGGCGATCTTGTGGCCCCGCGGATCGACGAGGAGGACCACTCCGCCGCGCAGCTGGCCGGTGCGAATGATTTGTTGCATCGAGCTCGCCATGGCGGCGGGCCCTGAAGCGGAATAAGCGTCCAGCGCGCTGTGTTCGGCATCGTCGAGCCGGTCGTGGATGCGCTGCTCGAACAGGCTGTCGGTCTGATGATAGACGAACAGAAGCACCGGGAGCGTGATGACAAGGCCGAATACGAGCGAGATCAGCGCAACCCGGATCGGCGCCGGCAGCCGCAGGCGGAGCCTCGGAGAATCGATCAAGCCGTCTCGCTCAGCATATAACCGACGCCGCGCACCGTATGCAGGAGCGGCAACCGGTCGCCGTCTTCGATTTTCTTGCGCAGCCGGCTGATGTGCACGTCGATGACATTGGTGCCCGGGTCGAAGTGATAATCCCACACTTCTTCGAGCATCATGGTCCGGGTGACAACCTGTCCCTTGTTGCGCAGCAGCAGCTCTAGCAGCCGGAATTCGCGCGGCTGGAGGTCGACCCGAGCGCCGGCACGCTCGACCCGCCGCGCGAGCAAGTCCATGTTGAGGTCGCCGCAGCGCAGGTTCGTGACGACGGGCTGCGCGCCCGACGGGCCGCGGCGCTGAAGCGCCTCGACGCGCGCGAGCAGCTCGGAAAAGGCGAACGGCTTGGCGAGATAATCGTCCGACCCGCTCTTCAGCCCCTTCACCCGCTCGTCGGTCGAGCCGAGCGCCGAAAGGACAATGATCGGCGTGTCGATGCCGGCCGCGCGAACAGCGCCCAGCACCGCGAGACCGTCCATTCCGGGAAGCATCCGGTCGAGCACGATCGCCGCGTAATGGCCATCGGTCGCATGGAAGAGCCCATCGCGTCCGTCGCCGGCGACGTCGACGACATAGCCGTTCTGCTCGAAGCCCTTGGCGACATAATCCGCCGTGGTCGCATCATCTTCGACGACGAGGATTTTCTTCGTCACGGCCCCTCCCTTGGAACGCCCCGTCACCCGTGCGCGGTCGTGCCGGGCGCTGGAACGTTCAGCATAACACGGCTGCCGTGGCGGTTGACGACAATCCGCGTCGGGTCGGTCGACACCGCGCCGATCGCGGCCTCGAGGTCCGAAGGATCCTTGCCGTCGACTTCCTCGACCACGTCCCCGACGCGCAGGCCGGCGGCCGATGCGCGGCCGCCAGCGGCGATGCTGGTGACGACCATTTCGTCGACTCGGCTTCCGCCACCGAGCATCCGGGCGGCGCGCGCATCGAGCGGTTCGAGGGTCGCTCCAAGGGTGCTGTCGAGCTTCAGCAGCGTCCGGGCATGATGCGAGGCCGGACTATCGAAGCTCAACTGCCGGGCGCCCAACACGACGACGCCGAGCAGCAATGCGCCGACGACCAGGATTGCGAAAACCGTATTTCCGCCGGTTGGATGCTGTTCGGCTCGAGCCATGAACCTATCAGGAGCCAATTGGCGTTTCGTGCAATATGCATCGGATGAAAATTGCGTAATGTCATTTACATCGCGGCCGCTCGGGGTCGGCCGGCGCCGGCCTTGGATTCGGCGGATTCAGGGCCCACATCGTTGACAAGCCCGAGGGCCTCGCGCACGCAGCTGTGGCGGCGATCCCTCGATCCCTTCATCCGGAAGATTCAATGACTTTTGCCGATCTCGGCCTTTCCGACGAATTGCTTAGAGCCGTTTCCGACAGCGGCTACGACGAGCCGACTCCGATCCAGAGCGCCGCCATCCCGTCCGTGTTGATGGGCCGCGACCTCGTCGGAATCGCGCAGACCGGCACCGGCAAGACGGCGGGCTTCGTCCTGCCGATGATCGACATTCTTCACCACGGCCGGAGCCGGGCGCGCATGCCGCGCTCGCTGATCCTCGAGCCGACCCGCGAGCTCGCCATGCAGGTCGCCGAGAATTTCGAGAAATACGGCAAGTACCACCCCCTCTCCATGGCGCTGCTGATGGGCGGGGTTCAGATGGGCGACCAGGTGAAGGCGCTCGAAAAGGGCGTCGACGTGCTGATCGCGACGCCGGGACGGCTGATGGACCTGTTCGGCCGCGGCAAGATCATGCTCAACGACTGCAAGCTGCTGGTCATCGACGAAGCCGACCGGATGCTCGACATGGGCTTCATCCCCGACATCGAGGAAATCTGCTCGAAATTGCCCAAGAGCCGCCAGACCCTGCTATTCTCGGCGACGATGCCGCCGCCGATCCAGAAGCTCGCGAGCAAGTTCCTCAATGAGCCCAAGCGCGTCGAGGTCGCCCGGCCGGCGACCGCCAACATCAATATCGAGCAAAGGCTGGTCGAGGTTCGTCCCGATAAGAAGAAAGACGCGCTGCGCGACATCCTTCGCCACGAGGAATTCAAGAACGCGATCGTTTTCGCCAACCGCAAGACGACCGTCCGCGAGCTTGCAAGCAGCCTTAAGCGCTCCGGCTTCGCCGCGGGCCAGATCCAGGGCGACATGGACCAGTCCGACCGGATCGCCGAGTTCGACCGGTTCAAGAACGACGAGATCACGATCCTCGTGGCCTCCGACGTTGCCGCCCGCGGGCTCGACGTCAAAGGCGTCAGCCACGTCATCAACTTCGACGTGCCGTGGCAACCCGACGACTACATCCACCGCATCGGCCGCACCGGTCGCGCCGGAATGAAGGGGATTGCGATCACGCTCGCAACCCGGGCCGACGACGAAGCGATCGACCGGATAGAGAAGCTCATCGGCCACAAGTTCCCGCGCAGCGGCGGACCGTCGAGCGACGAAACCCCCAAAGCGGAAAGCGCGAAGCCCGCGGCGAAGAAACCGGCGAGCCGCAAAGCCGATCCGGCGCGCAAGCCGGCGCCGAAACCGCAGCGCGAGCCCGAGGAACGCTCCCCCATCGTCGAGGACATGAAGAGCGAGTGGAACGGTCCGCTGCCCGGCTTCCTGTCGGTCGGCGCCGGCCCCGATTAGGCACATCGCTGACACTGGAAAGCGGCACGCTTGGTTCCTAGCTGCGCCTTCGGGCTGCAGGAAAAGAGGAACCGCGATGACCGAATATGTGCTCCCCAGGGTGTGGAAGTGGGAACAGCCGAGCGGCGGCCAGTTCGCCAGTATCAACCGCCCCATTGCCGGCCCGACTCATGACAAGAAGCTGCCGGTCGGCAAGCACCCGTTCCAGCTCTACTCGCTCGCGACTCCCAATGGGCAGAAGGTCTCGATCATGTTCGAGGAGCTGCTCCAGAAGGGACACAAAGACGCCGAATATGACGCCTGGCCGATCCGCATCGGCGAAGGCGACCAGTTCTCAAGCGGTTTCGTCGCGGTGAATCCCAATTCGAAGATTCCCGCGCTGGTCGACCGCGGCGGTACTGAACCGGTCCGCGTCTTCGAAAGCGGCGCGATCCTTGTCCATCTTGCGGAGAAGTTCGGCGAATTCCTCCCGGCTTCAGGACCCGAGCGGGCGGAGACCCTTTCCTGGCTGTTCTGGCAGATGGGCAGCGCGCCTTTCCTCGGCGGCGGGTTCGGCCATTTCTTCGCCTATGCGCCCGAGAAATTCGAATATCCGATCAACCGTTATTCGATGGAGTCCAAGCGGCAGTTCGACGTGCTCAACCGCCGCCTTGCGGAAAACGAATATATCGCCGGCCCGGACTAAACGATCGCAGATATCGCGATCTGGCCGTGGTACGGAGGAGTTGCACTCGGCCGCTCCTACCCCGGCGCCGACGAATTCCTCGCGACGCACGAATATGAGCATCTGATGCGCTGGGCCAAGCAGATCGACGCCCGCCCGGCCGTAAAGCGCGGGCGGATCGTCAACAAGCTCACCGGCGAGCTGAATGAGCAGCTGCACGAGCGACACGACGCGAGCGACTTCGAGTTGAGGACCCAGGACAAGCTGCAGCCCGCGGACGAGGCGGAAGCGGTCAAGGACGACGCGATTTAGCTCCCGCGATAGCGCCGCAGGAATTCGCTCGCGAACGCCTGCAGCCGCTGTCCGGCAATCGCGTCGCGCAACCCCTGCATGACGCGCTGGTAGAACCACAGGTTGTGCTGAGTCATCAGCATCGCGCCGAGGATTTCGCCCGCCTTGACCAGGTGGTGGACGTAAGCGCGGCTGAACTTCGTACACGCCGGACACGGGCAGCCGGGCTCGATCGGCTCCTCGTCCTCGGCGAAACGGGCGTTGCGCATGTTGATGGGCCCGTCGGCGGTGAACGCCTGGCCGGTCCGACCCGAGCGCGTCGGGAGCACGCAATCAAACATATCGATCCCGCGCACGACCGCTTCGACAATATCGTCGGGCTTGCCGACTCCCATCAGGTAACGCGGCTTGTCGGCGAGCAGCATGTCGACGGCGAAGTCGAGGCAGCCGAGCATCGCCTCCTGCCCCTCCCCGACGGCGAGCCCGCCGACCGCATAGCCGTCGAAGCCGATATCGATCAGCGCTTCGGCAGAGGCGCGTCGCATCGCCTCGTCGAGGGCGCCTTGCTGGATCCCGAAGATCGCCCCGCGGTAGGAATGCTCGCCGCCGCGGTCGAACTCCTCGCGGCTGCGCTTCGCCCAGCGCATCGAGCGCTCCATCGCCTCCCGCTGCTGTGCCTTTGGCGCGGTCGTTGGTACCAACTGGTCGAATGCCATGACGATGTCGGAGCCGAGCAACCGCTGCACCTCGATCGACCGCTCCGGTGTCAGCATGTGCGTCGATCCGTCGAGGTGACTCTTGAACCGCACGCCCTCTTCCGTCGTCTTCGTCAGCTCGGACAGGCTCATCACCTGGTAGCCGCCGCTGTCGGTAAGGATCGGCCGCTCCCAGCCCATGAACTGGTGGAGGCCGCCGAGCTTCGCGATGCGCTCGGCACCGGGACGGAGCATCAGGTGATAGGTGTTGCCGAGGATGATGTCGGCGCCCGACGCGCACACCTCCTCCGGCCGCATCGCCTTGACCGTCGCAGCGGTCCCCACCGGCATGAACGCCGGGGTCCGAATCTCGCCGCGCTCCATCGCGATGACGCCGGTGCGGGCGGCGCCGTCTGTTGCGCTGATCGTGAAGGCGAAGCGGGTCACTCGGCGCGCTTAGCGGCTCATGCGCTTCCCCCCAAGTTCGGCTGTGCTAGGGCGCACAGGAATGCCCAATATCGCAGAAATCGACAGGTTCATTTTCATCGTCGGCGCGCCGCGCTGCGGCACCACGACCATGGCGCGCTGGCTGCAGGCGCACCGCCAGGTGCTGTTCCCGTTCGTCAAGGAACCGCATTTCTTCGCCCAGCACGATCTACGCGGGCTCGGCAAGGCGGAGCTCCGCCGCCGCGTCGAGGAGGATTATCTCGACCATTTCTTTCCCGATGTGGAGGGCGAGCGGAAGGTCGGCGCCGATTGCTCGGTGTCCTACCTTTATACGCCCGAGCAGCTCGAACCGGCGCTTAAGCTCTGGCCCAACTCGCGCTTCATCGTCGGCTTGCGCGATCCGATGACCCTGCTCCCGTCGCTTCACAAAAGACTGATCTTCACCGGCGACGAGAATATCCGCCAATTCGAGCACGCCTGGGCGGCGATCCCCGACCGCGCAGCCGGCCGCCGAATTCCCTGGAGCACGATCGAGCCGCGTTGGCTGCGCTATGACGAAGCCGCGCGCTACGGCACCTATGTCGCGCGCTTGTTCGCGGCGGTCGGGAAGGACCGGTGCCTGGTCACCTTGTTCGATGACCTCGTTGCCGACCCTGCGGGACAGCACCGCCAGCTCCTCGAATTCTGCGGCCTCGATCCGGTGGCCGCTCCCGAGCTCAAGCCGGAGCGCGAGAGCAAGGGCGTTCGCTTCCTGCTGCTTCAGCAATTGCTCAAGCGGCCGCCGCGAATGTTTCTGCCCTATCTGGCGAGCATCAGGCACCGCGGCCGTTTCGACCGGCACGCCGGCGCTAAGGCCAAGGAATCTGCACCCGGACAAACGAAGTCGCTGCGCAAGCGGCTGCTGAGATGGAACAAGGTCCCGGACGAAAAGCGGCCGATCCCGCTTGCCGTGCAGCGCGAAATCAAGGCGCAATTCCAGAATGAGGTCGACCGCCTCGCCGCGCTCATCGGCCGCGACCTGTCACATTGGCTCCAGCCGCACGACTAATCAGCGCGGCAGAAGCAGGCTCGCGTCGCCGTAGGAATAAAAGCGGTAACCCGCCTCGATCGCGTGGGCGTAGGCGCGCTTCATTACGTCGAGGCCCATCAGCGCGCTGACCAGCATGAAGAGGGTCGAGCGCGGCAGGTGGAAATTGGTGATCAGGCCATCGATCGCCCTGAAGCGATAGCCGGGCGTAATGAAGATCGCGGTGTCGCCCTCGAACGGGCGGATCGTGCCGTCCTCGCCCGCAGCGCTTTCGAGCAGCCGCAGGCTCGTGGTGCCCACGGAAATCAGCCGTCCGCCCAAGCGCCGGGCGGCGTTGAGCCGCTCGGCAGTCGCGTGGTCGATGCGCCCCCATTCGGCGTGCATCCTGTGTTCTTCGATGCGCTCGCTTTTCACGGGTAGGAACGTCCCAGCGCCAACGTGGAGCGTCAGCGTTTCGCGCCCGATTCCGCGCGCATCGAGCGCTTCGATCAGCCGCCGGGTGAAATGCAGCGCCGCCGTCGGCGCCGCGACCGCGCCCTCCTCGCGCGCGAAGATGGTCTGGTAATCCTCGCGGTCCGCCTCGTCGATGTCGCGCTGCGACGCGATATAGGGTGGAAGCGGCATCCGCCCGGCCCGCTCGAGCAGCAGCTCGACCGGGTCGTCGCCGTGGAAGTGCAGCAGCCCCGAACCGTCCTCGGCCTTCTCCACCACCGAGGCAGCGACCCCCTCGCCGAAGTCGATCGTGTCGCCAGGCCGAACGCGCCTGGCGTTGCGGATGAAGGCCCGCCATTCGCGCGGCCCCTCGCGCTTGTGCAGGGTCGCCCCGACGTTCGCATCTCCGCGTCGCCCCTCCAGCTGCGCCGGAATGACCTTCGTGTCGTTGAACACGAGCACGTCGCCCGCACGCAGCAGGTCCGGCAGCTCCAGCACCTGGTGGTCGGATATGTCGGCGCCCTCGACCAGCAGCAGCCGCGCGCTGTCCCGCGGCCGCGCCGGTCGCAGCGCGATCCGCTCGGCGGAAAGGTCGAAGTCGAAATCGGCGACGCGCATGGCGGGCGCGCTTAGCCGCCCAGGTGCGCCTTCACAATTTTGGTCGGTTGCGCGGGCGGCTCGCCGGGCGCGATCTGGTCGACTGTATCCATGCCGCTCACGACCCGGCCGATCACGGTATAATTATTGTCGAGGCTCGATCTCGGGGCGAACATGATGAAGAACTGGCTGTTGGCGCTGTCCGGATTCTCGGTTCGGGCCATGCCGACCGTTCCGCGAAGGAACGGCACGGCGGTGAATTCCGCTTTGAGGTCGGGGAGGTCCGACCCGCCTTCGCCGGTGCCCTTGGGATCGCCGCCCTGGGCCATGAAGCCGGGGATCACCCGATGGAAGCTCAGGCCGTTGTAGAAGCCGCGGCGGACGAGCGTCTGGATCTGCTGGATGTGGTGCGGCGCGAGGTCGGGCCGAAGCACGATCTCGACCGTCCCGCCGTTCGACAGGTCGAGGAACAAATGATTGGCGGGATTGGCGGCGACTTCCGCCGGAGCTGCGATGCTCGGCGCTGGCGGCGGCGCCGGTGCGGGCGCGGCGGCGATCAGCAGCGCAAGGGGAAGCGCAAAAAGAGCCTTAAGAAGCATGTCCCTCCCACTCGTCACCCCAGCCAATGGTTCTCGGCCGCTGAGCCATTCATGAACCCTTCAAATGCCGCCGCACGTCCTCGGCGACGGCTGGCGTCACGAACTTTTCGATCGATCCGCCGTAGCGTGCGATCTCTTTCACCAGCTTCGACGCGATCGGCTGGAGCGACACGTCGGCCATCAGGAAGACGGTTTCAATATCGTCGTTCAATTGCTGGTTCATGCCCGCCATCTGGAACTCATATTCGAAGTCGGCGACGGCGCGGAGCCCGCGAAGGATCGCGGTCGCGCCCTGCGTCTCGGCGAACTCCATCAGAAGCGAATTGAATTCGACCACCTCGATATTGCCGGGCACATCCTTCACCTCGCGCTTCACCATCGCAAGCCGCTCGGCGACCGTGAACATCGGCTCCTTCGACGGGTTCGTGGTCACGCCGATCACCAGCTTGTCGACGAGGTGCGCGCCGCGGCGAATGATGTCGAGATGCCCGAGCGTGATCGGGTCGAACGTCCCCGGATAGACTGCCACTTTCATCAATGGTCTCTTTCTATCGCGAAGCGGGCGATGGCGCGCAGGAGGTCTGCCTCGCTTCCGTGGCCCGAAAGATGCTCGATCGCCTGGCTCACAAGGAAGCCGGCCTGCTGCCGCGCGCGCTCCTCGCCGAGCAGCGAGACGAACGTCGCCTTGCCGGCATAGGCGTCGCGGCCGGTCGGTTTTCCGGCGGCCGCTGCGTCACCGCTATAATCGATGAGGTCGTCGGCGATCTGGAAGGCGAGGCCAATGTTGCGCGCATAGCCGCGATAGGGTGTGCGTGCATCAGCCGGCATCTTGACCATGATGCACGCCGCTTCGACCGAATATTCAATCAGCGCGCCGGTCTTGAGCTGCTGGAGGCGGGTGATCGAGCGGAGGTCGAGCTCCTGCCCCTCGGCGGCAAGGTCCATCATCTGCCCGCCGGCCATTCCGTTCGGCCCAGCCGCGCGGGCCAACTCGAGCACGAGGTCGGAGCGCACCCACGGGTCCTCGTGCGTGGCCGGGCTGGCCAGGATCTCGAACGCGAGCGCGTGAAGGCTGTCGCCGGCAAGCACTGCCGCCGCTTCGCCGAACGCCTTGTGCACCGTCGCCTTGCCGCGCCTCAGCTCGGCATCATCCATGCAGGGGAGATCATCGTGGATCAGCGAATAGACGTGGATTGCCTCGATCGCGCAGCCGACGCGGAGCGCCCGTTCGCGGTCGATTGCGAAAAGCCGCGAGGCGGCGATCGTCAGGAGCGGCCGGAGCCGCTTGCCGCCGCCGATGGCGGCGTGGCGCATGGCTTCGTAGAATCGCTCGCGGCTGTCGTCGGTCGGACCGAGCAGCTTGGCGAAGAAGCGGTCGACCTCGGTCGAAACCGCCTTCGCCTCGGCGTCCAGCTCACTCGCGAGCCGGTCGATGGTCTCAACCGGCATCGAAGGGCTTGAGTCCCGCCGGCTTGCCGTCGCTGCCGAATGCGATCTGCTCGATCCGCGCCTGCGCGTCCTTCAGCCGAGCCTCGCAATGGCGCCGCAGCCGGTCGCCTTCCTGGTAAAGCTCGATCGACCGGTCGAGCGGCGCCTCACCCTTTTCGAGCGTGCGCACGATCTCCTCGAGGCGCTGAAGCGCCGCCTCGAAGCTCAGTTGCTCAACGTCACTGGTCTCGGCATCGGCCATGGGGCTAAGTTTGGGCCGCGCTGCTGTTCAAATCAAGCGAACGGCTATTCGCTCGGCCGGTTGGTGAACGGATCGCGGATTCCCGGGACGACTTCGTCGCGAAGCGCCTCGTTGCCCGCGTCCGCAAGCGCCGCCTCCGCGTCGCGGGCGTGCTGCTCGCGCTCGCGGCGAAGCTCCTCGATCAGCGCCTCGCGGTCACCCTCGAAGCGGGTGTCGACCGGCGCCGCATGCCCGGCCGCCTTCGCCGCCTTGGCCACCGCCGCGTCGAGCTCGCGCTGCGTGGTCAGCCCGAGTGTGACCGGGTCCTTCGGCGTGATGTTGGCCATGTTCCAGTGGGTGCGGTCGCGGATCGCGGCGATGGTCGTCCGCGTGGTCCCGATCAGCTTGCTGATCTGGCCGTCGCTGACATCGGGATGGTTCTTGATGATCCAGGCGATTCCGTCCGGCTTGTCCTGGCGCTTCGACACCGGCGTGTATCGCGGCCCGCGGGTGCGGCGGACCGCCTCTGGCGGCTTGTGCATCTGGAGCCGGTAATCGGGATCCTTCTGCCCCTTCTCGATCTCCTCGTGGGTCAGCTCTCCGGCGCGGATCGGGTCGCGGCCAGTGAGCTTGGTCGCCGCCGTGTCGTCGGCGATCGCCTGCACCTCGAGGATATGGAGGCCGCAGAATTCGGCGATCTGCTCGAACGTCAGCGAGCTGTTCTCGACCAGCCAGGAGGCGGTCGCATGGGGCATCAGGGGCTGGGCCACCGGGATATCTCCGTTTCACAAACAAATTGGGCCGCCCCTTCTTGGGAGCGGCCGGTCGGCGGGCGATGTAGCCCTCCGACCCGCGTCGGGCAAGGCCGCTCAGGCGTCCATTGGAATGAAATTCGGCTGATTTCTGATGCGTCCGATCCAGTCCGACACGTTCGGATAATCCTCGAGCCGGAAGTCCGCACCGCCCGCGACATGCGTGTAGGCGAACAGACAGATGTCTGCGAGGCTGAGGTGGTCAGCGACGAACCACTCGCGGCCCTTCAAATGATCGTTCATCAGCTTCAGCGCGGCATTGCCGCCCTCGCGCTTGGCGGGCACCTGCAGACGCTGCGCTTCGCTCAAATTGTCTAGTCCGACCCAGCCGGTCCAGAAGCGCAAGGTCGCGATGTTCGGCTCGTGATTATATTGTTCCCAGAACATCCAGCGAAGCATGTCGGCGTCGTCGAAGCGGTCGGTCGGGATCAGCCCCGACCCGTCGGCGAGATAGTAGCAGGCGGCATTGCTCTCCGGGATGAAGCGAGGGCCGACCTGGAGCACCGGGATTCGGCCGTTCGCGTTGACGTTTTGCAGGAACTCGGGCGTCCGCGTCTCGCCCTTCATGATGTCGTATTCGCGCCGCTGGAGCGGCAATCCGAGCAGCGCCGCCGTCAGGCGCACTTTGTAGCAATTGCCCGACGCCGCATATTCGTGGAGCACCAGCTTTTCGGTCATCGCGCGACCTCCAGCACGATCTTCCCGACATGCTCGCCCGATTCCATCCGCTCGTGAGCAGCGGCGGCTCCGGCGAGCGGGAACGTGCTGTCGATCACCGGCTTGAGGCGCCCGCCCTCGACATAGGGCCACACGGTCTTGGCGATCTCGTCGGCGACCATTGTCTTGAACTCGATCGGCCGTGGGCGGAGGGTCGAGCCGGTGAGGGTCAGGCGCCGGCGCATGACTGCGAAGATCGGTACCTCGGCGGTCCCGCCGCGCTGCACGGCGATCGACACGTGCCGGCCATCGTTTGCGAGGCATGCGAGGTTCCGCGGCACATAATCGCCGCCGACCATGTCCATCACCACATTGACGCCGGCGCGATCGGTGACCCGGTGCACCTCCTCGACGAAATCCTGTTCGCGATAGTTGATCGCCGCCGCCGCTCCGAGCTCGAGCGCGCGGGCGCATTTCGCGTCGGTGCCGCAGGTTACGATGACCTTCAGGCCGAACAACTGGCCGAGGGCGATGGCCATCGTGCCGATACCGCTCGTGCCGCCGTGCACCAGCACGCGGTCGCCGTCGGCCGCGAAGCCGCGCTCGAACAAATTGACCCAGACGGTGAACAAGGTCTCGGGCATCGCCGCGGCTTCGGTCAGCGAAATTGCCTCGGGCACGAACAGGCAGGTGCCGACCGGCGCGACGCAATATTCGGCATAGCCGCCGCCGGCGACCAGCGCGCAGACCTTGCGGCCGATCATCTCGCCGGGACCGTCGATGACTTCGCCGGCGATCTCGAGGCCGAGGATATCGGACGCGCCGGGCGGCGGCGGATAATTGCCCTTGCGCTGGAGGATGTCGGGTCGGTTGACGCCGGCGGCCGCGACCTTGACCAGCACTTCGCCCGCCGCCGGCCGCGGGACCGGCCGTTCGACGATCGAGAGCTCCCCGTCGCCGTCGGGCTGCGAGGCGACGATCGCTGTCATCGAGGAGGGAACCGAGCTACTCACCAGTGGCGGTTATTGACATCGCAAAGGGTCGGGTCAACGACTCCGGCGCATGGACATCGACGACCTGTTCCCGAGCAAGCCCGACGACCCGCTCGTCGCGCTCGCCAAACAGGACCTCGATCCGATGTCGATCGACGAGCTCAAGGAGCGCATCGATGCGCTGAAAGCGGAAATAGCCCGCGTCGAGGCGCACATCCAGCGCGTGCAGACGCACCGCTCCGCGGCCGAAGAATTGTTCAGGAAGCAATAGCGAGTTTCGCCGCAACGAGGCTGTGGTGCCTGGGCCGCCCAAGGGGGGAGAGATACGATGGTATTTAACGGAAGATGTCCGACGCTCTTGGTCGCCGGAACGATTGCGATCGCGACCGGTGCTCTCTACCCGTCACCCGCACACGCAGAAGTCCTGACGTTCACCTGCGGCCTCACTCAGGCCGAAATCGATTTGAGGAACAAGGCGAACGCAATCGGCGGCGGCTACTGGGAAGATCCAGGAGTACGATTCAATTTCAGCATCGATACTGTCGCGCTCACCGCTGTTGCTCTGGATCTTCCCAAATATAAGTACCCGGCAAGGATAACGACGTCGGAGTTCAGTTGGTCACTCCCGCGCGACGAGGATGATGATGAACCTTATGCAGCGACCTTCTCTCTGGACCGCGCCACCGGTGTGCTGACCAGCACGGATCCCGAGGGAGACAAGACTCTCTGGAACTGCACTGGGCAGTAAGCCTCACAACGATTCGCCCTGTCGGAGATCGCAACCATACTGAGCCTTGCGGAATGCCCGTATCGGCAAGCCTGGCGGACGGCTGCGAACTCCCGACCGGCGTGAATCGTCCATTCAGACGCAGCGTTCACCGCTCGCTCACGCATCCTCTCCGATAAACTGGGGATAAGCGGGGCCGCGCCCCTTGATTGAGCGTTGCGCTCATATGACATTGTTTTCGCAAGGCCCGTTGGCTCCTCAGCGGGCGGGGAGTGACCGTCTAAATGCCTAGTTTCGCTCGCGAACTCGAACAAACCCTCCACAATGCCCTGGGGGAGGCCAGCAAGCGCCGGCACGAGTATGCGACCCTCGAGCACCTTTTGATTGCGCTGATCGACGACGAACATGCCTCGAAGGTGATGACCGCCTGCGGGGTCAGCCGCGACGAATTGCGCGCGTCGGTGAAGCAGTATCTGGACAATGAGCTCGGCGCGCTTGTCGCCGACAGCGCCACCGACCCGACGCCGACCAGCGGCTTCCAGCGCGTGGTCCAGCGCGCGATCCTCCACGTCCAGTCCTCGGGCCGCGACGAAGTCACCGGCGCGAACGTCCTGGTCGCCCTCTTCTCGGAGCGCGAGAGCTATGCCGTCTATTTCCTCCAGCAGCAGGACATGAGCCGCCTCGACGCCGTGACCTACATCAGCCACGGCGTCGGCAAGGGTGAGACCTCCGCCGAGGCGCGTCCGCCCGAAGGCGCCGAGGAGAAGACGGAGAAGGAGGGCGGCGGCAAGAAGGAATCCGCGCTCAAGCAGTTCACCGTCGACCTCAACGAGAAGGCGCGCAACGGCAAGGTCGATCCGCTCATCGGGCGGATGCCCGAGGTCGACCGCACGGTGCAGATCCTCTGTCGCCGGTCGAAGAACAACCCGCTCTACGTCGGCGACCCGGGCGTCGGCAAAACCGCGATCGCGGAAGGGCTCGCGCGCAAGATCGTCGAGGGTAATGTCCCCGACGTGCTCAAGGGCGCGACCATCTACGCGCTCGACATGGGCGCGCTGCTCGCCGGCACGCGCTATCGCGGCGACTTCGAGGAGCGGCTGAAGTCGGTCGTGTCGGAGCTCGAGAAGCTTCCCAACGCCATCCTGTTCATCGACGAGATCCACACGGTGATCGGCGCCGGTGCGACGTCGGGCGGCGCGATGGACGCGTCGAACCTGTTGAAGCCCGCGCTGTCCAACGGCGCGATCCGCTGCATCGGCTCGACCACCTACAAGGAATTCCGCAACCATTTCGAGAAGGACCGCGCGCTTCTGCGCCGGTTCCAGAAGATCGATGTCAACGAGCCGACGGTCGAGGACACGATCAAAATCCTGGCGGGTCTCAGGTCCTCATTCGAGCAGCATCACAACGTCCGCTACACGCCCGACGCGGTGAAGAGCGCGGTCGAACTGTCGGCGCGTTACATTCATGACCGCAAGCTCCCGGACAAGGCGATCGACGTGATCGACGAGGTCGGCGCGATGCAGATGCTTGTACCGCCGTCGCGCCGCAAGAAAGTGATCACGCCCAAGGAGATCGAGGCCGTGGTCGCGACCATGGCGCGGATCCCGCCCAAGTCCGTCAGCGCCGACGACAAGCAGGTGCTCGAGCATCTCGAAGCCGATTTGAAGCGCGTCGTCTTCGGCCAGGACCTGGCGATCGAGAAGCTCGCGTCCGCGATCAAGCTCAGCCGCGCCGGGCTCCGCGACCCCGACAAGCCGATCGGCAACTATCTCTTCTCGGGCCCGACTGGCGTCGGCAAGACCGAGGTCGCGCGCCAGCTGGCGATGATCATGGGCATCCCGCTCCAGCGCTTCGACATGTCCGAATATATGGAGCGCCACGCGGTCAGCCGGCTGATCGGCGCGCCTCCGGGCTATGTCGGATACGACCAGGGGGGCCTGCTCACCGACGCCGTCGACCAGCATCCGCACTCAGTGCTCCTGCTCGACGAAATCGAGAAGGCGCACCCCGACCTGTTCAACATCCTTCTGCAGGTCATGGATCACGGGAAGCTCACCGACCATCACGGCAAGACCGTCGATTTCAGGAACTGCATCCTGATCATGACCACAAACGCCGGCGCCGCCGACATGGCGCGCGAGAGCATCGGCTTCGGCGCCGCGACGCGCGAGGACGCGCAGGAGGACGCGGTCAAGAAGATGTTCACGCCCGAGTTCCGCAACCGCCTCGACGCGATCGTTCCGTTCAGCTACCTGCCCCCGGCGGTAGTTGCCCGGGTGGTCGACAAGTTCATCCTGCAGCTCGAGCTTCAGCTCGCGGACCGCAACGTGCACATCGAGCTCGACGACGAGGCTCGGCAGTGGATCGTCGATCGCGGCTACGACAAGCTCTACGGCGCGCGCCCGATGGGCCGCCTCGTCCAGGAGAAGATCAAGCAGCCGCTCGCCGAAGAGCTATTGTTCGGCAAGCTGGTCAACGGCGGCGAGGTCAAGGTCCGGATCAAGGATAACGCCCCGAGCTTCGAGATCGTCCCGGCGCCGCCCAAGGTCAGCAAGGCGAAGGGAGGAGCAAAGGCCAAGGCTCCCGCAACGCCCGCGAAGAAGAAGGCGAGCGGAGACGCCCCGGCGGCGGAGTAAATTCAACCGGCTGCGTTACTCGCGCCGCTGAACCCGCACTGCTTCTGCTCCATCGCGATTTGCTTGGTGATGCGCGTCGCGTTCTCGGCATAGGCCTCGGTCACCGATCCGTGGTTCACGGTCTTGCCGCGTAGCGGGCTCACGCCTTCGCAGATGTGGAAGACGTGCGGCGTGGCGGATTTCTTCGCGCCGTTCTCCGGAGCGATCCAGTATACGACGTCCTGGCCGGTCGGATTCTGCGGCGTCTTCGTGGCGTCGGTCACCGTCTTCGTGTCCGCTGCGATGGCCTTCGCCTGGTCGGCTACCTCTGGCGAACAGTCGGTGGTCGGTTGGTTGGCCTTAATCTCGGCCGCGCACTTGTTCATGTCCTTGGTGTATTGCTCGACCGACGGCGGGTGGTAGCTGACGCCGATCAGCGAAGCGACGATCGCCAGTACGACACCCACACCGCCGGCGATCTTCTTGTTCTTCGGATCCATGTCCTGGTCCATGAAGATCAGGACGATGAGCGGCAGAAAGGCGATCACGGTGACGATCGCTCCAAGCTGGTTCTGGAAGAAGAACCGTGCCCTGTCCGCTTCACGCGCCGGGTCCTGCCGGTTCGCCGCTTTCCACATCAGGCTTCCGGCGATGGCGAAGATCGCGATTCCGGCGAGGATGCCGATCAGAAGCGGCAGGTTTCCGTGATCGAACTTATGCTGGAGCAGCATAACGACGCCGGCAATTTCGCCGCCGATCGCGATCACCCAAGCGATCGCGGCGAAGATCCGAAGCCGCGTCGCGGCGGATTTCTGACCGTGAGTCGCCCGCCAGTCTTGTGTGACGTCGACCTCTTCGCCTCGCTTGTTATCGGACATGTTCAGGTCCTCCTCGCCGCGCTTCGAGTCAGGCTAGGAGGGTGAACTCACATCGGCAATGGCCTTCGCGGTCGGGACGCTCAGTCCTTCGAGTGAACGACGATCTGGCCCTGCGAGCCGGCCCCGGCAGGGGTCACCGCGATCGTGAACGGACTGCCGTCCTTTGACCTGCCGGTGACCGAGTCGCCGTCGATCTTCGCCGTCATTCCCTTTTTGGCGAAGGCGTCGACAAAATAAGAGCGGACCTGCTCTGGGGTGCCTGGGTTCGTGAAGTTCATCACGAGCACGGTCTCATTGTTCGCCGAGTTCATGTGGAACCCGGTCGTCGACGTGCCGGCCGGCATCTTCACCCCGTCGAGGTCCAGCTCGCCATTGTGCATCATCGATGCGGGAAGCTTGATGCTGCCCTTGGCGAACGGGAAGTTGAACGCGACCTGGCCGTTCTGGTCGGCGCTGAGGCTGACATTCTCATCGTCGTTCGCGGGATTCTTCGAATGGACGTTGCAGCCTGCGAGCAGCGGCAGGACGATCAGGAACGCTAAGCGATTCATCGGAAACCTCCTGTATTATCGTAATAATACAGTCGTGTCGGTACGCCAGTCAAGGGAGGCCCCTCGATCGTCAGCCGCCCGCGGCCTCTCCGCCGAACGCGAAGCGGCACGATCCTTCGCCACGCGCCATGCAGCGGCGGTGGTCGACCGTTTTCCCCGACAGCGTCCGAAGCAGGGACAGATCGACCTCGCAGATCGCCTGGTCGGCCTTGGCGAGATCGTGAAAGACGCAATTGTGCGCCTCGATCTCGGGGCCGTCCGGCCCGTCGACCACGCCCGATTCATAACCGAGCTCGCGCATCAGGGCGGCGATCATCACCTCGTCCGCACCAGGCCCTGCCCGGTCGGCGAATGTCCCCGCGAGCATCTTGCCGATCCGCCGCATTGCGCCGCGGAGATCGTCGGGCCCGAGCAACTGGGAGAGCTCCCCCAGCAGCTGCTTCGCGAGCAAGGAATATTGCCGTGGAAAAGTCGCCCGGCCGGCGGCAGTGAGACGGAACCGGCGCGACGGCCGCCCGCCGCTGCGGATCGCCGGGCGGCGCTCGACCAGTCCTTCGCGCTCCATGCCCGCGAGATGCCGGTGGGCGGCATTGCGCGAGATGCCCACGGCGAGTGCGACCGCGTGGACCGCGAGCGGCTCCTCGGACTTCAGCAGAAGCTCGAGAATGCGGTCGCGGCTGCGGCCTGGATCAGTCTGGGGAACCGGCTTCATCCCCTTCGAATCTAAGCCGATCTGCTGCTTAGGCAACTTTGTAATGGTGAAAGTTGACAAAGGTCATTTCCACCCGCAGAAATTCGCGTGCGATAAAGGAGGGGAAAGATGCTCAAAATCGCGCTTCTGATCTTTGCAATCGGCGCCATCGGGGGACTGATTCTCGCCAGCTCGGTTCTTCGCGGCAAGCTCGCTCCGTGGGCGTTGTCGATCGTCCACATGCTGCTCGGCGCGACGGGTCTCGTGCTCACCGCGCTCGTCGTCCTCGGCGGTTCGGAGGAAGGCAAGGGGCTGGTTCCGATCGCCCTTCTGATCCTGGTCGTTGCGGCGCTGGAGGGATTCTATCTCGCCTCCATCCACGTCAAAAAGCAGGTAGCCAAGCCGGGGATCGTGTTCACGCACGCCACCTTTGCCGTAGTCGGCTTCCTGCTGCTGCTCGGCGCCACGTTCCACCTGATCTGACGAACCGTGCGTGGTCATCCCGTCCATCCAGCGCTGGTCCATTTTCCGGTCGCGCTGCTGTTGTCCGCGACGATCGCGGACCTCGCGGTCCTGGCCGGGCTGAGCCAGAACACGCACATCGCGGCGATCCTCATGGCGGGAGGCCTCGTCGGAGGTCTCCTCGCCATGGGCGCCGGAATGGTCGACCTCATCCGCCTCGATCGGAAACTGGTCGGGCACGCGACGATGCACATGACCGTCGTCGCGCTCGCCTGGGCCGGCTATGCGGTCGCCTTGTACCTGCGTAAGGATGCGCTGACGGGATGGCCGCCGGTCGCGGCGCCGTCGTTCGCGATCAGCATCGTCAGCGCAATCATCCTCTCCGCCGGCGGGTGGCTCGGCGGAAGGCTGGTCTACACGTTCGGCGCGAACGTCGAGCCCGCCCGCTCCACGCCAACTGCCTGATCAGCCAAGCGCCTTCGCGACGGCGTCGCGCGATTGCGCGTGGAGGGCCCAGAAGTCCTTCACGCTCCGGCCGGCGAGCTTCTCCTGAAGCACGGCCAGGTGCGAGGTCCAGCCGCCGCCGAAGTCCTGGTGTCCGCTGGGGCTGACGATTCCGCTGTGGGTCAGCACCAGCCGCGTGCGGTCGCCCTCCGGAAACAGCTCATAGGTGACCGTCCCGTTCTTCCCGCCCTGGAAGGTCGTTTCGAGCAACCGCGGAGGATCGAAGCGGATGACCCTCTCGCTGAAGACGGCGCCTTTGAAGCACTGGTGGGATTCGGGATAGGGAACGTCGTCGTCCGACAGCTTGTCGTGGTCGACGACGAGCTCGAACTCGCCGGCGGGACGCGCGTCGGTGCCCCCCATGAACCATTGTTCGCGAAGCTCGGCCTCGGTGAGATAGCGCCAGACGGTATCGGGCGGCGCGCCCAACAGGCGCTCAAGACGGACCGTATCGGGCGCGATGCGCTGGATCGGTGCAGTTGCGACTTCAGACAGCGGGCTTCTCCTTCGAATGGCGTTCGACCAGCGCCTCGAGGCGGTCGAGACGGACCGACCAGAATTTCTCCCACTGCCGGAGCCAGTCCTCGGCTTCCTTCAGCGGTTCGGCGTTCAAGCTGCAGATCTGTCGCCGGCCCGCCTTGCGCCGCACGACAAGGCCGGCGCTTTCGAGCACCTTCACGTGCTTCGACGCACCCGCGAAGCTCATCTGGAACGGCTCGCCCAACTCCCCGATCGATTTGTCGCCGAGCGCGAGGCTGGCGAGCATTCCCCTCCGCGTCGGATCGGCCAGCGCGCGGAAGGTGACGTCGAGTCGATTTTCAACCATGTGGTTTAGTAACGCCTGGGTCGCGATATTGTCAACCACTTGGTTGAACGATTTCGCGCGGCCGTTCGTCGATGCGCCGTTGCGACGATTCGCCGGAAAGCAGACTTGCCTCTGCGGGGCAGTGAATAGGGGAGGATCGCATGGCGACTCCGGCGGCGGCACGCGGCGGGCTCATCCTTGGCAGCGACCGCAGGCTCCAACCACTCTGGCGAGCGGCCATTTTCTTCATCGTCACCGCTTTCGTGCTGATCCCGCTGATCGGTAATCTGAGCAAATTGGCGATTCCTCCACCTCCGGGTCGAGGACTACGCCTCACTCCGAGCGAAATCGCGATCAGCGAGACGGTGAATTTCATTGCGGCCCTGATCTCGACCGGCTTCTTCGCCTGGTATGAACGGCGGCGGATTGACGGTTATGGCCTGCCTGTCGATGCCGCGTTCAAGTCCCCGACGCGGGAAGGCTTTGGCGTCGGCGTGATTCAAGCCGCGGTCGTCGGCATTGCCATGGTCGCCCTCGGCGGGATGCAGGTCCATGGAGTCGCGCTTGCGGGCGCCGCCCTCGCCTCGTCCGGACTCGCGTGGCTCGCCGCCTGCATTTGCGTCGGAATCAGCGAGGAGTTCCTTTTCCGCGGCTATTTGCTTCAGACGCTCTGGAGAGGGATCGGCTTCTGGCCTGCCTCGGCCGTCATCGCGGCAATTTTCGCCGGCATTCATTATCTCCTCAAGCCGGGCGAGAATCTGGCCGACGTGATCGCACTCGTCAGCTTCAGCTTCCTCTGCTGCTATTCGGTGCTTCGAACGGGCAATCTGTGGTTCGCGGTCGGGCTTCACGTCGCCTATGATTTCATGCAGCTCTTCGTAATCGGGACTCCGAACGGCGGCCAGATCCCGCCCGGTCGGCTGCTCGACGTCACCTTCAATGGCCCCGCCTGGCTCACCGGCGGCTCGCTCGGCACCGAAGCGAGCTGGATCGCCTATCCGCTGGATGCGCTCGCCTTCGCCTTCATTTGGTGGCGCTATCGCTCGAACCCCGATTATCGTTCGAGCTAGAGCGGCGTTTGCCGGCCGGTCCTCGCCGGCGTCGACAAGCCGCTTGCGGCGCGGGCACGAAAGTTGAATCGTCGCCTATTCGATTCCGGAGGGGATTCCCCGTGACTCTAACCGCCAAGCTTTCGCCACTGGCGATGCTGTTCGCCGCGACCGCACTTGCCGCGCCTGCGTCCGCCGCGCCCGCAGCCGGCCCAGACCGCTATTTCACCGGCTCCGATCTGTTCAACCTCGAATGGGCGAGCGATCCGGAGATCAGTCCCGACGGTCGCACGATTGCCTACGTGCGCGAATCCAACGACGTGATGAGCGATCGCGCGCGTCCGACGATCTGGCTGATCGACGTCGCGAGCGGGCAGCAGCGGCCTCTGGTCGCCGGCTCCGGCGCTTATTTCTCGCCACGCTGGTCGCCCGACGGGACACGCCTCGCCTATGTCGCGTCGGAGGGCGGAAGCCCCCAGCTCTATGTCCGCTGGATGGGCAGCGGCGAGAGCGCGCGCATCACCGGCCTCCCCAACAGCCCGAGCAGCCTTGCCTGGTCGCCTGACGGCCGCCGCATCGCTTATTCGATGCTGGTGCCCGACGACTCGCCCCAGCTGGGCAAGGAGCCGCCCAAGCCCGACGGCGCCAAGTGGGCCGAGCCGCTCCAGGTGATCGACCGGGTGACCTACCGCTTCGACGGCGAGGGCTATTTGAAGCCAGGTTTTCAGCAAATCTTCTGGGTTCCGGCAGACGGCGGCGCGCCCACGCAGTTGACCTTCGGAGCTCACAATGCCGGCGGCGACGTTTCGTGGACTCCGGACGGACGATCGATCCTGTTCAGCGCCAATCTCGGTCCCAATTGGCAGCGCGAAGCGCTCCAGAGCGAAGTCTACAAGATCAGCATCGACGGCGGCGCCCCGGTCGCGCTGACCAGCCGCTTCGGTCCCGACAATTCGCCGACAGTTTCGCCCGACGGACGATACATCGCCTGGGTCGGCTTCGACGACAGAAAGCTCGGCAATCAGGATCGCCGCCTCTCGGTGATGAACGTCGACGGATCGAACAAGCGGGTCCTCACCGCCGCGCTCGATCGATCGGTGTCCAATCCGCAATGGGCGGGCGACAGCCGCTCGGTCTTCGTCCAGGTCGAGGACCGCGGCGTCAACAAGGTCGAGCGCGTCGGCCTCGACGGCTCGATCCGCGAAATCGCCAGCGACATGGGCAATGGCGAGATCGACCGCCCCTATGCTGGCGGCGACTTCAGCGTGTCGAAGAACAATATCGTCGCGCTCACATCCGGCGACCCCCTCCACCTGAACCAGGTCGCGGTCGCGACCGGCGATGGGGTTCGCCGCCTCACCCACCTGAGCTCCAGCCTCCTTGATTCAAAGGCGCTCGGGCAGGTGCAAAAGCTCGCCGTCACGTCGGAATATGACAAGCGGCCGATCGATGCGTGGATGGTCACTCCGCCGGACTTCGATCCGACAAGAAAATATCCGCTGATCCTCGAGATCCACGGCGGCCCCTTCTCCGCTTATGGGCCTCAGTTCGGCACCGACGACCAGCTTTATGCGGCGCACGGCTATGTCGTCGTCTATTCGAACCCTCGCGGCTCGACGTCCTATGGCGAGGACTTCGCCAACCAGATCGACAAGAACTATCCGAGCCACGACTATGACGACCTGATGAGCGTGGTCGATGCGGCCATCGCCACTGGCCACGTCGATCCCACCAACCTGTTTGTGACCGGCGGTTCGGGCGGCGGCGTGCTGACCTCGTGGATCGTCGGGAAGACAGACCGCTTCAAGGCAGCCGCGGCGCAAAAGCCGGTCATCGACTGGGCGAGCTGGACCCTCACCGCCGACATTCCCGGCATCTCTTATCCCTATTGGTTCTCGAAGCTCCCCTGGGAAGATCCGATGACCTATTGGCAGCACTCGCCGCTCAGCCTCGTCGGCAACGTGAAGACTCCGACGCTCGTGGTCGTCGGAAGCGAGGATTATCGCACACCCGACAGCGAGGCCGAGCAATTCTACGAGGCGCTCCAGCTTCGCGGCGTTCCCACCATGCTGGTCAAGGTCCCGGGCGCGAGCCACGAGACCTTCACCGACCGCCCGAGCCAGTCCGCCGCCAAGGCGAGCGCAATCCTCGCCTGGTTCGACCGCTATCGGACCAATGGAGCGGTCCCGGTTGCAAGCGTCGGCGCTGTACCGCCCGCGGGTAGGCGATGAGAATCCGTCACCGGAGCTGAACGGTGCGCGCCGTTTACCTCGCCGCGGCTGCGCTTTCCGCTGTTCCGGTCCCGAGCGGTTCGTCGCACGCAACGCCGGTGAATGCGTTCGCCTGTGCGAACGTCATCCTTCTGCCGAAGGGAGAATATTTGAAGGCGGCCGACGTGTTGACACAGGCGAAGGAGCACGAGACCAGTCCGCTTGGCCCGCTGCACCAGTTTGCTAATGTGGCAGTGTCGTTCGTTACGGGTCGAGCAAACACGCCACCCGCCAGTCCGGGCGACGCGGACAAATCCGAGGTTCGGAGGCTGTCGCATTCGCAACTTCGCGACGCTCTTCCAGAGATCGTCGAGAGGGCGCGGCACACAAATATCGTCATTCTCAACGAGGAACATCAATCTCCGCGCGACCGCGCTTTCGCATTGCAAGTCGCACGCGTGCTCCGGCCGCTCGGCTATTCAGTTCTGGCCGTGGAAGGCTTTCATTCCGCGCCGGACGCCGTCGGCCGGGAGCGGAAGGCGAAGCTCATCGGCGAGAACGGCTACGTGCGGCTCGACACCGGAGTCTACACGAAGGATCCCGTTTCTGCTGACTTCGTCCGGCAGTCGCTCGCAATAGGCTACCATCCGGTGGTCTACGACTTCGTTGCGGCGAAAGGCGCTCCGCCGCCGGCCGATCCCGCTGCTCAGCGCGAGCAAGGCGAAGCCGACAATCTTATGGGCACGATCTTTTCGAAAAGCCCGCGCGCCAAGGTCCTGATCTATGTAGGATACGATCATGCCGCCGAGGCGCCGTTGTTCGATATCGAGTGGATGGCCGCGCGGCTCAAGAAACTGACCGGCATTGACCCACTGACGATCGACCAAACGACCTTGTCGCCGAGCGCGGTCGACTCGACCAGTCGCGCGCTTTACGCGACACTGGAACGCCGCATCGGCAGGCACTCAGTCGTACCGATGAATTCCGGAATGCCGGTGACGTTCGGCGCGCTCGGGGCGGCCGTCGACCTGCAAGTGGCGCATCCTCCGCTGCATCTTGTCCGCGGTCGTCCTGCCTGGCTTTTCACGATGGGCCGCAAACCCATTGATGTTCCTCTGAATCTGCGGCCGCGGACCGGCCGAGTCCTCGTGCAAGCCTTCCTCGCGAATGAAGCTGCCGATGCCGTCCCCCTGGATCAGGTTATCGTGACCGCCGGGCGCAAGCCTCCGCCGCTTCTCGTGCCGGCACGGCCCCTCCGGTTCGCTGTTCGGATGGACTATCGATCCGGTGACTGC
>DATNFJ010000040.1:0-18394 GCA_035606455.1 Sphingomicrobium sp.
CAGCCAGCAGGAGTTCCGCCAGCTCGCCCGCGCCGCGGCTGAGCTTCAGAGCCTGCCGCTGTATATCGACGACACCCCCGGCCTGACCATCGCCGCGCTGCGCACCCGTGCCCGCCGGCTCAAGCGGCAGAAGGGCATCGGTCTCGTGGTCGTCGACTATCTCCAGCTGCTTCAGGGGTCCGGCAAGAACAACAACGACAATCGGGTGCAGGAGATTTCCGAGATCAGCCGCGGCCTGAAGCAGCTCGCCAAGGAGCTCGACGTGCCGGTGATCGGCCTGTCGCAGCTCAGCCGCGCGGTCGAGCAGCGCGAGGACAAGCGTCCGCAGCTCTCCGACCTTCGTGAATCGGGCTCGATCGAGCAGGACGCCGACATCGTCCTCTTCATCTACCGCGAGGATTATTACCTCGCCGCGCATCAGCCGACCGACGACCATCCGGATGCTGCCGAGTGGAGAGAAAAAATGGAGCGCGCCTACGGCCGGGCCGAAGTGATCGTCGCGAAGCAGCGCCACGGCGCCACCGGCAAGATCCACCTACGGTTCGACAGCAAAATCACGAAATTCAGCGACGCTCCGCAGGATTCTTATTTGCCCGAAATGCGCTCCTAAGTTTCTCGACCGTGGGAGGGGGTGAGGGCGCCGCCGCTCGGTCGGCGCCCTCAGTCGTCGTCACGGGCCGATATCGCCGCTTTGCTGGACCGGCTGCCATTTGACTCCACGGACGAGGCCGAGCGCCGCGGCGACATTGTCGTCCCAGCCATAGACGTCGGGCCTGAACTGGACGCGCGAGCCGTCCCAGAATGCGGTGTGGTAGAGAAGCCGGACCGGGATCGTGTTCGGCAGCTTGACGAAAGTCTCCTGCTGCGACGCCATCGCTTTCTGGAACTTGTCGAGGACTCCTTCCTCGGTCGCGATCGCGGTTGCGAAGGCGACCGCATTCTGCACCCGGACGCAGCCGTGGCTGCGGTGCCGGTCGGGAAGCCCGAACAGCGCCTTGGCTGGCGTGTCGTGAAGATAGATCGCCTGCTTGTCGTCCATGTCGAACTTGACGATCCCGAGCGAGTTCTTGGGACCCGACGCCTGGACGTACATCCCGTCCTTCATAGAGAAATTGTTCGCCGCCAGCCAGGCGGAGCCCTTGGACGCGATCTCCTTGTCGGCGATCGACTTGGGCACGGTCCAGGTCGGGTAAGCGACAAGGTTGACGATCGGCGCCTGGAGCTGCGGAGTCTGCTTGTCGGGCTCGCCGGCGACGACGTTACGGCGGTCCATGTGCTGACCGTCGCGCCAGTAATCGAGGATCGTTGCCGCGGTGTTGACGTCGATCCGCGTGGCGGGCGGATTGCGCTCGAGCCAGCGAAGCCGCTCCATCGCGATCGCCGCTTCGCGCGCGAGGCCCGCTGGTCCGAGGTTGATCGCGTCGAGCGTGTTTCCGCCGACGATTCCGTCGGTCTTCAGCCCGAAATCGCCCTGCAGCCGCTTCACTGCGGCGATGAGTTGACCGGAATAAGTTGTGGACACCGGAGCCGTCGCTTGCGTCGCGCGGTGATGCTGCCGAGCTGCCGGCGCGAAATATCCCATCGCCTGCAGCGCGGCCGCGAGCGCGGCGACGCGCTTGTCGTGGCTTCCCGGCTTGATCGGATCGCCGTCGGGGACCGCCTGAAAATTCGGGGTCTTGGAAGCGAGTTCGAGATAATGGAGATGCGCCTGGCTGAGCGCCTTATATTCGTCGGTCTGGGGCGGGAGCGAGGCGAACCAGCTGGCGAGGTCGCCCTTCTGCATCGCCTGCTGAAAGCCCTGCTGCACGTCGCCGGACGGCCGCGGGATGGTGTAGACAGGAAAAATCTTGTTCGGGTCGGAATAGCCCTGCGCGAGCGCCTGGGCGTAGCGAAGTGCTGTGTGGGTCAGTGCGGCGCCCTGCTCGCCGCCCTTGAGGAAAAGGTCGGGCTTGAGTCCGTTGGCGGGCGCGCCGGCGATGGCGTCGCGAAGCTGCTTTTCAAGCTTCCTGTTCCACTGGACCTGAGGCTCGCCGGGAGCGGCGGCGTTCGCTTTCTGGTTGGCGCTATTCCCGCTGTTGGAACAGCCTGGGAGGGCGGCGATGCACAGGGCAAGGCCGATGGCCGTGCCGATCCAGTTACGCTTGGTCACGGGCAGCTTAACGCTGTTCCACTTCCAAACGATCCATCGGGAAGTGCAGGCGCTCAGTCTTCCTGCATGTTCGGGTCGCGAAGGCCCTCGCCGATCGCCCCCCGGACCCGGTCGGCCTCGCTGCTGGTCACCGGATAGGCGCAATAGTCGGCGGCGTAAAAGGCGCTGGGCCGGTGGTTGCCGGAAATGCCGACGCCGCCGAACGGCGCGTTGGAGGGCGCGCCGTTGGTCGGCTTGTTGCGGTTGATGACGCCTGCGCGGACGTTCGCCCAGAATTTGTCGTAAAGTTCAGGCGAGCCTCCCACCAGGCTGGCTGCAAGCCCGTAGCGGGTGTTGTTCGCTTCATCGATCGCCGCATCGAAATCCTTGACCCGGACGATCTGGAGCACCGGCCCGAAAATCTCCGCGTCCGGCCTGTCCTTCACCTCCGTCACGTCGATCAGCGCGGGCGTGAGATAGGGCCGCTCCTCGAACGGGCGGTCGAGGCGCCGAATTGGCTTTCCGCCTTTCATCATGAGGTCGAGCCATTGCTCCTGCACATGATCGGCGGCGGCATTGTCGATCACCGGCCCCATGAAGGGCTGCGGGTCGGCGAACGGGTGGTCGACGATGATCCGGTCGATGGTCGCGCAGACGGCGTCGATCAGGGGACCTTCCTTGCCGTCCTCGACAATCAGGCGCCGCGCAGCCGTGCAGCGCTGCCCCGCCGTGAGGTAGGCGGACTGAACGGCGATGATCGCGGCTGCTTCGACGTCCTTTGCGTGCCACACCACGAGCGGATTGTTGCCGCCCAGCTCGAGCGCGAGGATCTTCTGCGGCGTCTCGGCGAACTGCTTGTGGAGGGACGCTCCAGCGCGCGCCGAGCCGGTGAAGAGAAGGCCGTCGATCCCCGCCTCCGCCGCGAGGGCCCGGCCCTGATCGGGGCCGCCGATCAGCAGCCGCACGACGCCGTCGGGAATCTTCGCCTCATGGAAGCAGCGAACGAGAAACTCGCCCGTCGCCGGAGTCTTCTCCGACGGCTTGAACACCACCGTATTGCCCGCGATCAGTGCCGGGACGATGTGCCCGTTGGGCAAGTGCGCGGGGAAATTGTATGGGCCGAGCACCGCGAGCACCCCATGCGGCTTGTGCCGCACCGCGACGCGGTTGCCGAGCGCGGCTTCCATCTTCCGCTGCGGAGTCCGCTCGGCATAGGCGTCGACCGAAATCTCGACCTTGTTGACCACCGCGCCGACTTCGGTCCGGGCCTCCCAGAAGGGCTTGCCCGTCTCATTTGCGATCAGCTCCGCGAACTCGTCCTGCTTCTTTCGAACGACATTGGCGAAGCGGCGGACCGCTTCGATGCGGTAGGCGTGGGAATGCGCCGCCCAGGCGGGCCATGCCGCCCGCGCCGCCGCGACTTCCACCGCGGCATCGCCGGTCTCGCCCGACCAGACGACCTCGCCTGTCGCAGGATTGGTGGAAACGAGCGTCTCGGTCACGGACGCGCGGTCCACGACCGGCGCGTCTTCGTCAACCTGCCGGTGCATCTTGCGCCATCGCTTCGCCCATTCTTCGGACGGCTCTAATCTTCTCGTCGAAGGGCCGCCAGTCGCCGTTCTCGGCAATCGCGGACCAGATCGCCTCGACCTCTTCGATGTACATCGAACATGGCGCCGGATCCGACCAATAGGGATGCGACCGTTCCGTCTCGCGGCCGGCAAGCAGCCGTGCCAGCTCCCGGAATTCGTGGTCAGGATAGGCCTCAGCGCCGGGATCGCGCCCACCGCGCCAGTCGAAGAAGATTCGATCAATCGGCTTCGCGCGCGTCGCCAGCGCCTTGATCAGCGCGCTGGCGAGTTCTCGGTCGCCCTCATCCGGCGCAACGCCGAGGCGCCGAAGCATGGCCGCGACCAACGCCTCCTCGAAACGCTCCCCCCAACCGGAAAGCAGAGCGGACAGCGCCGGCGCTTCGGCGACGAGCGAGAGGCAGCCGGCGAGCTGGGCGAGGTCCCAGTGGATCGCCTCCGGTTGGCGACCGAAGGCGTAGAGACCGTAATGGTCGAAATAGGCCGCCGTGAACTCCGGGTCCCACTCGGGCGTGAACCGCCATGGGCCGTAGTCGAAGCTCTCGCCGGTGATGTTGATGTTGTCGCTGTTAAGCACGCCGTGGACGAAGCCGGCGGCCATATAGGAGGCGGCGAGTGTCGCGGTGGCGATTGCAGCCAGGTCGAACAGGCGCAGTGCGTTTTCCGCCACGTCGCTGCCAGGCTGCTCGGAATAGAGGTTCTCGAGGCAATAGCGGACCAGCTTGTCGATGCTGTCGACGTCGCCGAAAAAAGCGAGCCGCTGGAACGTGCCGATCCGGATGTGGCCATGGCTGAGGCGGGTCAGCACCGACGATCGGGTGGGCGAGGGCTCGTCGCCGCGCTCTAGCTGCTCGCCCGTCTCGAACAGCGCGAAGCTCTTCGACGTGTTGACGCCAAGCGCCTCGAGCATCTCGGTCGCCAGCACTTCGCGAACGCCGCCCTTGAGCGTCAGCCGGCCGTCGGCATGGCGGCTGTAGGGCGTCTGGCCGGAGCCCTTGGTGCCGAGGTCGAGTAGCAAATCCCGGTCATCGCGAACTTGTGCGAAAAGGAAGCCTCGGCCGTCGCCGATCTCGGGATTGTACACGCGGAACTGATGGCCGTGATAGCGGAGCGCGAGCGGCTCCGCGAGATTGCCTGGCAGGGGCTCGAAGCGGCAGAAATGCCGCGCCCAGCCTTCATCCTCGAGGTCGCCCAGGCCGACTCGCCCGGCCCAGCGCCGGTTCAGGAAGCGCGGCTCGCATTTCGGAAACGGTGCCGGCTGGACTGCGTCGTGGAAGCTGGGCCCGAGACTCAGGATCTTCGGATCGGGCCGGTAGGAAGCCATCCCGGCTGAAGTGGCGTTGCGCGCCTCCCGTTCCAACCCTCAGGCAACCAGTTTGTTGAGCTTGGCGACCGCGTCGGAGTCCGGATCGTCGGGAGCGATCGTGTCGACGAAATGGCCGTTTCGATCGAACAGCTCGACGATCGCGCTGTGCATCATCTCCTTCCCCGGCATGGGATGAGGCGAGGGCTGAGCGTAGATGCCATATTGCTTCTTCACCTGGTTGATCTCGGCCGGCGAGCCAGTCAGGCCGATGATCGGCGAATTGAACAAGGTTGCATATTGGCCGACTTGCCTCGGGCCGTCGTAGGTCGGATCGATGGTCACGAAAACAATGTTGAACTTCGCCGCGCCGCCGACCTCATTGCGCAGCTTCACCATCCGCGACAGTGTCGTGGGGCACACATCCCCGCAGCGGGTGAAACCGAAATACATGACGTAGGGCTTTCCGAGCAGCTTCGCGCTCGAAAAGGGCTTTCCATCGCCGCCGACGAGCGTGAACGGACCGCCGAAGTGAGACGAAGCAGCGCCGCTCGTCGCTTGCGGCGGATGCACGGTGACTCGCTGGACCAGGAGCAGCGCGGCCATCCCGGCGATCGCCAGCGCGACGATTATCCAGACGAGCAAGCGCACCTGCCTGACCCTGGATTTCGGCGGAGCTTCTTCGGTCATCGGCGGGTCACAGGCTCCAATAGACGATGTCAGCGCGCAGCTTGCCGGGGTCGATGCTCGATCGCACGTCGGCGACGACCCCGCCGCGGGCGATCATGTCGCTGACATGCTCGATATGGGGCCCATAATCGTCGTGCGCGACGGCGTAAATCAAGGCATCCAGATTCTTGAACTGGTCGATGGAGGTGAGCTCGACTCCATATTCGTGCAGCACGGCCGAGCGGTCGGCGAGCGGATCGTGGACCATCGGCTCGATCCCGAACTCCCTGAGCTCGCGATAGGTGTCGACCACCTTCGAGTTGCGGATGTCGGGGACATTCTCCTTGAAAGTGAAACCGAGGATCCCGACTCGCGCCTTCCGGATCGGGCGCCCGGTCGCGGCGATGAGCTTCACCACGCGCTGCGCCAGGTACGCGCCCATGCCGTCATTCACGCGCCTGCCCGAAAGGATCACCTCCGGCTGGTAGCCGAGCTGCTCCGCCTTGGCGGTCAGATAATAAGGATCGACCCCGATGCAGTGGCCGCCGACAAGGCCGGGATGGAATTTGAGGAAGTTCCATTTGGTCCCCGCCGCGTCGAGCACGTCGCGGGTGCGGATTCCGAGCAGGTGGCAGATTTTCGCGACCTCGTTCATCAGCGCGATGTTGAGGTCGCGCTGCGTGTTCTCGATCGCCTTTGCCGCTTCGGCGACCTTGATCGAAGGCGCGCGATGGACTCCCGCTTCGACGACCGACCCGTAGAGTTCCGCGAGCTTGTCGAGCGTCTCCTCATCCTGGCCCGCGACGACCTTGGTAATCCGCTCGATCGAATGTTCCCTGTCGCCGGGGTTGATCCGCTCCGGACTGTAGCCGAGCTTGAAATCGCTGCCCGCCTTCAATCCCGACGCCTGTTCGAGCGCGGGCGCGCAAATCTCCTCGGTGACACCGGGATAGACGGTGCTTTCGAACACCACGATCGATCCCTTCGACAAAGACGGGCCGACGATCGCGCAGGCCTTGAGCATGGCGTCGAAGTCGGGCCGGTTGGCGGCGTCGATCGGCGTCGGGACCGTGACGATGAAGATTTCGGAACCGCGAAGGGCGGCGGGATCGTCGGTGATGGTGAAATCGACCGCCGCGAGCTCCTCCGGCGTGACTTCGTTGGTCGAATCCACGCGCTGCCGAAGTGACTCGACGCGCGGTCTGCTAACGTCGAAGCCGACCACCTCGTGCCGCCGCGCAAGGGCGACGGCGAGCGGAAGGCCGACGTAGCCGAGGCCGATGATCGCTACTTTCACGAGCTGGCAGCCCTCCGTATTCCGACGCTTAGAGCGGCCAATGGGGCAGCAGGCAAGCCCAGGGTGATCAGGCCGCGAAGGCCTGCTCGAGGTCGGCGATCAGGTCGTCGGAATCCTCGATCCCGACCGAGAAGCGGATCAGGCTGTCGGTGATCCCGCGGGGCTCGCGCACCTCTTTCGGAACGGAAGCATGGGTCATGATCGCGGGGTGGTTGGCCAGGCTTTCGACCCCGCCGAGCGATTCGGCGACGGTGAAGATCTGCAGCCGCTCCATGATCCGGCGGGTGCGCTCGAGGTCGCCGTCGACAACGCACGAGAGCATTCCGCCGAAGCCGTGCATCTGCCGCTTGGCGAGCTCATGCTGGGGATGGCTCTTGAGCCCGGGATAAAAGACCTTGGCGACTGCCGGGCTGGCTTCCAGCCAGCGCGCGACCTTCATCGCATTGTCGCAGTGGCGCTGCATCCGGACCGCGAGCGTCTTCACGCCGCGGTTGGCGAGGAAGGAATCGAACGGCGACATGATCCCGCCGATCGAATTCTGGAGGAACTTGATTTCCTTGGCGAGATCCTCGGTCCGCGCGACTATCGCCCCGCCCAGCATGTCCGAGTGGCCGTTCAGATATTTGGTCACCGAATGGAGGACGAGGTCAAACCCGACGTCGAGCGGGCGCTGGACCCAGGGTGTCGCAAACGTGTTGTCGGCGACCGCGATCAGCTCATGCGCTTTCGCGATCCGCGCCAGCCCCTCGAGGTCCGCGAGCTTCATCAACGGGTTGGTCGGCGTTTCGACCCACAGCATGCGCGTGTTGGGCTGGATCGCCGCTTCGATCGAAGCGAGGTCGGAGAAATCGACGTAGGAGAAATCGTGCCCGGCCGACCGTCGGCGGACGCGCTCGAACAGCCGGTAAGTGCCGCCGTAGAGGTCGTCTCCGGCGAGAACGTGTGAGCCCGAGTCGAGCAGCTCGAGGATGGTCGAGGCAGCCGCCATGCCCGACGCGAAGGCGAACGCGTCCGCTCCGTTCTCTAGGTCCGCGACGACCCGCTGGAAGGCCTCGCGCGTGGGATTGCTTCCGCGCGCATAGGCGTAGCCCTTGTTCACGCCGGGGCTTTCCTGGGCGTAGGTCGAGGTGGCGTAAATCGGCGTCATGACCGCGCCGGTCGTGGGGTCGGGATGCTGGCCGGCGTGGATTACGCGCGTCGAGAATCGCAGGCGGTTGGGCAATTCGGCCATGGACTGGGACCTCAGCTGGGATTCGGGTGAAGGCGCAAATTATTGATCAGGTCGACGCGCGTGATCACGCCGACGAATTCGCTGCCGTCCATGACCAGCGCCACTTCCTCGCGGTCGAAGATCGGCAGCAGCGAGTCAATCGGCTCGGTCACTTGCAAGGTCCTGAGGCTCGTCGTCATCACCGATTGCACCGGCTGACCGAAACGGGCTTCGCGCGCGAGCTCCTCATTCTCGACGCCCTTGAGGATGTCGCTTTCGTCTAGGATTCCGACGAGGTGGCCATTGTCGATCACCGGCAGCTGCGAGACGTCCGCCTGGCGCATCCGGTTGTAGGCCGAGAGGAGGGTGTCCGAGGGGCCGATCGAGACGACGCTGCCCTCCGACAGTTTCCGCGGGACGAGGTCGCGGAGGTCGCCGTGGATCGGCCGGTCGGCGAGGCCCTGCTCCGCGAGCCAGGAGTCGCTGTAGACCTTCGAAAGATATTTGGCGCCGGTGTCGCAGGCGAAGGTGACGACGCGCAGCGGCTCGGTCTGATTGCGGCAGAAGCGGAGCGCCGCCGAGAGCAGGGTCCCGGTCGACGAGCCGGCGAGAATCCCTTCCTTCATCAGAAGCTCGCGGGCCGAGTCCATGCTCTCGCGGTCGGAAACGTAATAAGCGTTCTTGACCAGCGCGAGGTCGGCATTGTCCGGAATGAAGTCCTCGCCGATTCCCTCGACGTTCCACGAACCGGCCTCAACCATTTCTCCAGTTCCTACATAATGAGCGAGGACGGACCCGACGGGGTCGGCGAGCACCATGCGGGTCTTGGGCGACCGCTCGGCGAAGTAGCGGCCGATTCCGGTCAGCGTGCCGCCCGAGCCTACACCGACGACGATCGCGTCGACGTCGCCTCCCATCTGCTCCCAGATTTCGGGCGCGGTTGTCTGGTAATGCGCGAGCGGATTGTTCGGGTTGCCGAACTGGTTGACGTAATAGGCGCCGGTCTCCCGGGCGATCGTCGCGGCGAGGTCCTGGTAATATTCCGGGTCGCCCTTGCCGACGTCCGAGCGGGTGATCCGGACGTCGGCGCCGAGCGCTCGGAGGTGCTGGACCTTCTCCCGCGCCATCTTGTCCGGAACGACCAGGATAATCCGGTAGCCCTTCAGCACCCCGACCAGCGCCAGCGCGAGACCGGTATTGCCGGCGGTCGCTTCGATGATGGTGCCGCCGGGCTTGAGCCCCCCGTCCCGTTCCGCGGCGCCGATCATCGACAGCGCGATCCGGTCCTTGATCGACCCCCCGGGGTTCTGGCTTTCCAGCTTCATGAACAGGCGGCAGCGACCCGTGTCGAGATTCCTGAGCTCCACCATCGGCGTCGACCCGATCAGGTCGAGCACCGACCCGACGGGCTTCGGTAGAGAGCTATGGGTCATCGCCGCCTGTGCGCCTGAAATGACAGAATTTCGTCTGCGCGAGTGAGTGGAGGCCCGAGCCGGAATCGAACCGGCGTGCAAGGATTTGCAGTCCTCTGCGTAACCACTCCGCCATCGGGCCTGAGCGGCCGCCTTTCGGCGAGCTTGGCCGCGCGGTCAAGCGTGGAGGGCCGCTCTCTCGATATGGCATTGCTGTTGCAAATGCGAATAACTCGCATTAGCAGGGAAGGCACAGAACCGAAAAAGGGCTTTCCGAATGCCAAAACTATGGATGCTGGGCCTCGGCCTGGCGGCGTGCCTTTCTGCGCCCCTGCGCGCCGAAGAAAATCCGTTCAATTACTCGTACACGGCGGACACGGAAGAGCCGGGCGAAACCGAGCTCGCGCTGTGGGCGACCGACCGCCGGGGCAAGGATCTCGGCCATTACGATGCCCAGGACTATCGCCTCGAGGTCGAGCGTGGCCTCACCGAGCGCTTCCAAGTCGCCGGCTATCTGAATTTTTCCAGCCATCACGTGCGCGGGCTCGATCCCGCGATCGCCAATGTTCAGCGAAACTTCGCCTTCGACGGCGCAAGCCTCGAATTCATCCACCGGGTTCTCGACGAGGACCGGCACGGAATCGGTTTCGCGCTTTACGCCGAGCCCGGCTGGTCGCGAATCCACGATGTCGAAGGCGAAAAAGGCACGGAATATGAGCTCGAGCTCAAGGCGATCCTGAGCAAGAGTTTCGCCGGCGGCAGGATGGTCTGGGCCGGCAATTTGACGGTCGAGCCGGAATGGGAGCGCGAACGGGAGCTCGTCGGTCCGGAGATCGAGCACAGCTGGGAAAAGGAGCTCAAGCTCCAGGCGAGTACCGGCATCGCCTATCGCCTCAGTCCGAACTGGCACGCGGGAATCGAAGCCCGCTACGCGAGCGTGTACCCGGACTGGACGCACGGCCTCCGCCGCGAAGCCTATGCCCTCTCGGCGGGTCCGGCGATCGCATTCCGGAGCGGGGAATGGTCGGCAAACCTGACCTGGCTGCCCCAGCTGGTCGGCGGGGGCACCCCGGGCCGCAGCCTCAGCCTGGACGAATTCGAGAAGCGCGAAATCCGTCTCAAGATCGCGCACGAATTCTGACCGCCGGGCTCAGAGCCGTTCAGCAGGGCTTCGCCACAGCTGCTCGTCTTTCGATGAATTGCGGTTGGCCTCTTCATAAGCTGCCGATATGAGCGGCCACCCCGGCGATGCCTGGCATTCACCGGGGCAAGCTTGAACTTCAACTGTATTATTGGCATATAACAGCAATGACCGTCCACAGCCCGATCCCGGATTTCGCCGCCGCGCGCGCGGCGATGGTCGAGAACCAGCTTCGGCCCCAGGGCGTGACCGACCCGGCGGTGCTGGATGCGATGGGCAGCGTTCCGCGCGAGAATTTCCTTCCGCCCGAAACGCGGCCGCTGGCTTATGTCGATCGTGCGGTCTCGATGGGCGACCGACGCTTCCTGCCCGCGCCCGCGGTGCTTGGATCGCTGCTCGGCCAGATGATGCCGGTGCGCGGCGAGCGAGCGCTCGTGGTCGGCGCGGGGACGGGATATTCCGCCGCCGTCCTTCAGGCCCTGGGCCTGGTGGTTACGGCGCTCGAGAGCTCGCCGAAGCTTGCGGCAACGGCGCGCGAGAATGGGCTCGACGCGGTGGAGGGGCCGCTGGAGGCAGGCTGGAGCGCCGGTGCGCCCTACGATCAGATCCTGATCGATGGAGCGGTCGAACATATTCCCGACGCGATCGTCGAGCAGCTTGCCCAGGGCGGCCGTCTCGGCACCGCGCTCGTCGACCGCGGGATCACCCGGCTCGTCGTCGGGCGCAAGGCGGCCGGCGCATTCGGCTATTTGTCGCTCAGCGATGCGGGCGTGCCGGTTCTTCCCGGTTTCGCGCGTCGCAAGGCATTCACTTTTTAGAAGAGGTTCTCTCGCGTGGTTCGCAAGCTTCTCACCGGATCGCTGATCGCTGCCCTGATGGCCGGGACGGCGGGCGCCGACACGCTGCGCGACGCGCTGGTCTCGGCCTATAAGACCAATCCTACGCTCACTGCTCAGCGGCAGACGCTCGAAGCGACCGATGCCACCGTGGCCATCGCCAAGGCCGCGGGCCGACCGCAGGTCAGCGGGACCGTCGGTCTCAACCGCGACATCACCCAGACCGGCGTCCTCTCGACCGGCGGAAAAGGGCCGTCGCTGACAGCGGGGGTGACGCTCAGCTACCCTTTATTCAACGGCGGTAGCGTCAGGAACCAGGTCCGCGCTGCCGAAACTCGGGTTGAGGCGGGTCGGGCGACCCTCACTGCCGTCGAGGGCGACGTGTTCACCCAGGCTGTCCAGGCGTACATGGACGTGATCCGCGACCGCGCCATCGTCGAGCTCAATCAGAATAATGTGAAACTGTTGCAGACGAACCTCGAGGCGACGCGCGATCAGTTCCAGATTGGCGATCTCACCCGCACCGACGTCGCACAATCGGAAGCTCGGCTCCAGCTCGGCTACGCGCAGCTTGCCACCGCGCAGGGCAATGCCGAGGCGAGCGAGGCTACTTATCGGCAGGTGATCGGGCACCCGCCGGGCGATCTTGCACCGCCGCCGCCGCTTCCGCCGCTCCCGGCGACGGCCGACGAGGCGGCGCGTATTGGGCTCGCCAGCAACCCCGATCTTATCTCGATCAACCGGCAGGAAATCGCCGCCGGCTACGATGTGAATGTCGCGAAGGCGAGCCGTCTGCCGACCCTGTCGGCCCAGGCCAGCGGCGATTTTGCCGCGAATCTTGCAGGCAATGCTCCGGCGGGATTTCCGAATACGGGAACCCAGACCGCGATCGGCCTCGGCGCGTCGATCCCGATCTTCCAGGGCGGACTTCCGGCGGCGCGGATCCGGCAGGCGCAGGCCCAGCAGGGCCAGCTGCGTGAACAAGTCGTCGGGACGGAACGCGCCGTCGTCCAGCAAACCCGCGCCGCATTCGCTAACTACCAGGCCGCGCAGGAAGCCATCCAGGCCCAGACCGTCGCGGTCCAGGCCAATGAGCTCGCGCTCGAGGGCAACCGGGCGGAGCAGACCGTCGGCACCCGCACCATCATCGAAGTGCTGAACGCGGAGCAGGACCTCCTCAATTCGCAAGTCGCGCTCGTGACCGCCAAGCGCGACGCCTATGTGGCGGGCTTCCAGCTTCTCAACGCGATGGGCCAGGCCCAGGCGCAGGACCTCGGCCTCGACGGTGGACCGCTCTATGACCCGCTCGGCAACTACCGGCGAGTTGCGAACAACTGGAACGACTGGGCGACCGACGCGGCCCATGTCCCGGCCGCGACCCGCACCGTCAGCCCGCAGGAAATGCCCGCCAACCCCGTCGTGACTCCGCAGGTCATTCCCGCTCGCGACAATCCGGCGCCGCCGACCGGCACGGGCGTAACGCCGATCCCGCCCACGCCGGGCATTCCTCCGCCGCCGGGCAGCGGGACCAGCTCCCAACACCGGTGACGTGGCAATCGCCACGTCGCGCGTGACTCCGCGGCGGCATTGAAGCTATCGTTGCGATATGCAGTCGCCAGGCCGCGAACCTTCGATGGAAGACATCCTCGCCTCGATCAAGAAAGTGATCGCGGAGGAGAAGGAGCTGCGCGCCGCTGCCGCGCCGGTCGACAGCGTCGAGGACGAGCCGCTCCCTGAAGAGGTGAGCGCCGAGGAGGATGTGCTCGAGCTCAACGAGCCGCTGGCGCCGCCGATCGATCTCGGGCCGCCGCTGATCGACGAGGATGTGGCCGGCCAAAGCCGCCACGCGCTCGAGGAGCTTCAGACGGTCGCCGCGAGCATCCCGGCCGCGCCGCCGGTCAATCCGCTCGAGGACATGGTCCGCGAAATGCTGCGGCCGATGCTCAAGACCTGGCTCGACGAGCATCTGCCGCAGATGGTCGAGGAGCATGTGAAGCGCGAAATCACGCGGATCACCGGGCGCCCGCTCTGAGTCGTTGTTGAACCGTTCGCCGGCGCTCGCTACGCCTGCGTCATGACCAAGAGCTCACTTCTTCTCGCCGCCGCCTTCGTGGCCTCACCACTCGCCGCTCGCCCGATGACCGCGGTCGACCTCCAGTCGATGCACCGCATGGGCTCGCCCGACGTCTCGCCCGACGGTCGCTGGGCGGTCTTCACCGTGTCAAGCACGGACTGGGCGAAGAACAGGCGCGTCAACACGCTCGAGCTGCTCGACCTGACCAGGCCGGGCGCTCAGCCGCAGCCGATCCGGGGCGCTGAGAAGGCGCATGACGCCGCGTTCGGCGCGGATGGATCGCTGTGGTTCCTGATGACCGTCGGCGACCAGGATCAGCTGTTCCATATGACCATTGGCGGTGCGCCGGTGCAGGCCAGCAGCTTCAAGGGCGACATCGGCGGATTCAAGGTCGCACCATCGGGCGACCGGGCGGTTGTCTGGGCCGACCGCGACCTCCGCTGCCCGGATCTCAACTGCGCCAGTGTGCCGGACACGAAGCCGATCGGTTCGGGACGCACCTTCGACCAGCTCTTCATCCGTCACTGGGACACCTGGGAAGTGCCGGGCGTGCGATCGCGCCTGTTCGGCTTCACGGTCGCAGGCGGCAGACTTGTCGGTCCGGGTCTCGCACTGGAGGATCTCGTCGGGGACGTCCCCTCGAAGCCGTTCGGGGGCGGCGAAGAGATCAGCTTCTCGCCCGACGGCCGTACCATCTTTTTCGCGCTGCGCGAGGCGGGCCGGACCGAGGAGCTGTCGACCAACCTCGATATCTTCGAGATTTCCGAAACCGGGAGCAGGCAGCCGGTCAATCTCACGGCGGCCAACAAGGCGACCGACACGCTTCCGACGGCGTCCCCCGATGGCAGGACGCTCGCTTATGTCGCAATGAAGCGGCCCGGCTACGAATCCGACCGCCAGGTCCTGATGCTCCGCGATCTCGCGACCGGGCAGGTGCGACCGCTTACCGAAGCCTGGGACCGCTCGGTCGGTTCGATCGAATGGGCGAAGGACGGGCGCAGCCTTTTCGTTACCGCCGACGACACGCTCGAAGTGCCCGTGTTCCAGATCGACGCGGCTACGGGAAAGGTGACGCGGCTCACCGCCGACGGCGCGTTCGGCAACGTCCATGCGCTGCCCGGCGGCGGCGTGATCGCGACGATGAACAGCATCCGCGCGCCCGACGATCTGTATCGCATCGACGGGAGCCGAGTGACGCAGCTCACCAACCTCAACGGCGCGCTCCTGGCCGGGCTCGATCCGGTGACCTTCACCAAGTTCAACTTCAAGGGCGCGAACAACGACACGGTCTGGGGATGGACGTTGAAGTACGGTGGCCCCCAACCGATAGACTGCCTGTCCACTCCGGGAAGCCGGGAGAAGCCGATCCCGAACGCGACCTGCAATGCGCACCTGCCGATCTCCTTCCTCGTCCACGGCGGGCCGCAGGGTAGTTTCAACGACAGCTGGTCCTACCGCTGGAACCCGCGGCTGTTCATTGCGCCCGGCTACGCCGCGGTCAGTGTCGATTTCCACGGCAGCACCGGCTACGGCCAGGCGTTCACCGACGCGATCCATCAAAACTGGGGCGGCTGGCCGCTGACCGACCTCAAGCTCGGCCTCGCTTACGCGACCGCCCACGATCACGACCTCGATGCAAACAACGCCTGTGCGCTCGGCGGCTCCTACGGCGGTTACATGATGAACTGGATCGAGGGGAACTGGCCCGACCGGTTCAAATGCATCGTCCAGCACGATGGCGTGTTCGACGCGCGGGCCATGGCCTATGAGACCGACGAACTATGGTTCGACGAATGGGAGCATGGCGGCCATCCCTATTACGAGACGCCCGGCGAGTTCGAGAAATGGAACCCGGTCAATTACGTCCAGAACTGGCGCACGCCGCAGCTGGTCGTCACCAGCGAGCACGACTTCCGCATCCCCTACACGCAGGGGATCGCCGCCTTCACCGCCCTCCAGCGTCGAAACATCCCCTCGCGGCTGCTGATCTTCCCCGACGAGAACCATTGGGTGCTGAAGCCGAAAAACTCGGTGCAATGGTACCACGAGCTGTTCGATTGGGAACGCCAGTGGCTCGGGCAGGGCGCGCCGGTGCCGGATGTGCTGCCGACAGCTGCGGTGCAGCTCGCGCAGCCGGAGCGGGGAGAATAGTTCCTCCCTGCGAGCGAAGCTCGTGGGGAGGGGAACCATTCACCGCAGAGTGAATGGTGGAGGGGTAACTGGCGCCGGCATCAGTTACCCCTCCACCATGCTCAGCATGGTTCCCCTCCCCATCGCGGTGCGATGGGGAGGAAGGTTGATGCTGCACCGCCGCATCGCTAACCGCGAGCGGCGATGAGCGAGCTTCCAAAGACCTTCGACCCCGCTGCGATCGAGGAGCGCTGGTACGAGCATTGGGAGTCGCGCGGGCTGTTCCGGCCGGACCGCGCCGACGCCAAGCCGTGGACGATCGTCATGCCGCCGCCCAACGTCACCGGCTCGCTGCACATCGGCCATGCGCTCGACAACACCCTTCAGGACGTGCTGACGCGGCGCGAGCGGATGCTCGGCAAGGACGCGCTGTGGGTGGTCGGCACCGACCATGCGGGGATCGCGACCCAGATGGTGGTCGAGCGCAACCTCGACAGCCAAAGCGTCAAGCGCGCCGAGATCGGCCGCGAGGCGTTCCTCGACCATGTGTGGGAATGGAAGGCGCAGTCGGGCGGCGCGATCACGCGCCAGCTCCGCCGTCTCGGCGCGAGCTGCGACTGGGCGCACGAGCGCTTCACGATGGACGAGCGCTACCAGCGCGCGGTCACCCACGTCTTCGTCGAGCTCTACAAGCGCGGCCTCGTCTACCGCGACAAAAGGCTGGTGAACTGGGATCCCAAGTTCCAGACGGCGATCAGCGACCTCGAAGTCGAGACGAAGGACGTCCAGGGCAAGTTCTGGACCCTTAGCTATCCGCTCGCTGACAACACAGGCGCGATCCAGGTCGCGACGACGAGACCCGAGACGATGCTCGCCGACATGGCGGTCGCGGTCCACCCCGACGACGAGCGTTATCGCGCTTTGATCGGCAAGCAGATCAAGCACCCGATCACCGGCAGGCTGGTCCCCATCATCGCCGACGAGCACGCCGATCCGGAGCTCGGATCGGGCGCGGTGAAGATCACGCCCGGCCACGACTTCAACGATTTCGAGGTCGGCAAGCGCGCCGGGTTCAAGCCGGCCGACATGCTCAACATGTTCGATGCGCAGGCGCATGTCGTGCAGACGCAGGACGGCCTGATCCCGGAGGACCTGCTCGGCCTGTCACGCGAGAACGCGCGCAAGGCGATCGTCGCGAAGCTCGAAGAAGAGGGCGCGCTCGTCCGGGTCGAGGACCGCGTGATCCCGACGCCGTTCGGCGACCGTTCCGGCGTCGTCATCGAGCCCTGGCTCACCGACCAATGGTATGTCGACGCCGCCAGGCTCGCGCTCCCCGCGCTCCAGGCGGTGAAGAAAGGCGACATCCGCGTCGTCCCCGAGACCTGGAAGAAGACCTGGTACAACTGGCTCGAGAACATCCAGCCCTGGTGCGTCTCGCGCCAGCTGTGGTGGGGCCACCGCATTCCGGCTTGGTATGGCGCCGAGTTCGAGCGTCGGGATACGGTTGATGGGAACGGCGTCACGCATGCCCAGATTGGTATCAAGGCTTTCGTCGCCGAAACTGAGGAAGAAGCTCAGCAGCAAGCGCTCGCTTACGTTCGTAAGTTGGAACTGCCCGCACCCCCCGGTTGGGAAGAGGCCACGCCTGTTGTCGAAAGCGAAGCAGAAGCTACTGAACTTTGGATGAAAGGTGAGGGCTATCCGCTTTGGCGCGATCAGGACGTGCTCGACACCTGGTTCTCCTCGGCGCTCTGGCCGTTCGCGACCTTAGGCTGGCCGGAAGAGACCGAGGACCTCAAGCGCCACTACCCCAACGACGTGCTGATCTCCGGCTTCGACATCCTGTTCTTCTGGGATGCGCGGATGGCGATGCAGGGAATCGAGTTCATGGGCGAGGTGCCGTGGCGCACCCTCTACCTCCACGGCCTCGTCCGCGACGCGCAGGGCGCCAAGATGTCCAAGTCGAAGGGTAATACCGTCGACCCGCTCGGCCTGATCGACAGATACGGCGCCGACGCCCTGCGCTTCACGCTCGCGGCGATGGAAAGCCAAGGCCGCGACATCAAGCTCGATGAGAAGCGCGTCGAGGGCTACCGCAATTTCGCGACCAAGCTGTGGAACGCCGCGCGCTTCCTGCAGATGAACGGCGTGGGGCCAAGCGACAGCATCGCCGCGCCCAAGGCCGAGCTGCCCGTCAATCGCTGGATCATCGGCGAGGTGGTGGAGACGCTGGCCAAGCTGAACGCCGCGTTCGACGAGCTGCGCTACGACGAGATGGCCGACGCCATCTATCACTTCGTCTGGGGCACCTTCTGCGACTGGTACGTGGAGCTGGTGAAGGGCGCGTTCGACGAAGAGACCAAGCGCGTCGCCGCCTGGGCGTTCGACCAGATCCTGGTCATGCTCCACCCGCTGATGCCGTTCATCACCGAGGAGCTGTGGAGCGCCAACGAGCGGCCGTACGAGCTGATCGTCGCCAAATGGCCGGAGCCCGAGGCGCAGGTCGATCCGCACGCGAAGGCCGAGCTTGATTGGCTGGTGCGCCTCGTCAGCGAGGTTCGCTCCGCGCGGACCGAGCTGAATGTGCCGCCATCTGCCAAGCTCA
>DATNFJ010000041.1:0-41350 GCA_035606455.1 Sphingomicrobium sp.
TCGAGGAACTTGTCGCGGTCCATGGCCTTTTCGATCTCCTCGATCTTCTGGCCGGTGTACTTGGCGTAGAGCTCATTGAGGCGGGCGCGCATGCGCAGGATCTCGCGCGCCTGGATCTCGATGTCCGCGGCCATGCCCTGGGCGCCGCCCGAGGGCTGGTGGATCATGATCCGGCTGTTGCGCAGCGCGACGCGCATCCCGGGCTCACCCGCGGCCAGCAGGAAGCTGCCCATCGAGGCGGCCTGGCCGATGCACACGGTGCCGACCTTGGGGCGGATGTACTGCATGGTGTCGTGGATCGCGAGGCCCGCGGTCACCACGCCGCCCGGCGAGTTGATGTACATCGAGATGTCCTTCTTGGGGTTCTCGGCCTCGAGGAACAGGAGCTGGGCGGTGATGAGCGAGGCCATATGGTCCTCGATCGCGCCGGTCACGAAGATGATCCGCTCGCGCAGCAGCCGCGAATAGATGTCGAAGCTGCGCTCGCCCCGGCTGGACTGCTCGATGACGATGGGGACGAGCTGCGAGATGATGTCCTGGTGATCGATCACGGGAAAGGGAATCCTCTTTTGTGGTGTCGGCTTACATCGGGTTCCCATCGAAGCGGGGCTTCGATGGGCTCCCTACATCGGCGTGAAACCGCGAAGGTTCAAGCGCGCGGACAAAAGGAAGGGGCGGCCCGGTTGCCCTCGGACCGCCCCAACCCTCCTCGTTCCCCGAGGATTAGCACCTTATGCTTTGCGCAGCCTTTAGTTGCCGCGCTCCGGCGTTGCCGCGGGCGGCGGCGGCGGCGGGGCCGGTGGCGGCGGTGGCGGCGGCGCAGCCTCAACTGCCGGCGGAGGCGGCGGCGGCGGCGGCGCATAGACCGGCGCAGCCGAACGTTCCCCGCCGCCCAGCTTCACGCTGAGACGCGCGTAATAGAAGCGGCCCGGGGTGTCGTAGGTCGTCGGATCCATGAAGTTCGTATCGCAGGCGACGCAACCCGGTGTGCTGACGTTGAACACGTTGTTGGCGCCGACCGCGAACTCGACATCGTGCAGGATGAAGTTGAACTTCGGAGTCCAGCGCAGCTGAGCGTCAGTGTAGAAGGTCGCCTTCAGCGGGCTCTCGTTGTTCTGCAACTCCTTTATCCGCGAAATGTAGCGGCCGGTCAGCGTCGCTCCGAACCCGAAGCCGTCCCAGTCGATCGAGCCGATCGACTTCCACCGCGGATAACCCTGGCTGGGGCTGTCCGTCTCCTGGCCGGCACGATGCTCGATCTGCGTACCAGTCGCCGTCGGCGTGGTCACGTCGAACTTCTGCAGGAAGGTGTTGTTCCAGGTCAGGCCAATCGTGCCGGCCCCCGCGAGCGGTCTCCGGTAGGCAAGATTGACGTCGATACCGTCGGTCTGGATCGCGGCGATGTTCTGCAGGATCGCGTTGATCCGTGTGACATTACCCGAGGCCGGCGAACGCGACACGCTGCTGCAGGACAGCGGATCGTTGTTGTATACGCAGCGGTACAAGGTCGTCGTCGCGGGAATTGCCTGGATGGCACCCTTGATCTTGATATTGTACCAGTTCAGTTCCGCCGTGAACCCGCGGATGGGGTTGATCACACCTCCGAGCACCCAGCTTGTCGAGGTCTCCGGCTTCAGGCGTGGGTTGCCGGCGGTGATGACCGACAACTGGTCTCTCGCCTGCGTCTGAGCGCCGTTCGGAGCTCCCTGCGCAATGCAGTTCGCCCGCGTCGTGGCATCGGTGTTGAAGTTCTTCGCCTGCGCGCTGAAGATCGAGCAGGGATCGTCGATCGCGGAGTCGAAGCGCGACGGACCGCCGGCCAATTCGCCGATGGTCGGGGCGCGGAAGCCCTCGGCCCACGATGCACGGAACCTCACCGCCGGGACCGGCTTCCAGTTCAGCGCCGCCTTGAAGGTGGTGTGCTGGAACTTTTGGCCCGGAGTAGTAACGGCAAGCCCCGAGACCGGGTCCGTCGTTGTGATCGGGTCCGTCTTATAATGAGAAAAGCGGCCGGACACGTCGAGTTCCAACAGATCGGCGCCAGGCACACCCTTGAAGAAGGGCGCGTCAACTTCACCGTAAACCTCTGCGACCTTGTAGCCGCCGCTGGCCGCGACCGCAGGAATGTCGGAGCTGTGGCCCGCCTGCACCACCGGATCGGGGGTGAAACTGCCCGTCAGCCGGCGGTATTCGACGCCGGTCGCAACGCCGAGCGGTCCGCCGCCGACATCGAACCATTTGCCAGTGATATTGCCCGATCCGCCCCAGATCTTGTTCTGACTCTTGTCGTGCTGGGTGAAGCCGACGAAGTCGAGCATCGCCGGAGTGATCGCGCCGGGCGTGCCGAAGATGTCGAGCGGCACGCAGGTGCCGATGCCGTCAAGTCCTGGCTTGCCGACGCAGCCGGCGAGCGGGCCAAGGGCCTGCTGGACGTGGAGGGCATTGATGTTGCCGTGCATGGTCTGGTTGGCCTTGTTGAGGCCCCAGATGCCGTCGACGTCCCAGTACCATTCACCACCGAGGCGCCCGTCGAGCGTGGCGGTCGCGTAATAGGTGTTGACCTTTTGTTCGAAGTGGCGCGGTCCCGCCTCGATCACGCGGCGCTTGATCTGGCTGTAGTTGCCGCCCGGGCTTCCATCCTCCGGAATCAGGTCGACCCCAAACGGATTGAACGGATTGCTTCCGGAGATCGTGACATGGTCGAGCAGATTGCCGTTGCCCACGTCGGGCCCGACTCCGAGCGGGATCGGTGCCGCCTGGTTGATCGAGTCTCGCCTATTCCAAACGCCCATTACCTTGAGGTGCGTGTCGGAGCCGATCTCCTGCGTGATGTTGGCGAAGGCGCCGTACCGCTTCAGCGGGATTTCGATAAAGTTGAATGGCGCGAAGTTGAACCGATCCGCATTCGTGAAACCGCGGAAATCGGTCGGGAAGCTCGGCTGCGTCGTAATCGCGTGCGCAAGCGTCCATGTACCGTCGGGCGACGGCGAGGTCCCGAAGATCGTACCGGCGAAGCGGCCGGTCAGCGGGAAGCTCGAACAGCCGCCGGTAGCGCAGGTGGTGGAATAAGGCGCATTGCCGAACCTCGAGATTGCCCGGGCGCCCGACGAGACTCCGTCCGCCTGGACGTAATCGCCACCAATGACGATCTGCGTCGGACCGGTGCCGTTACCCCAACTCACCTGGTAATTCTGGGTCCAGCCATCATCATGGTCGAGGTAGCTGCCGACTTGCGCCGAAGCCGCGAACCCCTTCTGGCTGCTCTTCGTAATGATGTTCACGACCCCCGCGATCGCGTCCGAACCATAAATGGTGGAGGCGCCGTCCTGCAGCACTTCCACGCGCTCGATCATGCTGTCGGGAATGGCGTTGAGGTCGACCGTGCCGGGGACGCCACTCGCCGACGTGCCGTTGACGAAACGCAGACCATCGACAAGCACCAGAGTCCGAACCGGCGTAAGATAACGCAAGTCGACTGAGGCCGAACCGGCGCCGACGCCAGCGCCGTTCGGCGGATTGCCGAGGTTGCCCGAATTGTTCATGCGGCTGTTGAAACCGCCGCCCGCGCTCGGCAGCCGCTGCAGCACGTCGTTGATCGCGCTGAGCCCCGTCTTCTGGATGTCGGCCTGATCGACGAACACGCGTGGCGCGTCGAGGTCGAGCGGATTGCGGCGGATGCGCGAGCCGGTGATGACGATTTCGCCCTGCGGTGTCGGCGCCGACGCATTCGCTGGGGGCGCTTGCCCGGTCACGACGTCTGGCGGGGGAAGCGTGCTTTGCGCCCAGGCTGCGCCGCTTCCGGCGGTCAGGGCAACGACAGCCACGCCGGCGCGCAGCATCAAATCAGTCCGTGTCATGTATTCCCCCGTGCTTGGCCCGCCGTTGTGGCGGCGCTTTGTCACAGCGGCGAAACTAACCGAGGTAAGGAATCGGCGGAAGCTTCGTGTCGTTCTTACGACAATATTGTCAGTTGCTGATGCAATCCGATGACAGTTACTGCGGCGCCTCTAACGAAAGATAATGTAGCCGTCGCAGTTCGCGCCGTCCCCTCGTCACCGTGTCGAGGATGGATCCGGCGAAAAAGCAGAGGACCGCGATGATCACCATGCCGGTGACGAGGATCGCCGTCGGAAAGCGGGGGACAAGGCCCGTCTGCAGGTAGGTCACGGCCAACGGGATCGCGAGCACGACGGCAAGCGCGATCAGCAGTGCGGCGATCACCCCGTAGAACAGCGCGGGCCGTTCGACCCGGTACAAGGTGAGGATGGTCCTCAGGATCCGCCATCCGTCGGAATAGGTCGACAGTTTCGACTGGGAGCCCTGTGGCCGGGCGGCATAATTGGTCTCCACCTCGCCCACCGGCATTTTCAGCTCGAGCGCATGGACGCTGATCTCGGTCTCGATCTCGAATCCCGACGAAATCACCGGGAAGCTCTTCACGAACCGCCGCGAGAACACCCGATAGCCGGAGAAGATGTCGCTGAAGCTGCGCCCGAACAGGCTGGCGAGCAGGCTGGTGAACAGCTTGTTCCCGAGGACGTGACCGCCGCGATAGGCGTCCTTCTCGGTATGCCGCCGGGTGCCGACGACCATGTCGAGCTGCTCGGCGAGCAGCAGGTCGACCATCGCCGGAGCGGATTGCGCGTCGTATGTCAGGTCGCCGTCCGCCATCACGTAAACGTCGGCCTCGACGTCGGCGAACATCCGCATCACGACGTTGCCCTTGCCCTGCTGACGCTCGCAGCGGACGAGCGCGCCGGCATGGGCGGCGACCTCGGCTGTGCGGTCACGGCTGTTGTTGTCGTAAACATAGATGGTCGCGCCCGGCAGCGCTGCCCTGAAGCCCTGGATCGTCGCGCCGATCGCCGCTTCCTCGTTGTAACACGGAAGCAGCACGGCGATTTTCGGCGTTCCAGACGTTGCCACAAAACCCCCGTTCGGCCTGAGCTTGTCGAAGGCCCGTTCTTCCAACTGACGTTTAGAAAGAAATGCGGTCCCTCGACAAGCTCGGGACGAATGGATGTTCGTTGTTTAGTTCAGCCGTTCCGTGGTGACGTGCAGCAATCGGAAATCCGGGCTCATCGCGGTCAGGCGCCAGCCCTCGCCGGGCGGGATCACGAAGGAATCGGTGGGGCCAAGCGGAAAGCTGCCATCGCGCTCGAGCCGGGCCGAGCCGTCGAGGACGAAGCCGAACACCAGCTCGCCCTCGTGCGGCGCGAACTCGGTCGCCGGGACAAGAGGACGAATCGTCCGAGCCTCCGCCAGACCGCCGGTGGCGGCTCCGAGCCCGGTATCCTGTACCTCGACCTCGCCGAGCGCCGTCCACGGCGTCTCGGCGGCTATGTGGCGGAGGAAGCGTTGCCCCGAATAGAGGCCATCGGAGGCTTCGCGGTTCGGCAGAGACAGCTCGTGATCGGCTAAGGTCGCGTGCACCGCGGGGGCGGTGACCTCCACGACCTCGAGGCCCGATGAGCTTTCGAGCACGCGATGGCGAATCTCCGGAGGCTGAAGCACCATGTCGCCAGCCTCCATCACGAAGGGCTCGCCCTGCCCTTCGTAGACGACCCGGACCCAGCCGGCGCGCACGAAGATGATCTGCAGCGCGACGCGATGGTAGTGGACCCAGTCGGACACAGGCCCGCCTTCAGGAATGCTGATGTGCGAGGCGATGTAGCGGCCTCCGAGCCGGCTCGGAATGAGGTCGCGGTACAGCATTCCCGCGCGTCCGGCGGCCGCCGTTGCATCGGCACGCGCCAGGACGAATTCAGGCCGGAACTCGGGCAGGCCGTCGGGAAGCGCCACCGCGCCGGCCATTGCCAGGCGCACCCTCTCGTCCGCGCGGCTCATGACCGCCGATTGGGGATCGTCCGCGGGATAGATAAGGTCGAGGCGAAAGCCGTCGCGCTTCAGGTCATCGATCGCGAGGTTCAGGTCCTCGCAGACGATCTGCCGCTCGTTCAACCCTTCTTGACCGGCTTTTTCGCTGGCGTCTTCTTCGCGGCAGGCTTTGCTTCCGCCTTGGGCTGAGCCGCCTTCTTGCCCGGCTCGTCCTTCAACGGCTTCGCCGGCTTCGGCCCCTCGGCTTTGCTCGGGACAGGCTTGGACGAGGCCTTCTCGACCGGACCCTTGGCCGGCGCTTCGGCGACGAGCTTGTCCTCATCCTTCGGGGCCTTGGCCTTGCCCTTGGCGGCTGCCTTCTTCGCCTTCGGCTTCGCCCCGTGATCGTGGCCGTGGTCGTGCCCGCAGCCGGGGCCGTGAACATGGCCTTCCTCCGACTCAAGGTCAGCCTCCAGTTCCGCGCGCGTCGCCTTGCGATCGCTGATCTTGGCGCGGGCGAACAGGAAATCGACCACCTTGTCCTCGTACAGCGGAGCGCGAAGCTGCGCGGCGGCCATCGGCTCCTGCTGGATGTAGCGGATGAAGTTCTCGCGGTCCTTGGTTTGGTACTGCGAAGCGGCCTGCATGATCAGCCGGTTCATCTCCTGCTCGGTCACGTCGACGCCGTTGGCAGCACCGATTTCCGACAGCAGCAGCCCAAGCCGGACCCGTCGCTCGGCGATCCGCCGGTAGTCGCCGGAATCCTGCTCGATTTCCTTCAGCGCCGCCTCCGGATCGGCCTCGTGGCTCGCCTCGTGCTTGAGCTGCGCGAGGATGTTCTCATACTCGGCGTCGACCATCGTCTGCGGCACCTCGAAGTCGTGGCGCGCCGCGAGTTCGTCCAACAGCTGCCGCTTCATGTGGGTGCGCGTGAGGCCGTTCAGCTCCTGCGCCTGCTGGTCGCGGATGATGCCCTTGAGCTTGTCGAGGCTCTCGAGCCCCAGCGTCTTGGCGAACTCCTCGTCGACTTTGGTTTCGCCGGCGGTCTTCACGCCCTTCACGGTGACGGCGAAGATCGCATCCTTGCCCTTCAGATTCTCGACCGGATAATCGTTCGGGAAGGTCACCTTGACCTCGCGCTTGTCCCCCGGCTTGGCGCCGACGAGCTGGTCCTCGAAGCCGGGGATCAGCCGGCCCGTGCCGAGCTCGACCGACATGTCCTCGCCCTTGCCGCCCTCGAACGGCTTGCCGCCGACCTCGCCTTCGAAGTCCATGACGACGAGGTCGCCGGTGGCCGCGGCATGCTTCTTCGGCGCGTCTTCCCAGCGCTTGGACTGGCTGGCGAGCTGCCGGATCTGCTGGTCGACCGCGCTTTCGTCGGGCTCGACCGTCAGGCGCTCTAGCTCCAACTTGTCGATCTGCGCCGGCGGTACCTCCGGCAGCGCCTCGAGGCTGACCTTGACCTCGGCATCCTTGCCCGGCTCGTAATCCTCGTTCAGCTCGACCTGCGGCTGGAGCGCCGGGCGGATGTTCTGCTCGGAGAGGAGCTGCTGGACGCCTTCCTGAACGGCGCCGTTGAGCGCTTCCCCGCGCAGGGAATCGCCGTGCATCTTCTTGATGAGGTTCGGCGGGACCTTGCCGGGCCGGAAGCCGGGCATCCGGATCTGCGGCGCGATGCGCTTCACTTCCTGCTCCACGCGCGCCTCAATGTCCGCGGCGGGGATGGTCAGCATGAAGCCGCGCTTGAGGCCCTCGTTCTCAGTCTCGACGGTCTTGATGGTCACGTTTTTCAATCCTGATTTCTGGCTTCGCTGGGGCGGCTGGTTGGTGCGGGCGGAGGGACTCGAACCCCCACGGTTTCCCACTTGGACCTAAACCAAGCGCGTCTACCAATTTCGCCACGCCCGCGCGGACGCCTGAAAGGTGGGCGGCCTATAACAGGCGGGGCCGGTTGGGCAAGGCGAACAGGCGGCAACCGACTGTTCGCAAGGGCGTTCGACACCGTGATGCAGCAGCCCGAACCCCAGGAACCGCCGACCAGGCCGGCGCCACAGCCGGTGCCCCCGCCGCAGCCGGGCCAGCCGACCGAACCGCCGCCGGGCGTCCCGCCGCACGCGCCGGACATCGACGTGCCGTCGCCGCCCGGCCCCGGGACGAACCCGACGCCGGGTCCCATTTCGCCGGTCGGCTGAGCGAGGGTCAAGCGGCCTCGGACTCGGCAGCCGGCTGTTCGACGCTGACCACCCGGATGGGCCGCCGATTGCCGTCGAGGTCGGGCCAGTCGATGCGGGCGCCCTCGGCGAGGCCATAGAGCGCCGCGCCCATCGGGGTCAGGATCGAGATGCGGCCTTCGGTGATATTGGCGCGGGCTGGAACCACGATCTGGACTCGGCGCTCCTTTCCCGATCGCTCGTCCAGGTAGGTCACCGAGGAATTCAGCTGTACGTGCCCGTCCGGCATTCTCCCGGCGTCGTGCAGCTCGGCTCGCTCGATTTCCTCGAGCAGCATGGCCGCGACGAGCGGCTGCCGATGCTCCGCCTGGAGCGCGAGGCTCGCGACGAAGTCGGACTCCGAGGCGAGCAGATGAAGCGGCGGGCGAAGCTCGCCAGTTTCGGAAATATTCATGATAAACTCCTAGAAATAAATGGAAGTTCTTGCCACCGGTCAGGCGAACGCCTCCCAGATCAGCCAGAAAGCGGCCAGCGCGGCGGCGATGCCACCGACCAGTGCGGTGGTTTCCCACCACTTCACGCGGAAGTGCTCCTTATGGTCCTGCATGAAGGCGTCGAGGTTCGGCCGGATGGTGTCGTCGGTCGTCAGAAGGCCCACCTCCAGCTGGCGGCCGGTGCGGATGAAGGTCAGGATTTCCTTCGCTTCATCGTCCGTCACGCCGGGATAGCGGCTGACGAGATCCGCCACGCGCTCGCTCGTTGAGCGGTATGCGGAGAAAGTCCCATTGATGGGAGACGGGTAATGAATGCTCATGATTCTACTCCGGGCGAGCAGAGCGGGCGCGTCCACGCGCCGGAGATGCGACTGCTCGCCTATCGAATGAGAAGGATGCGCAATCGCTGAAGCGGTGCGCGGCTCATTGGGAGAGGGCCCCGAGCGTATCGTCGCCCCGCGAAAGGGCGGCCGCTCAGGGCGCTAGAATCGTGCCGTGCTGCTACCGGGATGGAGCTCGGGCCGTCCGAACTGAGGATGCTCGGTCATGCCACTGATATGGAGCTTGGGCGGGGCTATTCAAGCCGGTGTCGAGAGCCCTAACCGCGTAGCCGCGCGGACGCGACGATGGCTTCGAAGTCGGGGAGCGCGGCGTCGTAATAATGCGAGCGGGCGGCGTCGAACATGATCAGGTAGAGCTGACCGTCGATGACCGCGCCGACCGCCCGGCCCTTGCGCCACAGCTCGTCGTCGTCGAGATGCTCGTAGTCGAACTGGAAGCCGTTCGCGCCGAGGAACGGGCGCGGCTTGATCGACAGGGTTTGGAAATCGACGGCGCCGCCACGCACCCGATAGAGGCTCTCGAGCATCGCCGCGATCTCCGGCGGCGGCATGTCGGCTCGGAACTTGGGCACCTGCTGGTCGGCGCGATGGCTCTGGCGGACCATGAAATGGCCGCTTCTCAAGCCTGAGATGAAGGTGATCCCGTCGAGCAGCGGGCCATTGAGCGTCCAGTCCTCGACCGCGCGGACGTCGTCGAACAGCACGTCGCGGCGGCGATTCCAGGGGCGCGGCGGGACTACCGACATGCTGCCGTCGCCGACCGAGACCCGGCGGACGTTGACCGGCGCATAATCGCTATAGCCATATTCGCCGCCGCCGATGCTCGAGCAGGCGCCGAGTGCGCAGGCGACAGCGAGAGCGATGACGGTGGGGCGCTTCACTTCAGCCCTCCTCAGCCGATCACCTGGCGCACCCACGGGGCATCGGGCGCGCCGGGCTTCATCGCCAGATATTTCGCGAGCGCCGCCTTGGCTTCCGCCGTGCGGCCCTGCTTCAAGAGGAAGATGCCGTGCCAGCGCCACGCGTCGGCCGGGGCGTCGGGGTAGACGACCGCGGCGGCATAGCTTTGCGCGGCGCGCTCCTCGTCGTGGAAGGCGGGGCGATTGCGCAGCCGCCACACCTCGCCTTCGTAGAAGCGGAGCAAGCCGTTCCACCCGTCCTGGGCCAGCGTCTGGAGCAGATATTCGCTCGCGCCGGGGTCGTTGAGCTTGACCTGGTCGTCGAGCAGCATGGGCCGGATGGGCCCGATCGTGGCGAGATAGCGCTCGCGATAGCTGTTGTAGACCTTGCCCGGCACCTTGAGCTCGAGCGCATCGGCCCTGAGGTCGGCCATTCGGGCGTCGTCCGACGGGTGGGTGTCGAACAGCGAGCCCCGCTGGCGGTGCTTGCCGCGATAGGCGGCGCTCGCCTGCTCCTCGCCGATGAGCTGCAGCCAGACGGTCGAGATTTCCATCGGATCGTAGCCCGCCTGCGCGATCAGCTTCGCGCCCATCGCGTCGGCCTCCGCCTCCATCTCGCGGCTGTACTTGAACAGCGACAGGAGCGTTCCGAGCTGCGCCAGCTGCACATAATTGCCGAGATAGACCCCGGCCCCTGCCCCGCCGATGCCCGCGAGCATCGCGCCGATCGAGAAGAGGTCGGTCTTGCGACGCTGGTCGCGCCACGAGCGGATCTCGTGCCGGCGGAGGAAGTGGCCGCATTCGTGCGCGATCACGCCCGCGAGCTGCGCCTCATTGCGCATTCGGAGGAGCAGGCCCGAAAACACCACCGCGAAGCCGGTCGGGAACATCATCGCGTTGAAGTCGGGAATCCGCATCAGATAAATCCGGAAGTCCTTCGCCGCGGGACCGCCGACCGTCCCGATCATGTCGCGCAGGTAGCCCGTGATCTTCGGGTCGGTGATGAGGAGATTGGAGTCGGCGATCTCGTCCTCGACGCGGTCCATGTCGTGCCACAGGCCCTTTTCGTCCTCGTCGGTCGGCTTGAACCCGGGGCCAACGAGCGGAACCATGTCGGCGGGCCGGATTCGCGCGCTCGCGACGCCGGTATGGAGCGCCGCGGCGGCGGCCCCTCCCCCGACCAGCAGCGAGCGGCGCGTCAGCTCGAGGCAGCGGAGGCACATCAGCGCGCGGCCTGCTGGCGGCGGACGCCCTGGCCGGGCTTCATCCGCCCGAGCAACCGCTCGACCATCTGCGCGGCGCCCTGCGGCGTCCGGAGATCGCCGAACTTGATCCCGGGCACCTGGCTGGCGGCATCGACGACGTTGAACCACACCACCTCACCGGTCTTGAGATCGACCAGCGACGCATAATCGAGCTGCTCGGCACCGCCGATGTTGGGCGCGCAAAAGCCGACGATGCAGCCGGCGAGGCCGACGAGGCCCAAGGCGATCCGCCCCTTGGAGGCAACCTGGTCCTCGGCGTGGAGGAACAAGGCGTAATCGTAGCCGCTCTGCTGCCCCAGCCTCACCGCGTCCTGCCCAAGCGTCCAGTCGAGACCGCGGCCGCGCTTCGTCGGCAGGTAATCGCCGAGATATTTATGCTCGACGATGGATTCGTCGACGACGAAGTTGAGGCGCTCGACGTCGGCAAGCTCCTGCTCCGGGACTCCGGGAAGCTCATTGCGGTGCTCGACGATGGTGAGCTTTCCGCCGCGCGAGGTCTGCTGGGCGCGCAAGGCGGCGATGATGTTGGAGCGCGCTTCCTCGGTCCATTCGGCGCGCGGCTCGACCATCCCGCCAGTCGTCAGCGCCCCTACCGTGACGTCGGGGCGAAGCACGAGGAGCCTGTAATCGCCCTGAGGCGGCGTGAACTGGACGTCGGCGAACTGCCTGGTCTGGACGCAGCCGCCGAGCGCGACCGCAGCTGCCAGCGCCAACGCGACTCTCGATTTCCGCACTCGCCCCTCCCACGAGAGAACAGCCTGTCATGCTCCAATGACAGGAGAATGAATAGTGCGTGTTTCTAGACACTTAAGGCTGCGGACAAAAAGCCGGCGTACCGTCGAGGCAATGACCGTCGACCGAGCCGGCCGCGATCGGAAGATCGATCAGCGCGGCGAGCGTCGGCATGATGTCGACCGTGTCCGCCGGCGCGGCCACGGTCGCACCCCTGAAGCCCGGCCGCCAGAACAGGATCGGCACGCGCCGGTCATAATCCCACGGGCTGCCGTGGGTCGCGACCGACTTGGTGACGTGTCCGATCGGCGTGACGTGCGGCTTCAGGATCACCACGAAATCGCCCGACCGCTGCGGGTCGAACGAGGCGCGCGCCCGCTCGATCAGCGACCATGTGTCGGGGCTTCCGGCCGGCACGGGGACGCGTTCGAGATCGTCGCGCGTGAACACGGCTTCGACCTGCGGGTGCGCGCGATAGATGCGCAGCGCCTGGGCCAGCACGCGCGCCTGGTCGGCGGAACTGAGCGAGCGATTGACGTAGATGTCGCCCATGGAATCGCCGAACAGCAATGGGGCCGTCAGCCCCAGATCCGCGGCGATGGCCTTCGAAACCGCCGACGCCGCAAGGGCAGGGTCGACGCGCTGGGCATCGGCGACGCCGTGGAGACGGGCCCGCTCGGGCAGGTCCTGGCCGCCATGATCCGCCGTCAGGACGACGGCGTAATCGACCCCGGTGCTGTCGAGATAGTTCAGGAAATCGCCAATTTCCCGGTCCAGTTCGATGAGGTTGAGGCACATTTCCTGCCCCTCGGTACCGTAATAGTGACCGACATAATCGGTGGCGGAGAGGCCGATGCTGAGCAAGTCGGGCGCGCTCCCCTGACCGAGGCGCATGTCATGCGTGAGGCCTGCCGCAGCAGTCAGGATCGCCCCGTCGAACGCCGGCGAGCCTTCGAACGCGTCGGCGTCGCCCGCCGAACGCGCAAAGGCTCCGGACCCGACCGGCGCGTGGCCGGCGACGGCTATGGGCTGCGCCTTGCTCGCGCAGAATGGCGGCGCCTCCAGCGCCGGTGACGGCGCGGCGAGCAATCGGGCCACGGCGGCATTGGTCACGGCGATGCTCGGCGGCTGGCGAACCGAGAGGTCGGTCGCGAACCGGCCCCCGTCCCAAAACCAGCGCTGGTCGGCGCGGTGGCCGCTCATCATCACCGCCGCCCGATCCTTGCCGGCGACCGCGACGTTGCGGCTGGCGGGCCAGCGCGCCTTCGTCAGCTCGCCCAGCGTCGGAACCCGCAGCTGCATCGCCGAAAGCGCGTAATGGGAATGGGACGAGCCCGGCGCGCTCGGGTCCTCGGCGCAATAGACGGTCTTGTCGGCGCGGGCGATCGACTGGTCGATCCAGCTATTGCCGATGATCCCGGTGCGCGCCGGGTGGTCGCCGGTGAGGATGGTCGAATGGCCGGGGCAGGTCTCGGTATTGGCATGGGCCTGGTAGCCGTTGCGGAACACTGTCCCCTCGGACAGCCGCGCAAGCCCCGCGGTGAATTGCGGGCGGTATTCGTCGAACAGGTCGGCCGAGAACTGGTCGACCGAGATGACGACGAGCAGCTTCGGCGGGGGCGGCTGCTGGGCGGCGGCGGGTACAGCGAGCAAGGCCGCGACGGCGGCGAACACGAACTTACGCATGCGCGGCTTGTTACCTCGGTCGACGCTCCGGTCCAGCCCTGCGTGAAATTGCGCGCAATTGGCTGGCACGTTGTTCGACGATACTAGGATCGAAATGTCGCCGAGCGGAACGCCAACACTCCTCACAGAACGCCTTGAACTTCGGCCGCTCGAACTTGCCGATCATGAGGCGATCCAGCGGATCTTCCCTAGGTGGGAGATCGTGAGGCTGTTGGCAGCCGGAGTGCCGTGGCCCTATCCCACGGACGGAGCGCTCAGCTTCATTCGCGACAGCACCATGCCGGCGGTCAATCGTGGGGAAGAATGGGCATGGACGATCCGCCCAAGGTCGAAACCCAGCGACTTGATCGGCTGCATCAGTCTTTTTGCCAAGGAGGGCGAGAATCGCGGCTACTGGCTCGATCCACGCTGGCAGAGGCGAGGGCTAATGCTTGAGGCATGCAATGCGACGTCCGCCTTCTGGTTCGAGCAGCTCGGTCAATCCGTCTTGCGGGAGTACAAGGCGGTCGAGAATGAAGGCTCCCGCCGTCTGTCCGAGCGCCAGAACATGCGGGTGGTCTGGCGTGGCGAGCGAGACTTCGTAGCGGGGCGGCTTCCTGCCGAGACATGGGAACTCACCGCCGAACAGCGGCGACGCGCTCAAGTCTAGGAATCGAGCTTTGCCCGCAGCCTCTCATTGACAAGCTTCGGATTGGCCTTGCCGCCGGTCGCCTTCATCACCTGACCGACAAAGAAGCCGAAGAGCTGCGGCTTGCCGGACTTATACTCGCCGACCTTGTCGGCGTTGGCGGCGAGGACCTTGTCGATCTCGACGTCGATCGTGCCGGTGTCGCTGGTCTGCGTGAGCCCGCGCTCCTCGACGATGGCGCCGGCGCCCTGCCCGGTCTCGAGCATGATCTCGAACACCTGCTTGGCGATGGTGCCCGAGATCGTGCTGTCGGCGACGAGGCCGAGGAGCTCGGCGGCGGCAGCGGGCGTGACGGGACTATGCTCGATGCTCTCGCCGCGGCGGTTGAGCGCGCCGAAGAGCTCGGCGACGACCCAGTTTGAAGCCTGCTTCGGCTCTGCGCCCGCGTCGAGCAACGCGTCGAACCAGCGCGCAGTCTCGACCTCCGCGGTCAAAACGCTGGCGTTGTAAGAGGTTATACCGAGGCTTTCGTATCGCTTCCGCTTGATGTCCGGCAGCTCGGGAAGGGTTGAGCGGCACTCTTCCAGGAAATCATCGTCGAGCTCGAGCGGAAGCAAATCAGGATCGGGGAAATAGCGGTAGTCGTGCGCGTCTTCCTTCGACCGGAGCGAGCGCGTGACGCCCTTGTCCGGATCGTAAAGGCGGGTCTCCTGAGTGACCTTACCGCCGCTTTCGAGCAGCTCGACCTGGCGCTTGGCCTCATGCTCGACAACCGCCATCACGAAGCGGACGGAGTTGACGTTCTTGGTCTCGGTCCGCGTGCCGAATTCCTCGCCCGGCTTGCGCACGCTGACGTTGACGTCGGCGCGCATCGAGCCCTCCTCCATATTGCCGTCGCACGAGCCGACGTAGCGCAGGATCGACCGCAGCTTCCTCAGGTAAGCCCCCGCTTCCGCGGGCGAACGCATGTCCGGCCGTGACACGATCTCCATCAGCGCGACGCCGGCGCGGTTCAAATCGACGTAGCTCATGGTCGCGTGCTGGTCGTGCATCAGCTTGCCCGCGTCCTGCTCGACGTGGAGGCGCTCGATCCCGATGCGTTTGGCCGAACCCTCGTCCTTCTCGTCGACCAGCACGTCGAGCTCACCCTCGCCGACCAACGGGTGGTAGAGCTGGCTGATCTGGTAGCCCTGCGGAAGGTCGGCGTAGAAATAGTTCTTGCGGTCGAATCGCGACCATTTGTTGATCTTCGCGTCGAGCGCCATCCCGGTGCGCACCGCCTGGCGGATGCACTCGCGGTTCGGCACCGGCAGCATGCCGGGCATCGCGGCATCGACCAGGCTGACCTGCGTGTTCGGCTCCGCGCCGAACGTGGTCGAAGCGCCGGAGAAGAGCTTGGACGCCGTGGCGGTGATCTGCGCGTGGACTTCGAGCCCGACCACGACCTCCCACTCGCCCGTTTCGCCCTGGATTCGGAAGGGTGCGCTCATTCGAGTGCCGATAAAGGCCAAGACGGCTGGTGAAAAGCCATTCGTCCCGGCCATCGACTCAGCGGGGCAAATCCGGCATTCATCCGCGCTCTTGTGCGGCTGTAGCGGAAGAGGCGATTGCACGAACGCGCATCGGAACGCTTCGCGGCACTGGACTTGCTACGCGGCGTAGCGGCTTTTTCCGTGATGCTGCTGCATTCCTCGCCTCCGGCTGCGGCTGTGCCGATCCCCCACGCGTACCTCGCCGTCGACCTGTTTTTCGTCCTCAGTGGGTTCGTGCTCGCTTACGCCTACCAGGAGCGGCTGGGAACGGCCGGCCAGCTGGGTCAATTCTGCATCGCCCGATTGATCCGCCTCTATCCCCTCTATTGGGCGGCCGTTGTGATGACGGCCGGTCTGATGCTGTTCTTCTCGTTTATCGGCGCAAACGGGACGCTGCCGCCCCGGCCGATCATCGGCTCGCTCGTCCCTGCGTTGGCGTTGCTCCCGGTACCGCCAAGCTGGTCGACAAGACCCGAGCTTGTCTTCCCGCTCGTGGTGACTTCCTGGTCGCTTTTCTGGGAGCTGTTGGTCAATGTGCTTTACGGCGCGATCGCGCCGAAGCTCCGATGGTGGCTCCTCGCGGCGGTCATCGCGCTCGGCGCCTTCGGGCTTGCGCTTGCGTTGCACAGCCAGGGAAGTCTCGACTTGGGCTGGCGATGGCAAGGCGTGTGGGGCGGTGCTCCGCGTGCGATCTTCTCCTTCTTCGCAGGCGTGGCGATCTTCCGGCTGAGGAAAGTACGGAGGGCTCCCGGCATACCGTCCTGGATTTTGGCCGCGGTCCTGCTGCTGTCGTTTCTGCCTGCGGTCCGAGCCCCGGCTTATGACGGCTTTTGCGTTGTCCTGCTTTATCCCTCGATCGTGTGGTTCGCAGCCGATGCCGCCGAGGGCTCGCGGATGCGCTCGGCCGGACTTTTCGCGGGCTTCCTGTCCTACCCCATCTATCTGATGCAGGTTCCGGTGCAGATCGCGATCGCGCCGTTCGCGGTCCGATTGGCGAGAATCGCCCCAAGCGCCGGAATCCTCGAGCTGCTGCTATATGTCGGCGGCACGCTCCTGGTTTCGTGGGCGATCGCCCGCTGGTTCGATTCGCCCGTCCGGGAGGCTCTTCGCCGCAGGTTCGCGGCGCGGGCTCCGCGCCCGGCAGCTCAATCCGCGCCCTGATTGGAATGACTCGCCACACGCATTCGCGCTAGTCAGCGCGCAGCCGGCGACCGGCCGCCGCACCCGACTAGCGGATCACCACCATTTGTCCGGCCGCGCCTTGAAACCTGCGCGCTCCTCGATGGCCAAGCCGGCGTTGAGCACAATCTGCTCGTCGAGTTCGTTGCCGATCAGGTGCAGGCCGAGCGGAAGGCCCTGCTCGTCGAGGCCGCCGGGGACACTCATGGCGGGAAGCCCGGCGAGGCTGGCCGGCACCGCGAACACGTCGTTGAGATACATCGCCAGTGGATCGGTCTTCTCGCCGATGCCGAAGGCGGCGGAAGGCGCGGTGGGCGTCAGGATCACGTCGCACTGCTCGAACGCCTTGCGGAAGTCCTGCTTGATCAGCGCGCGGACCTTCTGAGCCTTGGTGAAATAAGCGTCGTAGAAGCCCGCCGAGAGCACATAGGTGCCGATCATCACGCGGCGCTTAACCTCGGCGCCGAAGCCTTCCGCGCGCGTCGCCGAATACATGCCGTTGAGCCCGTCGTCGCCGCTGACCCTGAGGCCGTAGCGGACGCCGTCGTAGCGGGCGAGGTTCGACGACGCCTCGGCCGGGGCGATGATGTAATAGGTCGGAAGCGCGTACTTGGTGTGCGGAAGGCTGATCTCGACCGGCGTCGCGCCGGCATCTTTCAGCCACTCGATGCCGCTATCCCACAAGGCATTGATTTCGCCCGGCACGCCATCGATCCGATACTCCTTGGGAATGCCCACGCGCTTACCTTTGAGGTCGCTCGAGAGGTTGGCTTCCCACTGCGGCACCGGCACGTCGAGCGAGGTCGAATCCTTCGGGTCGAAGCCGCACATGGCTTCCAAGAGGATCGCGCAGTCGCGAACCGTCTTCGCCATCGGCCCCGCCTGGTCGAGCGAGCTCGCGAAGGAGACGATCCCCCAGCGCGAGCAGCGGCCGTAGGTCGGCTTGATCCCGCAGATCCCGGCGAAGGCGGCGGGCTGGCGGATCGAGCCGCCCGTGTCGGTCCCGGTCGCGCCCGCGGCGATGCTCGCGGCGACGGCGGCCGCCGAACCGCCTGAGGAGCCGCCCGGGGTCAGTCCCACATTGCTGCCCATCCTGCGCCACGGGCTTATTACCGGACCGTAGGCGCTCGTCTCGTTCGACGAGCCCATCGCGAACTCGTCCATGTTGAGCTTGCCGAGCATGCCGGCGCCGGCCTTGCGGAGGTTGGCGACGACCGTGCTCTCGTATGGCGGCTTGAATCCCTTGAGGATCCGGCTGCCGGCGGTCGTGTCCACGCCCCTGGTCGCGAACAGGTCCTTGATGCCCAGCGGGATTCCGGCGAGCGGACCCGTCGACTTGCCGCTGTCGGCGGATTCGGCTGCGGCGAGCGCATCGTCCGGAGTCTCTACCGTGTAGGCGTTCAGAACCCGCGCCGCCGCGACCGCCGCATTGAACTCTTCCGCTATCTCGCGGGCGGTGAATTCGCGGGAGCGGAGCCCGTCGCGCAGCTCGGCAATGGTCTTGGAGGTGATCTCAGTCATGAGCTCCTCCCCCTCAGGGGGAGGGGACAGGTCCGCGCAGTGGACCTGTCGGAGGGGGCCCCCTCCGGCGCTTCGCGCCACCTCCCCCGAGGGGGGAGGAGCATTGAGAGGCCCTTCATTCGATCACCTTCGGCACCGCGAAGAAGCCGTGCTGCGCCTCGGGCGCGTTGGCGAGGATCTCGTCGCGGATATTGCCTTCGGTGACCACATCGTCGCGCAGCCTGAGCTTCTGGTCGATCACCGCGGTCAGCGGCTCGACCCCGTCGGTGTTCACTTCGGCGAGCTGCTCGACCCAGCCGAGGATATTGTTGAGCTCGGGCGCCAGCCGCTCGATCTCCGCGTCGGTCATCGCGATCCGCGCGAGCTTGGCGATGTGGCGCACCTGGTCGGTGGAAACGGGCATGGAATTCCTTGTCTGGACGCATCGCCAAGCGATGCTCGGGCGGATAGCCGCGCCCTGCCTGAGCGGCAAGCATTGGTCCGTGACAGCCTTCACCCAAGGTGACATCTTGCGCGCCGAGGGGAATCGCCATGAAATTTCTGAATCTTGCGCTTGCCGCTGGTATTGCGTTCAGTTCCGCCGCGCATGCTGCCGAGGCTGCCACGAAGCCAAAGGTCGATCCGTCCTACCTGCCTTACGAGAAGCCGGGAATCCTCGCGAGAATCCCCAATGGCCAGACGGTTCACATCAAATGCATGGGCAGCGGCTCGCCGACGGTCATCCTGACGGCCGGCCTGGGCGACTGGTCTGCCGCATGGCGCAAGGTCCAGCCCGAAATTGCAAAGACGACGCGCGTCTGTGCCTGGGATCGGCCCGGTTACGGCTTCAGCAGCGGGACGACGCAGCCGCAGACGGTGGCGAACACAACGTCCGATCTGCAAGCGGCGCTCAGAGTCGCGCACATCGACGGCCCCTATATCTCTGTCGGTCATTCGCTCGGCGGCTATGAAGCCTTGTTGTTCAAGGACCGGAACCGGCACTCGGTCGTCGGGATGGTGCTCGTCGATCCGAGCATTCCCCATCAGCACGCCCGTATGGCCAAGGCGGCGCCGGGGTTCGCAGCGTCGATGGACAAGTACATGGCCAGCGGCCTGGCGCTGTACGATCGCTGTCTCGCCGGCCTCAAGTCGGGCAAGCTGAAGCTTGGGGCGCCCGATCCGGATGGCTGTCTCGCCTATCCGCCCGACTATCCGCCGGCGCTGACGAGAGCACTTGCGACGAAGGACACCAACCCGCTTCGCTTCACCGCAACCAAATCATTGGCCCAAAACTTCGCCGCGGACGCGGAGCTGGTTGCCGATCCGAAGCGGAACTACGGCGACATGCCCTTGATCGTCCTTACCGCCACGAAGGACCAGAAACTGCCGCCGAACATCCCCGCGCCGCCGAAGGACCAGCTGGCTGCCTTCCATGCCGAATGGGAGAGCGGGCATGATCAAATTGCGGCGCTTTCGACGAGGGGCGTGAACCGGCGCGTGCCCGACGCGACGCATTACATCCAATACGACCAGCCTCAGGCCGTCATCGACGCGGTCGACGAGGTGGTCAGGGAAGCGCGGCAGCGCTGACGATTACTGATCGGGCGCCAGCCGCTCGATCTCCGCGTCGGTCATCGCGATCCGCGCGAGCTTCGCGATGTGGCGCACCTGGTCGGTGGAAACGGGCGTGGGGGCGGATAGCGGCGGGGTATCGGGGCCGCACCCCGCGTCCGGAGCCGCCACGAAGCGAAAATTGCCCGCGGTTAAGGACGCATGTTATCTTTGCGACTCGGAAAGTGAGGTGGCTATGTTCAAGTTCGCCGTCATCACCGTCGGCCTGTTGGCCCTTCCCGCGCCCGCTGTTGCGCAAATCGTCTTCGCCGACCCTCCGCCGCAGTTTACGCCGACCAAGGCGGACAAGCTCAAAAGCGACTGGGACAAGGTCGAATGCCGGTCCGAGGATGTGCTCGGCAGCCGCCTCGAGAGGCATCAGGTCTGCCTGACCAAGTGGCAATGGTACAGCAACGAGCAGCAAGCCAAGCAGCGCGTCTACGACTGGCAGCGGATCGGCCTTACCGCCCACTGATCAAGCCGCCGCAAATGGCGAGGCTTCACTGCTCGGGGTGAATCTCGCGCAGCTTGAACGCGGTGATTTTCGTCCCGAAGTCGCATTCGAACGAACGCTTCTGAGTTCCCTCGCCCACCGTCCCCCAGACGATGATCTGGTTCAGCCGGTGCTGCTCCACGTCGATGATGCTGACCGCGCCATATTTCGCCGCCTGCCGGCTGCACGCGTCGCGCGCCTGCGGCTGGAGCGCGGCGTTGCTCTCCGGCCTCCCTTCCGCACCCTGGGCGGCCATGCTCGCGGCCGAGACCGCCATCATCGGGAGGCAGCCGGTCAAGGCCGGAGACGCCGCGGCAAGCACGGAAATCGGGACGAGACGCTTCATCATGATCCCCTAGATCGCAGCATTGGGCGAGCGGCTCAACGCCCTGATCGGCAGATCGGATCGCGCCGTCCGCGCGTCTTGCCGGTGACCGCCGGCTCCCCTAACCGCCGCCGCGATGTGCGCTCGGCGATTCCTCACGGCGATTTTCGTGCTCACCCTGATCGTCGTCGGCGGCGCCTTCGCCATCTACCAGTGGGGCGGGAATGTCCTGCTCAAGGAAGCGACGCCCAGGGGGCATTTCGAAGCGGCGCAGGCCGGCGGCGCGCCGGATTACGCGCAGGCGGCGAGCTGGGTCGCGCGGCCGGGGATGGCGGACGATTCGGCGCAGTGGCTGCCCGACGGCGTCACCCGGACGAAGGTCGGCAATGCCGCGATCTTCTACATCCACCCGACCACCTATCTCGAGAGCGACCGTTGGAACGCCCCGCTCCACGCTGGCGGCGACACCGCCTTCCGAACAAACCTGTTCGTCCAGAGCCAGGCGAGCGCGTTCAACGGCGCGGGGCAGATCTGGGCGCCTTATTACCGGCAGGCGGCGTTCGGCTCCTTCCTGCTCGACAGCAAGGACGCCGAGGAGGCGCTGGATTTCGCCTATCGCGACGTCTCGGCCGCGTTCGACCAGTTCCTCAAGGAAGCGGGGGATCGTCCGATCATCCTCGCCGGGCACAGCCAGGGCGCGCTTCACCTGGTGCGGCTGCTGCGCGACAAAGTCGCGGGCAAGCCGATCGCGAAGCGGATCGTCGCGGCTTATGTCGTGGGCTGGCCGATCGACACGGCGAGCGACCTTCCGGCGCTCGGGCTCCCCGCCTGCACGGCGCCTGACCAGACCGGCTGCATCCTTTCATGGCTGACGTTCGGAGAGCCGGCCAATCCCGACCTGATCGTCGATCATTGGGAACAGACCAAGGGGCTGGACGGCGGCGACCGGCGAAAGAAAGAGGTGCTCTGCGTCAATCCGCTGACGGGGACCGAGAACGGGACCGCGCCGCCGCAGGCGAACCCGGGAACGCTGGTGCCGACCGCGGACCTGCGTTCCGCTACGCTGGACGCTCAAGCCGTCGGGGCGCGGTGCGACGAGGGACTGCTGATTGCCGGCGGGCGAATTCCGCGCCTCGGGCCGTACGTGCTGCCGGGTAACAATTACCACGTCTATGATTATGCATTGTTCTGGGCCGCGATCCGGCGCGATGCCGAGCGGAGGCTGGCGGCGTGGCGCTGATCGCGTCCTCGATCGTGGAATTCGCTGCCGCTCTCCCTAGCGGCGGCAAGCTCGCCGGGCTCGACGTGGGCACCAAGACGATCGGAATCGCGATCTGCGACGCCGGCTGGCATTTCGCCGGTCCGTCCGAGACCATCCGGCGGACCAGGTTCACGCAGGACCTCGCGAGCCTGCGCCAGATCATCGAGCGCGAACATGTCGTCGGCCTCGTCGTCGGGCTTCCGCTCAGCATGGACGGAAGCGACAGCCCGCGCACCCAGTCGGTGCGCGCCTTCGCCCGCAACCTCGCGCCGCTCAACCTTCCGATCCTGCTGTGGGACGAGCGCTGGTCGACCCAGGCGGTCGAGCGGGCGATGATCGAAGCGGACGTCAGCCGCGCCAAACGCGCGGAGAAGGTCGACGCGCTGGCGGCCGCCCACATCCTCCAGGGCGCGATCGACGCGCTGGCCAATCTCGCCAACGGCAGTTAGCGAGAGCGCTCGTGGACCTTCTCTCCATCGATTCGCTGAGCGACGCGCAAATCCGGGGAATTCTCGATCGCGGCGAGCAATGGTTCGAGCGTAACCGTTCCGGCGCCAGGACCGTCGACCGGTTGGCCGGCCGCATCGTCTTCAACCTGTTCTACGAGAATTCGACCCGCACGGCGATGTCGTTCGCGACCGCGACCCACCGGCTCGGCGCGTCGGCCATCTCGCTGTCGGTCGAGCACAGCTCGGTCAAGAAGGGCGAGACGCTCGAGGATACGGCGGCGACGCTCAACGCGATGCGGCCCGACCTGCTGGTCATCCGCCATCGCGAGAACGGCGCCCCGGCGAGGGTCGCGGAGATCATGGATGCGCCCGTCATCAATGCCGGCGACGGCACCAACGAGCATCCGACGCAGGCGCTGCTCGACGCGGCCACGATCCGCCACCGCCTGGGGCGGATCGAGGGTCTCAAGGTCGCGATTTGCGGCGACATCAAGCACAGCCGGGTCGCGCGCTCCAACGCCAAGCTCCTGCCGCGGCTCGGCGCCGAAATCAGGCTCGCCGGGCCGCCCGATTTGATGCCGGCCGACCTTCCGCAGCTTTCGGTCGATGAAGCCATCGCCGGTGCCGACGTGGTGATGATGCTGCGCGTTCAGCGCGAGCGGCTCGAGCAGGAGCTGGGCGACGGACCCGGCGAATATTTGAGCCGCTACGGGCTGACGGAAGAGCGGCTCGACGGTGCAGCCAAAGGTGCGGTGGTGATGCACCCGGGTCCGATGAACCGGGGGGTGGAGATCGACAGCCGCATCGCCGACGATCCCGAGCGTTCGCTGATCAGGATGCAGGTCGAGATGGGCGTGGCCGTTCGGATGGCCTGCCTGGAAATGATCGCCGGCGAGTCCTGAAGACTAGTTCGACGCGATCTCGACCGGTTTGTCGCCGGCGAGCCCGCGGACGAAGCAATGGCCGCCGTGGCTCTTGAGCGCCTGGCAGTGCACGATCGCCTCGCGCTGGTTACCGAAGCCCTGGACCGACAGGCGCCAGAAGGTGCCCTTGGGCGAATCGAAGCGAGCGCGCAGCGGCAGATAGGCCCGCAGCGCCGGGTAGCGCTGCGTCAGACGGCTCCAGCCGGCGGTCACCTGCTGCGGCGAGCCATAAGCCCCGATCTGCATGACGACATTCGCGTTCCCGTGCCGGACCGCGGCAGCGATCCGCCGGGCCTTCGGCCTCGCCGCGTGCGCGGGCTTGCCGGGAATGAACGAGGCCACTTCGGCAACTGCCCGGTGAGCGGCGCTGGAAATCATCGCAAGCGGCGCCGAAGCCAGCGATTCGGCTTCGGCCGCGAGCGACCTGGCGGGAGCCGGCGACGCGACCGCGGGCTCGGCCTGCGGAGCCGGAGCCGGAGCGGAAACCGCCTCGACGAACCTGGGCTGGGGAGCCGCGACCGGCGGCGGAGCCGCCTCGGCGAGCTGCGGGCTGGGCGCTGGAGCTGGAGCGGCGACTGCAGCCGCCGGTTTCGGCGCGGGCGCCGCTGAAGCCATCATCGTATCCGTCGTGCGCAGCGCAAGACGGACGGGTTCGCCCGCATCCGTGGCAGCGGGCGTCACTCCGACGAGCGCAGCGACCTCGTAGGCCGGGCTCTTCGGGCTGGCGAGCTGCATCCATTGATGGATGCGCGCGTCGAGCTGGTCGGCGGGAACATCCTGCGCGGCGATCGTCTTCGCCTCGGTCCAGTCGCCGGCAAGCGCATGGGCAAGCGCCAGGTTTTGCCGAACCGTCGCGTCGGCGCCCGGCTGACGGGCGGCGGCGTCGAGCACCTGGATGGCCTCGTCGGTCTCACCCGCGAGAGCCAGCGCGAGGCCGTAGTTCGACGGGTCGAGGACCGACTGGCCGGCGCGGAGGAAATCGACGGCCTGATCCTTCTTGCCGAGCGCGGTTTCGACCAGCGCCAGCTTCAGGATCACGTGCGGCTGGTTCGAAGAGAGCGTCAGCGAATCCTTGAACGCGGTCTCTGCCGACGAGAAGCGGCCAGCGGCGAAATAGGCATTACCGAGCACGGCGCGGAACGTCGCGTCATTCGGCGAATGCTCGACCGCGCGCTCAGCGAGATCGATCGCGGCCGGCACCTGATTCGCATTAAGCGCAATCAGCGCCCGAGTGGCGAGACCGACATTTTCGTCCGCCTTGCCGCCCAAGCCGATTTTCTGTTGCGGCGCGGCGCAGCTGGCGGTCATCGAAGCGAGCGCGATGGCCGACACGGCGGCACAGAAGCGGAGCGGAGTGGACATGAATCTTACCCCTTGTGTTTGGCTTTCGCGGCCATCGATTCGAGCTCGGGCATGCGCTCGAGCAGAACGTCGAGGGCGTCGGTCACGAGCTGCTGCGCCGAGCGGCCATCGACCGCACAGGCCAGACGCAGCTTGAGGTGACGCTCGCGATCGAGACGAAGCGTGAATGCGGCCTTGCCTTTGCTCCCGGGCGCGGAGCGCGGACGCGGGGCCCGGCGCGGAGCGGGAGCGGGAGCGGTAGCGGCACGAGCAACGGCAGTGGGAACCGCGATGACCGCGGCGGGAGCTTCGGCAGCGACCTCCTCGGCCTCGGGCTCGTAAATCTCGGCAGTATCGTCGATTTCCTCGTCTTCCGCCTCATCGGCGCCAAGACGATCGACGATCTCCGCCTGCTGATGGTGAACCGGCGAATCGAGCGGAGTCAGGCCGGTCGGGTGGGCGCGCGGATGCTCGACGACCTCCTCGCCGAACGCGTCGTGCGTATCGTCGCGAGGGGCTTCGGCGGGCTTGGGCGGTTCGAAGCCCATATCGTCCCAGCCGAGGTCTTCGAGGCCGTGTCCGCTCTGACCAAAGCCCTGCGGCCGCATGGCCGGGCGGGCAGCGCCCTTGCGGGCGAGAAGGCCTGAGGAAAGTGAGGCGAAAGGCTTGGCTTCAGCCACGTATCCGCCTCCTTACTGACCGACGACGCGGCGGCCGAAACCGCCGACAGGACGCGGACTGGCCGGGCTGATACCGGGCGCTGCTCCCGGAGCAGCAAAGACGGTGCGGCGGAAATTTTTCTCGAGACGGTCGGAAATATAATCCCAAAGCTCGGTGACTTCGGCGGCGGAGCGGCCACCCGGATCGATTTCCATCACCGTTCGGCCATCGATCATCGAGGCGGCGAAATCGGTGCGATGGTGGAGAGTGACCGGAGCGACGGTCCCGTGCTGCGACAAGGCGACCGCGGCCTCGTAAGTGATCTTGGCCTTGGGCGTCGCGGCGTTGACGACGAAGATGAGCGGCTTTCCGGCGCGGTCGCAAAGATCGACCGTGGCGCCGACGGCGCGAAGGTCGTGCGGGCTCGGTCGAGTCGGAATGACGATCAGCTCACCAACCGCGATGACGCTCTGGATCGCCATGGTGATCGCCGGCGGAGTATCGATGACGGCGAGGCGGAAGCCCTGCTGGCGAAGCACTTCGAGGTCGGATGCAAGCCGGGCGACGGTCGTCTGGGCGAAAGCGGGCATGTCGGCCTCGCGCTCGTTCCACCAGTCCGCAAGGCTGCCCTGGGGATCGATATCGATCAGGCAGACCGGACCAGCCCCAGACATTTGCGCCTGCACCGCAAGGTGGCCGGACAGGGTCGTCTTGCCCGATCCGCCCTTCTGCGATGCCAAAGCCAGGACGCGCATGCTTTTCCCCTCGCGTGAATGACGTCAGTTCAGTGAGCGGAGTGACACCAGAGGCTCTAAAATCTGGTTAACGGGCCCAACAGGCTGTTTGCGGTGAGCCGCTGGTGGGTTAAGGTTGCTCGGGGTGGGTTTGGCCGTGAATTGCAAATACTTAGTTGCCGCGCTGGTGCTGATCGCAAGTGCCGCGCCGATTTCCGCGCAATCGGTCCGCGCAGGCATCGATGCGTGGCAGAAGTCCGATTATGCCGGGGCCGTGGCGATCTGGCGCCCGCTCGCCGAAAAGGGCGACCCGGACGCCGAGTTCAACCTCGGCCAGGCCTATCGTCTCGGCCGCGGAGTCCCGATCAACCTGGCGGCTGCGAAGACGTGGTTCGAGCGCGCCGCGAACCAGGGCCATGTCGACGCCGAGACCACGCTGGGCCTGCTGCTGTTCCAGAACGGCGACCAGGCCGAGGGCCTCAAATGGCTGAAGAAGGCCGCCGACCAGGGCGAGCCCCGGGCGCTGCTGGTGTACGGCACCGCGCTGGTCAACGGAGACAGCGTCACCCAGGACCCGGTGTTGGGCTACGCCTACGTCAGCCGTGCCGCCGCCCAGGGACTCGAGCCCGCGAAGCAGACGCTCGACCAGCTCGACCAGCTATTGCCGATCGCCGACCGCAAACGCGGCGTCGCCATGGCGCGCGAGCTTGCCAAGGCGGCGCCGGCACCCAAATCAACCAAGGAGGTGCCCCTGGAGGCGGCTGCCGCCAAGCCGGCGCAGCCTGCACCCAAGCCCGCGCCGAAACATGTCGCTTCCGCTGCCCATGCGCCGGCAAAGCCGGCGACCTCCGAGGCACCAGGGCCGAATACCACGCAGAAAGCGCCGAGCGCGGCTGCAAGCGGCGGCTGGAGGATCCAGCTCGGCGCTTTCTCGCAGAAAGGCTCGGCGGAAGCGCTCTACCGGAAGCTGGCGGGCAAGCCGGCGCTCGAAGGGCGGCACGCCTTCTATATTCCGGTTGGCGCGATCACCCGTCTCCAGGTCGGCCCGTTCGAGAGCCGGGCCGCGGCGCAGGCCGCATGTAACGCGGTCGGAGTCGCATGCTTCCCCGTCGCGGCGAAATAGCTACGCCCTGAACCAGTCGCGGCGACGGACGCCCTGCACCCAGAGCAACGCGTCGAGGCCGTGATATCTGAGCTCGGCGTCGGCGGCGTCGACCAGGGCCGGCTTGGCGCGGAACGCGATTCCGAGACCGGCTTCCTCGATCATCAACTTGTCGTTGGCGCCGTCGCCGATCGCGAGCACGTCTTCGCGCACCAGGTTGAGCTGATCGCGCGCCTCGATGAGCGCGTCCCGCTTCGCCATCGCGTCGACGATCGGATCGCCGACGTCGCCGCTCAGCTTCCCGCCAGTGAAGACGAGGCGGTTCGCCCTGACCCGGTCGAAGCCCACGGCCCCGGCGATCGGCTCCGCGAAAGACAGGAAGCCGCCCGACACCAGAAGGCAGCTCGATCCGCCCGCGCGCATGGTCTGGACGAGGGTTTCCGCGCCGGCAGTAACCTCGACCCGCTCGTCGAGGCAGCGCTTGAGCGCGCGCTCGTCGAGGCCGGCGAGAAGCCGCACGCGCTCACGCAGCGCTCCGGGGAAATCCAACTCGCCCTGCATCGCGCGCTCGGTGATCCGCGCGACCTTGTCCTTGAGCCCGGCATAATCGGCGAGCTCGTCGATGCATTCCTGGCCGATGATCGTGGAATCCATGTCGGCGACGAGCAGCCGCTTCCATCGCGGCTCGTCCGGCTGAATGACGATGTCCACGCCGTCGAGCCCGTCCAGAGCCCAGCGCGCGGCCTTCGAGTCGCCCGCGAAGCGAAGGTCCGCGGAATCGCCCTCGTCGATCCAGTGAAGGAAGGCCGCCCGCGGATCGAGTTCGCGCAACAGGCCGAGCGCACGCTCGACCAGCCTGTCATCCAGCTTTCCCGCTGCTATCAGCGTCGCGATTGCCATGGCGCCTGGTCCCAAACCTCCTCTCGTCCTCATTGCCGGGCCGACCGCGAGCGGCAAGTCGGCGCTGGCGCTCGCCCTTGCTCAGCAAATCCGCGGTGTGATCGTCAACGCCGACAGCGCGCAAATTTATCGCGACTTGCCGGTACTGAGCGCCGCTCCGACCGAGGAGGAGCGCAAAGCCGCCGAGCACCGGCTGTATGGCGTGCAGGACGGCGCCCTCCCCTGCTCCGCCGCCGACTGGGCTGGAACGGCGCGGCATGCGATCGCAGAGATCCACGCGAGCGGCAGGACGCCGATCCTTGTCGGCGGGACAGGACTTTATTTAAGGACGCTGCTCGACGGGATTGCGCCGGTCCCCGCGATCGACCCGGTCGTGCGCGCGCGCGTCAGGGAAACGCCGATCGTCGAAAATCGGGCGAAGCTGGAGGCGCTCGATCCAGAAGCCGCGGCGCGCCTCAACGACCGCGACAGCGCGCGCATCAACCGGGCGCTCGAAGTGATCCTCTCCACCGGAAGGACCCTCGCCGAGTGGCAGGAGCGTCGCGAGGGCGGAATCGCTCGTGACGTGGAGTTGCGGCCACTGATCCTGCTGCCGCCGCGCAAATGGCTGTACGCACGTTGCGACGAACGGTTCGCGCGGATGATCGACGAAGGCGCGGTCGCCGAGGTCGAGGCATTGCTTGCCCGAAAGCTCAATCCCAATGCGCCGGTGATGCGCGGAATCGGCGTGCGGGAACTGTCGCGGTACCTCGCGGGCGAAACCTCGCTCGACGAGGCGGTTGCGGCGGGGCGGCAGGCGACCCGGCGCTATGCGAAGCGCCAATATACGTGGTTCGCCCATCAACCCCCCGCCGACTGGCCGCGGTTCCGCGAGCCGCTGGACCTCGACCGCCTGAGCGAAGCGCTGGCCCTGCTGGAGCCCAGGGGCTAGGCGGCGCGCATGGACATGCTGCGCGACGCCGACGTGGATCCCGCACCGCTCGACGGCAAAAGGGTCGCGATCGTCGGCTACGGCAACCAGGGCCGGGCGCAGGCGCTCAATCTCAAGGACAGCGGGATCGACGTGGTGGTGGCGCTTCGCGGCGGGTCGGGGAGCATGGTCGAAGCGGAAAGCGCGGGGCTCCAGACGGCGCTTCTCGATGACGCAGTGTCGTCGGCGGACGTGGCGATGATGCTGGCGCCCGACGAGGTCCATGCCGCGCTCTACCGCGAGATCGAGCCGCACCTTCGCGAAGGCGCCGCGCTGGGCTTCAGTCATGGCCTCTCGGTCCGGTTCGGCCTCGTCACGCCGAGAAGCGATCTCGACGTCTTCCTGCTTGCGCCGAAAGGGCCCGGAACGGCGCTCCGCTCGCTCTACCAGCAGGGCAAGGGCATGATCGGCGTGTGGGCGGTCGAGCAGGATGCTACCGGCAATGCACAGGCTATCGCGCTGGCTTATGGCCGCGCGATCGGGTGCGCGCGCGCCGGGCTCATCGCGTCGAGCTTCGCCGAGGAGGCGGAGGCGGACCTGTTCAACGAGCAGGCGGTGGTGTGGGGCGGCGTCCCCGAGCTGCTGATCGCGGGGTTCGAGACTCTGGTCGAGGGCGGCGTGTCGCCCGAGCTCGCGTACCTGGAATGCGTCGGCGAGCTGCACCTGATCGCCGAGCTGATCGAGGCGCGCGGGATCGCCGGCATGAAGGAGGTCATCTCCAACACCGCCGAGCTCGGCGCGCTGCTCGGCGGCAAGCGGATCGTCGATGACGGCGTTCGACGGCGGATGGCGGAAGTGCTTGCCGAGGTCCGCGCAGGCCGGTTCGCGGAGGCGCTCGGGAACGAGGAAGCGAGCGGCTACGCGCGGCTGGAGGAAGCGCGGCGCAAGGCGCGGTCAACGCTGCTCGAAGCGACGTATCAGCGGTTGAAAGGCGGCGCCTAGCCCGTCGCGCGGGACGGCAGCTGCATTGCCGGCCGGTCACCGACGCTCGCCCGTTCGAGATAGGAGCGCTGGAGCTTCCGGTGCGCTTCCGCGGCCTCCGGATCGGCGGCTTTCAGCGAAAGCTCCTGCTCCTCGGCGGCGCGGCGCGCGAAATAGATTCGGTCGTGGCTTGCCATGAACGCGCCTCCCTTCGGGGGAAGGCGTGCATGTAGCAGGAATCGCGGCGAAAGTCCCGTTCAGGCGGGTTCCCGGGCCGCTTCCTTCGCCCGTTCGATCGCTTCGACGAGCACCCGTTTCGCCTCGTCCGCGCTGCCCCAGCGGCCGACGCGGACCCATTTCTCGGGCTCCAGGTCCTTATAGTGGGTGAAGAAATGCTCGACCTGCTGGCTGACGATGTCGGGCAGGTCGGCGTGGCTCGCGACGGCGGCGTAATAAGGAAAGGTCGAATCGACTGGGACGGTGAGCAGCTTCTCGTCGCCGCCATGCTCGTCCTCGAGGAACAGGACGGCGATCGGGCGGGCGCGGACCACGCAGCCGGGGATGAACGGCGAACGGGCGACGACCAGGGCGTCGATCGGGTCGCCGTCGGGCGAAAGCGTATGGGGAACGAAGCCGTAGTTCGCCGGATAGCGCATCGGCGTGTGCAGGATCCGGTCGACGAACAGCGCGCCCGATTTCTTGTCGAACTCGTACTTCACCGGCTCGCCGCCGACCGGTACCTCGATGATCACGTTGACGGTATTCGGCGCGTCGTCGCCGACAGGGATGAGGTCGATGTTCATGGCAGGTGAGGAGCGCTCCTAAAGACCGCCAGTCCGAAGAACAATGCCGACAGGCCGGCGGCGACACTGCCGACGATATAGCCGGCGGCGAGCGCATAGGCATGCCGCTCGATCAGCAAGGCGGCATCGAGCGAGAAGGACGAGAAGGTCGTGAAGCCGCCGAGAATGCCGGTGGTGAGGAACAGGCGGACGTGCTGGGGAACGCCGGGGCGGTAAATGAAAAAGCCCGCCAGCAGCCCCATCGCGAAGGATCCGGCGACGTTGACGATGAAGGTTCCGAACGGGAAGCCGAAGCCGAATAGCCGGGTAGCGCCGACGTTGACGCCGTGGCGCATGGCGCCGCCGATCCCGGCGCCGACGAACACGATCAGGTAAAGCATAACCCTCCTACTGCAGCACGAATGCGCCCGTAGGAGCCATCAGCCGGTCGGCGGTTACAAGGGAGACTCCATTCCCTGCGAACGAAGACTTAGCAGGGCAATGGTTTCGGACAAGCTACCTTCGCCCGAACAGCTTCTCGATCTCGCCATGGCCGAGCTTCACCCAGGTGGGTCGGCCGTGGTTGCATTGGCCGGAGCGCGGCGTGACTTCCATCTCGCGCAGGAGCGCGTTCATTTCGGCGACCGAAAGCACGCGTCCCGCGCGGACCGAGCCATGGCAGGCGATGGTCGCGGCGACGTGGTCGAGCTTGTCGCGCAGGCTCATTGGACCGCCGAGCTCGGCGATCTCGGCGGCGAGATCGGCGAGGAGCTTCGCGGCGTCGGTCTTGCCGAGCGCGGCGGGGACCGAGCGGACGAGCATCGCGGTTGGCCCGAAGCGCTCCGCTTCGAGGCCGAGATCGGCGAGGTCGGCCGCCGCTGCTTCGAGCCGGTCGCAATCGGGTTCGTCGAGCTCGACCACTTCGGGGATCAGAAGCGCCTGGCGCGCGACCGCGCCGCCTTCCCGAGCGGCGCGCATCCGTTCGAGGACGAGGCGTTCGTGGGCAGCATGCTGGTCGACGATGACGAGCCCGTCCTCCGCCTCGGCAACGATATAGGTCGCGGCGACCTGCCCGCGAGCGACGCCGAGCGGGAAACTCGGCACGGGTTCGACCGCAGGTTCGGCGCGGGCGGCGGGCGCGGGTTCGAACAGGCGCCTTCCCTCCCTCACGAGGGAGGGGCCAGGGGTGGGTAATGGCTGAACCGGCTCGATGCCGGTGAAGACATGTTCATGGGCATCGAGCCCATTCACATGTTCCCCACCCCTTTGCCCCTCCCCTGAGGGGAGGGGAAAATCTGCCCCGCTCGTCCACATCACCGGCGCCGCGGCCTGCTCGCGCGCAGCGCTTCGCCCGCTCTCCTCGTCGAGCGCGTGGCGAAGGCCGCCGATGATGAGGCCGCGGACCGCCGACGGGTCGCGGAACCGAACCTCGGTCTTGGCCGGGTGGACGTTGACGTCCACTTCATCGAGCGGAATCTCGAGGAACAGCGCGGCGATCGGGTGACGGTCGCGGGCGATGAGGTCGCGGTACGCGCCGCGCAGCGCGCCGACGAGCAGCCGGTCCTTCACCGGCCGCGAATTTACGAACAGGAACTGCTGGTCTGCCACGCCGCGGTTGAAGGTCGGGAGGCTGATCACGCCCGTGAGCCGCATGCCCTCTCGCGCGCAGTCGATGCCAATCCCGTGGCGGTCGAGCTCATGTGTCAACAACTCGGCGACGCGTACCGGCGGCTCGGCGGGTGCGAGGGTGAGGATCCGGCGGCCGTCGTGGTCGAGGGTGAAGCCGACATCGCTCCGTGCCATGGCGAGGCGCTTCACCGCGTCGAGGCAGGCCGCATATTCCGAGCGCGGGCTGCGCAGGAACTTGCGGCGCGCGGGAACCTTGTCGAACAACCCTTCGACCTTGACCCGAGTGCCCGGCGGGAGAGCAGCCGGTCCCTCGCCTCCCGGCATTCCGTGATCGATCTCGATTCGCCAGCCGTCGGCGCCGCGCACCCGGCTCTCGAGCGTCAGCCGGGCGACGCTGGCGATCGACGGAAGGGCCTCGCCGCGGAAGCCGAAGCTGGTGATCCGGTCGATGGCATCGGCAGGCAGTTTGGACGTGGCATGACGCTCGAGGCTGAGCCGCATCTCGTCGCGCGTCATGCCGCAGCCGTCGTCGGCGACCTCGATCAGCTCGAGCCCGCCGGCATGCAGCCGGACCTCAACCTGAGTCGCGCCGGCGTCGAGCGCATTTTCAACCAGTTCCTTGAGGGCGCTCGCCGGGCGCTCGACCACCTCGCCCGCGGCGATGCGATTGATGAGCTCGGGGGGCAGCCTTCTTATTGACATGTTAACCGTTCCTAGCCCATTCCGAAGGCGCCGGCGAAGCACTGATTTTTCCTTAAAATTCAGACCGCATTCAATGGGTGGTGAGCAATCGGAAATTAAACTCCGGCCACGCGTTTGGCGGTCCGGGGAACAGGCGAGGGAACGGGGTACGAATGTTCTGGAATCGTTGGTTCAAATGGATGTCGCACGACATGGCGATCGACCTCGGAACCGCCAACACGCTCGTCTATGTGCGGGGGCGCGGGATCGTTCTGAATGAGCCGTCGGTGGTCGCGATCGAAACGATCAACGGCGTCAAGAAGGTCAAGGCGGTCGGCGAAGACGCCAAGCTGATGATGGGCAAGACGCCCGACCAGATCGAGGCCATTCGCCCGCTGCGTGACGGCGTCATCGCCGACATCGACGTCGCCGAGCAGATGATCAAGCACTTCATCCACAAGGTCCATGGCGGCAAGATGCGCGCCTGGCGCTTCCCCGAAATCGTGATCTGCGTGCCCTCCGGATCGACTTCGGTCGAACGCCGCGCGATCCGCGACGCCGCGTCGAACGCGGGCGCGAGCGCGGTCTATCTGATCGAGGAGCCGATGGCCGCCGCGATCGGCGCCGACATGCCGGTCACCGCACCGATCGGTTCGATGGTCGTCGACATCGGCGGCGGAACGACCGAAGTCGCGGTGCTGTCGCTGCGCGGCCTCGCCTACACGACCTCCGTCCGCGTCGGCGGCGACAAGATGGACGAAGCGATCAGCTCCTATGTCCGGCGCAACCACAACCTCCTGATCGGCGAAGCCACGGCCGAGCGGATCAAGAAGGAGGTCGGAATCGCCAAGCCGCCGGTCGACGGGATCGGCAAGACCGTCCACATCAAGGGCCGCGACCTGGTGAACGGCGTCCCCAAGGAAATCTCGATCAACCAGGGCCAGATCGCCGAAGCCCTTTCCGAGCCCGTCGGAACGATCGTCGAGGGCGTTCGCATCGCCCTCGAGAACACCGCGCCCGAGCTTGCGGCCGACATCTGCGACCAGGGAATCGTGCTGACCGGCGGAGGCGCCCTGCTGCAGGGCCTGGACGAAGTGCTTCGCGACGAGACCGGCCTTCCGGTGACCGTTGCCGACGATCCGCTCACCTGCGTCGCTCTCGGCACTGGCCGGGCGCTGGAGGAAGAGCAGTTCCGCGGCGTCCTGCAGACGGCCTGACGAGGTCGTAAGCGGTGGCGACCGCGCGTCCCGGCTGGTCGCGGCGAGCGCAATATGGGCTGTTCTTCAGCTTCCTGGCGGTGATCGCCGGGATCATCGTCGGAATCATTCTGCTCGTCGTTTCGCTGGTCGCCCCCGATGAATTCGCGACTATCCGCGGAGCGGCGCTTGACGTCACCGGCCCGGTCGCCTCGGCGCTTCATGAAGTGACCGCCACCGCGCAGGGCCTCGTCACCGGCGCCGACGATTATTGGGACGCGGTGCGCCAGAACGGCGAACTCAAGCGCGAGCGCAAGGCGATGCTCCGGCGCATGGTCGAGGCCAAGGCGATCAATCTCGAGAATCTGCAGCTCAAGGCGACGCTTCAGCTGCGCCAGCACACGCGCGATACGATCGCGACCGGACGGATCGTCGGTTCGTCGTTCAACAGCCCGCGCCGCTTCGCCATTCTTTCGGCCGGCGCCAGGGACGGGATCCGCGAAGGCATGCCCGTGCGCTCGCCCGACGGGTTGGTTGGACGGATCATCGATGTCGGCCAGCTCGCCTCGCGCGTCCTGCTGGTGTCGGACCGGACGAGCATCGTTCCCGCCCGCCTGCTCAGAAACGGCATTCCGGTGATCGCGCAGGGCCGTGGGGACGGAACGGTCGAGGTGCGGCCGCTCGAAGTCGGCCGCAATCCGTTCAGGCCGGGAGACCTCATCATCAGCTCGGGTACCGGCGGCCTCTATCCGCCGCTCGTGCCGGTGGCGCGGATTGTCCGGTTGAAGGGCGACGAAGCGATCGGGATTCCCCTCGCCGACCCTTCCTCGATCAGCTTCGCGATCGTCGAACCGCCCTACGAACCGGAAGCGATGAACACCGAGAACCAGCCTTCGCCATCGGCGCCGTAATGGTCCGCGCCGCGCTCTCGTCGCCAAAACGCTTCGGCCAGGGCCCCAGCCGCTATGCGCTGATCGTGCCCGCGGCGACGGTGGTCCTGGCGTCGCTGCTCTCGGCGCTGCCGATCGTCTCGACGAGCGGCTGGTTTCCCGACTTCGGCTACCTCGCACTCATCAGTTGGCGCCTGCTGAGGGCCGATCCGTGGCCGGCCTGGTGGGCCGCGCCGCTGGGTCTCGTCAACGACCTGTTCACCGGATATCCCGTAGGCTTTTCAATAGCTTTGTGGAGTGCGACCATGCTGGTGCTCGATCTGATCGACCGCCGCACCATGTGGCGCGACTATTGGATCGAGTGGATGGTTGCGACCGTGCTGATCGCTCTTGATGAATGGCTGCAGTGGCGCATCGCGCGCCTGTCGGGAGCCGATGTGCCCTTCACGATGATGGTCCCGCAACTGCTGATCTCGATTTGCGCATTTCCGTTGAGCGCCTGGGCGATTTCGCGCGTTGACCGGTGGAGGCTTGGCCGATGAAGCCGATCCGGATCACCAATACGCACCAGTCGATCACCTTCTCCCGCCGGATGCTGGTGCTCGGCGGGGCGCAGGCGGCGGTTGGCGGATTGCTGATCGGACGCCTCGGCTGGCTGGCCATCGCGGAGAACGAGAAGTACCAGCTGCTGAGCGAGAGCAATCGCGTCCAGCTCATTCCCGTCCCGCCGCGGCGCGGCTGGATCATCGACCGCTACGGCAAGCCGATCGCGATCAACAAGGCGAGTTTTCGGGTCGACCTCATCCCGCAGCAGATGGACAAGGCGCGCGACATCGTCCCGCAGGTGGCGCAGCTGCTCGACCTCGACAGCGACGATGTCGACCGCATCCGGCGCGACCTCGGCCAGTCGCGCGGGTTCCAGCCGGTCTCGGTCGCCGACAATGTCCCCTACGAGCAATATGCGGCGATCACGGTGCGGCTTCCCGATCTTCCCGGCGTGGCCGCTTCCCAGGGGTTCACCCGTTTCTATCCCGGCGGACCGACGGTCGGGCAGCTCGTCGGCTATGTCGGCGCCGCCTCCGCCGAGGAATATGAGAAGGAGGGCAAGAACCCGCTGCTCCTCGTCCCCGGCGTCAAGATCGGCAAGGAGGGCCTGGAGAAGACACTCGAGCCGATCCTGCGCGGGCAGCCCGGCGGCCAGCGGGTCGAGGTCACCGCGCGCGGCAAGATCGTCAAGGAGCTGGAGCCGAAGCCCGACATCAGCGGCGGCACCGTTCAGCTGACCATCGATTCCGACCTGCACCAATATGCCGCCCGCCGGATCGGCGACCAGTCGGCGTCCGTCGTCGTCATCGACGTCACCACCGGGGACATCCTGGCGATGCCGTCGATGCCATCCTTCGATCCGAACGAATTTTCCGACGGGATCAGCCAGGCCGAGTGGAAGATGATGTCGCAGGACGACCACCTGCCGCTCGTCGACAAGACGCTGGAGAGCCTCTACCCGTCCGGCTCGACGATCAAGCCGAGCATGGCCCTGGCGCTGCTCAACGCTGGCGTCGACCGCAAGCAGATCGTCGTTTGCAACGGCGCATTCCAGCTCGGCAATCACACCTTCCACTGCGACCGCCGGCACGGACCGCTCGATATGGACGGAGCGGTCGTCCACAGCTGCGACGTCTACTTCTATACGATGTGCCTGCGCGTCGGCGCCGACAAGCTCGCGCCGATGGTCCGGTCGATGGGATTCGGCGAGAAGTTCGACCTGCCGTTCGAGACCCAGCGTTACGGCACCATTCCCGATCCCGAATGGATGATGCGCAAATATCATCGCCAATGGCAGGGCTACGACACGGTCAACATGTCGATCGGCCAGGGCATGGTGCTGATCAATCCGCTGCAGCTCGCAGTGATGGCTACCCGCCTTGCGACAGGGAAGCGCGTGCTTCCGCGCCTGATCAAGAGCAAACCGATCGCGCCGCAGCCCGAGCTCGCGGTCGGCCAGGACCACCTCGACTTCATCCGGAAAGCAATGTGGGGCGTGGTCGATCACGGCACTGCCGCTGCGGCGAAGTTCCCGATCAACGGCATCCAGATGGCCGGCAAGACCGGCACCGCGCAGACCCACAACCTCAGCGCCGGTGAACGCGGCAATTATACGGCGGCCAATTGGAAGCTGCGCGACCACTCGCTGTTCATGGCATTCCTGCCATTCGATAATCCGCGTTATGCCTGTGGGACGATCGTCGAGCATGGCGGCTTCGGCGCCGCGGTCGCAGCGCCGCTGGTCCGCGACACGCTGACGTTCCTCTACGACAGGCAATTGGCGATGAACGCGCTGAACACATTCGAACAGAGCCTCGGCGGAACGCTGGACGAGCGCATCGCGCGCAAGACCGCCGCCTGGCGCCAGGCCAACGGACTGCCGCCGCTGCCACCCAACAAGCAGGCATGATCACATCGGCGATCATCCCCAAGCCGCTTGCGCGGCTGCCGTGGCGCTTGATCTTCCTCGTCGCCGCGATCGCTATGTTCGGGCTCGTGGTGCTTTATTCGGCCGCCGGCGGGTCGGCCGAACCCTGGGCGGTCAAGCAGGGCATCGTCTTCCTGTTCTTCCTCGGAGTCGCCATCGGCATGTCGTGGATGAGCGAAGGGACGATCAAGTCGATCGCCTTCCCGCTCTACGGGATCACGATGGTGCTGCTGATCGGGGTCGAAGCGCTCGGCTTCGTCAGCAAGGGTGCCCAGCGGTGGCTCGAGCTTGGGCCGGTGAAGCTCCAGCCTTCGGAGTTCATGAAGCCGGCGATCGTCCTCACGCTGGCGCGCTTCTACGAGCTCGTGCCGGCGGGCGAGATCCACAAATGGCGAGCGGTTTGGCCGGCCTTCGTCCTGCTCGGCGTCCCGGCCGTGCTGATCCTGGTCCAGCCCGACCTCGGCACGTGCATCGTGGTCGTGCTGTGCGGGATCACGGTCATGTTCCTCGCCGGCCTGCCCATCTGGATATTCCTGGTTCCAGCCGCGGGGGTCGCCGCAGTCGCCCCAATCGCCTATCATTTGATGCACGGCTACCAGCGCAAGCGGATCGACACCTTCCTCAACCCGGACAGCGACCCTCTTGGCGCGGGCTATCACATCGCCCAGTCGAAGATCGCGATCGGCTCGGGCGGAATTTGGGGCAAAGGCTTCCTGCACGGCAGCCAGAGCCATCTCGATTATCTGCCGGAGGGGCACACCGACTTCGTGTTCGCGACCATGGCCGAAGAATGGGGCCTGGTCGGCGGCGTGCTCCTGATCCTCGCCTTCGCGATGGTGATCCGCTGGGGGATGACGGTCAGCATGAACGCCCGTTCCCGCTTCGGTCAGCTCGCCGCGGCGGGACTGTCGGCGACGATCTTCTTCTACGTCGCGATCAACCTGATGATGGTGATGGGCCTCGCCCCGGTCGTCGGCGTGCCGCTGCCGCTGGTCAGTTTCGGCGGGTCGGCGGTGATGACCGTGATGCTGTGCCTGGGCCTCCTCATGGCGCTGGAGCGGCAGCAAAGGACGGGCTCCAAGCTCGCTTGAATCCGCGGCGGTTGCGCCCCACCTGAGGCCATGCTACCGGCGCGCCGCTCAAGCGCGGCGACCAGCCGCCGCATCCGAGAAAGTGTGGACGCATAGCTCAGTTGGTAGAGCAGCTGACTCTTAATCAGCGGGTCCTAGGTTCGAGCCCTAGTGCGTCCACCATTTTTTCCGCTTAATCGGGCCGAGTGCGCGGCGCCCCTTCCCTGACCAATTTCGCGCGCCTGACGGCCGCGCAGTTTCTGCGGCTGGTACCGGGCTCGACGGCGCTTCGCGTGAAGCGCGACCTGCGCGATTCGGCGTGGCTCGGCGAAGCCGATGCAGTCGTCCTGTCGTTCCCCAAATCGGGACGGACGTTCGTGCGCGCGATGCTGGCGCGGATTTATCAGCGGCGCTTCGGCACCGACGAGCGCAAGCTGCTTGAATTCCCGGCGCTGAGACATGCGCCAGCGGAGGCGGTGCGTGTCCTCTTCACCCACGCCGGCGACGCGATGCGACGGCCGGGCGAAATCCGCGTCGACCCGAACAATTATGCGGGCAAGAAGGTCGTGCTCCTCGCCAGGCATCCGGCGGACATTGCGATCTCCCGCTACCATCACCTGAAGCACCGGAGCCGCGACAAGGCGCGGCAGCGGCTCGCGGATCAGCCGCTCGAGAGTTTCGCCTGGGCCGATGAGGGAGGAATTCCCGCGATCGTTGCATTCCTCAACCAATTCGCGGCGCTGCCCGGCGCGACGATTGTCCGCTACGAGGATTTCCTCAGCGATCCGGGCAAATCGCTGAAGACACTGACCAAAGCGATCGGGATGACGGCGGATAGCAAGGACATCGCGGACGCCGTGGAGTTCGCCAGCCTGGCCAATCTGAGGAACCTCGAAGCCGAGGGTTATTTCACGTCAAAACGCTTGCAGCGGGCTCGAAAGGGCGACGTCGAGTCCGGCAAGGTGCGAAGCGGGAAAAGCGGCGGGTATCGAGGTGAACTCGACGCGAAGGCAGTCACCCGGATCGACACTTATATCCGCGAGCATCTCGACCCGCGGCTCGGCTATTAGGGGCGAAGCGCGGGACGCGGGCGAAACGCTTCCAAGCTCAGGCGAAGCGCCTCTGCTCGACCGAATGCCTCGGCCAGCTTGCCGACATCGCGCGTTATCCCGGCGAGATCGCCTTTCTTGAGCCGCCGCCACGCTGACAGCCGAAGCGCATAAGCGAGCCCGGGCCGGTAAGCGGGGGTTCGCAGGTATTCCGGGTGGCGACGGACCAGCTCGATATTGGCGGAAATCATGTTGTCCTGCGCGGAGATCGCGGCGGCGTCCCAATATTTCACCCACAGGACCTCGTCGGTCGAGGCGCAGCTGGCGAATTCCGACAGCCGGATGAGGAAATCGAAGTCCTGCAAGCGCCGCAGACTCTCGTCGAACGGCGCCTTGAGCGCCGCCTCGCGCCTGACGGCGATCGCCGGCGTCGCTTTCCATAGTTGGCGCGTGAACAGCGCCGTGCGGAACAGCTCACGGTCGTTGATGACGGGATTGCGGCGGACGATCTCTGCCTTGCGCGAGCCGGGCGGTTGCACCTTGATGAAGCTGTCGACAAGTAGGTCGAGGTCGCGACGCTCATCGAAGTGGGCGACGACCCGACCAAGCTTGTTGGGCAGGTAGCGGTCGTCGCTGTCGAGGAAGGCAATAAGCGGCGCGTGCGCAGCGCGAATGCCCTCGTTTCTGGCAACATTGCCGCCGCGGTTGCGGTCGAGCCGGATGAGGCGGATGCGCGTGTCCTTATAGGACTCGACGACTTTCCCGCTCTCGTCGCTGGAACCGTCGTCGACGACGATCAGCTCGAAATCCTCGAACTCCTGCGCGAGCACGCTGTCGATCGCGCGCGGCAGGACGTCGGCGCGATTGTGGACCGGGAGAATGACCGAGATCGCCGGCATCAGGACGTCGCGGCCGCGGCGCGCTTGCGCGGCCGAGCCGGGGCAGAGCTCGCCTTGTGCTGCGCCCACCAGCAACTGAACATCGCAATGGCGTAGAGGATTCGGCCGTGGTCGGCAGCGCCTCTTCGATGCTCGTCGAACAAAAGGTCGACCCCACGCCGATCGAGATAGCCGAGATCGGCGACACCAGACGATCGCCACGCCTCGCGCGCGAAGTCGCTGAAGCCGCCCATGAACCAGTCGGCGAAGGGCAGCTGGAAACCGATCTTGCGCTGGCCGAGCGCGCCGGCCGGAAGCCACGGCTCGACCGCTTTGCGGAGCACATATTTGCCCGTGCCGCCGCGAAGCTTGAGATCCGCGGGCATGGTCAGCGCCCATTCGACCAGGCGGTGCGAGAGGAACGGCACGCGCGCCTCGAGCGAATGCGCCATGCTCGATCGGTCGAGCCGCTGGCAGAGCGACGCCGGAAGATGCACGGTCAGGTCGCCGAGCATGAACTGCTGAAGGTCGGAGAGCGGCTGGCGAGCATCGTGCGGGAAATGTTCGATGGCCCGCTGCTCGAGCCTGTCAGCCGCGGCATGGCTGGTGAAGAAATCGGGCGTGTAGATCCGCTGGCGCAGCGCCGGCGTGGTGATCGACACGGCCGCGAAAAACCGTTCGTAGCCGTCGCCGAGCCGAGCGCCTTCGACGAACTGGCGGGCGAGCTGGCGCCCGTAATTCCATTTGCGCCAGGGCAGCTCGGGCAGG